>JBMFUT010000008.1:0-27592 GCA_049966395.1 Candidatus Micrarchaeia archaeon
GCGGCGCAGCAAAAGGTTAATAAGGCGAAAAGTACAAATCATAGCGATTGAATGACCGCACAAAACGTTGACATTTCCAATGAAGAGGAAGGCGAGAGGCTCAGATACCTGCAAAGCGTATACGCGCAGGATTACGAAGGAATACTGGATACACTGTCAAATTACACCGCCATATCAGAAGCCGTAAGCAAAAACATAGAGGTCCTCGGCAAGATGGACGAAATAAAGGACAAGAAAATACTGATGCATCTCGAGAGCGGAACCTACATAGAGACAAAGATTACAGACAGCAGCAAGGTGCTTACCTACGTTGGCGCGGGGTACCTTGTAGAAAAAAGCATTGCAGACGCTAAGGCTTTTCTCGAGGAAAACGCAAAGCGCGGAAACGCTTTCATAGAGCACCTCAACTCGGAAAAGGAGAAGCTCGAGGGAGTGCTTCTAGACATAGCTTACAGGCTTGAAAGCATTGGGGGCGATGATGGGCATGTTTGAAGGCCTGAAGAAAAAAATATCCGGCTTTGTAGGAGCTTTTGCTAAGAAGGAAGAGAGCGAAGAGATCAAAGAAGAAAAAAAGGAGCTTGAAAGCGTCGGCAGCGTGAAAGAGGAACTGAAGGAAGTTGAAAAAAAAGAAAGCACAACTGAAGATTTAACTGACGAGCGCAAGGAGAAGCGGCCTGAAGACGCGAGAAGCAATGAGCAAAAAGCCGCGAGGACGGCGGCTCAAAAAATAGATTCCAGGCTCTCTTTCGCAACAAGGGCAAAGAGCGTATTCTTGAAAAAGGTAACCATAAAGGAAGCCGATGTTGATGACCTTGCCGAACAGCTAAGGCTCACGCTGCTTGAGGCTAATGTTGGATACGACGTGGCTGAGAAATTTACAGAAAACCTGAAGCGCAGGCTTGTTGGAATGTCGGTGGATTCTAGCAGTATAAAAGAAGAGATAAGAAGCGGCGTGAAAAACGCGCTCTTGGAGGCGCTCTCTAAGGGCAATGGCATCGACATTGTAGAGCTTGCCAGAGCCAAGAGGGAACAAGGAGAACCGCTCAAGATAATGTTCATAGGGCCTAATGGGGCTGGAAAGACTACAACAATAGCAAAGGTCGCCAACCTTCTGATAAAGAGTGGTTTAAGATGTGTCATCGCGGCGGCAGACACCTTCAGGGCGGCGGCAATAGAACAGACGGTATTCCACGCGAATAAGCTCGGAATAGATGTAGTAAAAGGCAACTATGGCGCAGATCCGTCAAGCATAGCCTTCGACGCCATCTCTTTCGCCAAATCTCGCAAGATAGACGCAGTGCTAATAGATACGGCTGGCAGGCAGGAAACGAACAAGAGCCTGATAGAAGAGATCAAAAAAATGGTCAGGGTAGCTAAACCGGACCTCAAGATATTCGTCGGCGAGGGCATAGCGGGCAATAGCATACTTGACCAGGTAAAGGAGTTCAATGCTGCTGTGGGAATAGACGGCATAATACTTACAAAGCTTGACATAGACACAAAGGGCGGAAGCACGCTTACAATACTAAGCGAAACCTCTGTGCCTATACTGTTCCTCGGCATCGGGGAGGGCTACGGGGATCTAGAACCTTATTCCCCAGAGAAGATAGCCGAAAGCATAGTTTCCTGAATTCGAGGCGGCGCGGCCAGATTATGAAAAAAATTCTTGAAAACTTTTTTACTTGTTGGCAATTCTTGCCCTTGGGAGTGCGACCGGCAATTGCACTGGCTATCGTGACATCCACTCACCCGTAAACGGTGTGGGCTTCCTTTGCATTCATGCGCTCACTGCACCCTGCAAAGGATGTGTTTTATCGGTTCTCAGTTCAGCGAGAACTGCCTCCTGTTAATTTGATCCCGGCGTACAATGGATTTGCAAGCACTTGCGATTTCACGATTATATTGCAGTAAATTTATATATACTTATATCCACCAATTTAACCTTAAATGGGCAATTTGTCCGCGACCTTCCGGTAGCGCTCTTCTTGCGATAGATTAAAATAATTCATTCTCAATATAGAAACGGTTAAAATGCCTGACGTAAAGCTTAGCGCTAAGGACAAGAACGAAAGGCTGCTAGTACTTGCTGTCGACATAGACAATGACTTGTACAGGAAGACAAGAATAAGCGGCCCTGTGCTGGGCAGGGTGCAGAACCTTAATGCAGCGACCCAGCTTGCCCTTGCCGATCCTGAAGAGACTGATGCAAACACAATGTTCGAGGCGGTGAAGCTTTATGACGACCTGAAGAAAGAGGGCTACACTGTCAACGTTGCAACAATAACAGGGGCAGAGACGGAAGGTTACAGCGCCGACAGGGAGATATCAAGGCAGCTCGACCTTACACTTGCGCAATACAAGTCAGACGCCTGCATTTTCGTGACCGACGGCGCCAGCGATGAAAGAGTACTGCCTATAATAGAATCTAGGATAAAAATAAACGGCGTAAGAGTAGTAACGATGAAGCAGGCTGAGAAGCTGGAGAGCACTTATTTTGTAATACTTGAAAAGCTCAAGGATCCCCACTATGCTAGGATTATCTTCGGCATACCCGCCTTGCTGCTGCTGCTTTTTGCAATAAGCTATGTGCTAGGCGCGGGATGGGAGGCTCCTGTTGCGATAATAGGGGCGTACCTTTTGGTAAAGGGATTCGGCCTTGAAGACGCGCTTCTGAGCTCTTTCAGGGGCTTCGGATTCAGCATAGACAGAATGAGCTTTGTATTTTACCTTGGCTCTATTGTGTTCTTCACAGCGAGCTTGTTCATAGCTTATGGCAACTACGCTTCTGAAGCGCAGATAACTTCCAACCAACTTACAATATGGGCTTACACCATAGAAGGGTTCCTGCTTCTGCTGCCTTTCGTGCTGGTAATATACTTGCTGGGCAGGATAATAGATGTAAAAGGGGGCAGATATATTTTCAGAAGCTTCAAGTACGGCACATACATTGGTTCATCTATAATACTTTGGGTAATGCTCTACGCTTTCGTAGCTTGGATAATAGGCCAGATATACTTCAGCCAGCTCCTGCTCTTTACTACTGTGGCTGTGCTTCTTGGCATAGGCATATCGCTCTTCACAGGCTACCTGAGGAGAAGATCCTTGAAGTCAAAAAGGCTAAAGGACAAGGTTGTAGTAAACGAACTCGGCGCGCTCATAGGCAAGATAGCAAATGTAGACATAAGAAGAGGGGACATCGTAGTTAACACCAGTTTCGGCAACCCGATAAGGTACACTGTGGACAGGATAGTCGATGTTTCTGACAAAGTAGTAATAAAATAGATTTACTTTGCTGCTTCCCTTAGTATGCGCTCGGCAAGCCGCTTAATCTCGCGATTCACCCTTACTATGCACACTCCTTTTGACGGCACTCCGTAAAGCACCACGGATCCTTCCTTTGCAAGATAGACGCACACGAGCGTGGCTAGGTCCTCCTCCCCGTCAACTTGTATTGCATTTACGTTTCTGTCAGCCAGCGCGGCTGATATGGTGTTCCAAAGGTCTATGGTTATGCGCCCTGGAGGGTTGCTTACTATCTTCCTCTGCTTGTAATTAGCCAGTATGCGAAGCTTTATGTTGAGCTTTCTCTCTACTTTCAAATCGAATATGGCAAGGTCAGGCTTTATTCCAAGTCCTAGCAGATTGTCTGTGGTTTCGTCTCCTACCGAAATAACGAAATTGCTTCCAGACAGCTGCCTGGGTATGTCGTTTATGTTTAATATTTCGCCAAAGGCGTTAGAAAGAACTTCGCGCAACTCGTCTGGTATTAGCAGATCCTTTTTGGGTCTGAACTTGTCTATATGCAAATGCAATATGCCATTTCTTGATTGCATTTCATCTGCTGCCGCGAAACCGATGGCTTTTATGCCGCATGCGCAATTGGCACATGCAAAACCGCACGTGCAAATTGGCGGCGCCATGCAACTTTTGCCGCAGTCTCACGCTATTAAATACCTTTCCATTAGAAACTTATTAATACCTTAGCATGTATAAATACAAAACAATATTAATGCTTTCAGCGAATTTATTACTATGGCTGAGGCATTTGTTGACGTCGATTCCAAATCGCTTGGCGGCGCGTACAACAACAAGAACATAGTAATAAGCGAGCTCATAGGGCTCAGGGCAAAAGTGCTGAAATGCCTCGATAAAAAACAAGAAGGATTAGAAGGCATTGTCTTGGATGAAACCAAGGGCACGTTGCTTTTAGATGTTGAGGGCAAAAGAGTAAGGGTGGTAAAGAAAACTGCGACGTTCAGGTTTTATGCAGGAAGCAAGTCGTTTGTTGTAGAGGGCAACGAGATAAACTTCAGGGCGTCGGAAAGGTTAGAAAAATCTTTAAAGTTTTACAAGAAAAGAAAATTGTGAGTGGTTTATTGGCTGAAGAATGCAACGATCCAAACTGCGCCGTTCACGGCAGCATAAAGACCAGGGGGCTTGAACTCACTGGCACTGTGGTGAGCAGCAAAGCGAAGAAGACGGCTATAGTAGAGAGAGATCTTACAATATACATGCACAAATACGAAAGGTACATGAGGCGCAAGTCGAGAATTGCGGCTCACAATCCGGACTGCATATCTGCGAAGCCTGGAGACATAGTCAAAATAGCGGAAACCAGGAAGATAAGCAAGACTAAATCTTTCGTGATAACCGCGGTGCTGAAAAGAGCTTAAAGGTAATTTTATGAAGGGCGTTTCTTCCAAAATATCCAAAAGTCTCGTGCCTGGCGCAATAATAAATTGCGCAGACAACAGCGGAGCCCTTTTGTTCAAGATGGTGCACATAGTGGGCAAAGGCGGCAGAAAGGGCAGGATGTCTGCCGCAGGGATAGGCGACGTTGTTATAGCGAGCGTAAAAAAGGGTTCGCAGAATTACATCAAAAAGCCGGTAAGGGTGCTGATAATAAGGCAGAAGGACGAAATAAGGCGCCCAAACGGAATGAGGGTAATGTTTGAAGACAATGCTGGCATAATGATAGGCGAAGACAACTTGCCCATAGCAACTGAGGTGAAGGGGGCTATGGCGAGGGAGGTAGTAGAGAGATACGTGAAGGTAGCCGGAGTAGCTTCGAGGGTAGTTTGATGATTATCAGCAGCAAGCCTAGAAAGCAGAGGGAATTCAGGTACAACGCGCCAATGCACGTCAGGCAGAAATTCATTCATGCGCATGTATCTAAGGAGCTCAAGGAAAAGATGGGCATATCAAAAAGGAGCATGCCGGTCAGGAAAGGAGACACTGTGAAAGTGGTGAAGGGCAAATTCAAGGGCAAGACAGGCAAAGTAAGCGAAGTGAGCCTGAGAAAAAACGCGGTTTACATAGAGGGCATATCAAGAAAGAAATCGAAGGGCAAGGAATTGCTTCTGCCGATAAGCCCCTCCAACTTGTATTTGATTGACTTGGATCTGAGCGACAAGAACCGGAAGGCAAAGATAAATTCGCTCAAGTCTGCAGTGAAAAAGTGATGAGATGGCAAACAAAGGCAACAGCAGGCACCTGAAGAGGCTGGCTGCGAGTAATTACATCAGGATAAGCAGAAAGGTCGCAACTTATGTAACCAAGCCAGGACCGGGGAGGCACAAAAAGGAGCGCAGCATCGCTATAGTGACTCTCATAAAAGAAAAGCTCGGTTACGCCAGGAATTCTGACGAGGCGAGGAAGATAATAAAGGCAGGAATTGTAAAGGTGAACGGAAAGAAAATAAGGGAGGAAAAATACCCTGTAGGATATGGGGATTTCATAGAGCTTGGCAAGGATGTATTCCGCATAGATGTAGACAAGAAAGGAGCAATAAACCTGGAAAAAGGAGGGGCAGAAAGCCAGGTGCACAAGGTAATAGGCAAGTACATAGCAAAGAAGGGCAAGGTAATGCTTAGGATATACAATGGGGATATTATCGAGGGCAGCAACGATGCCAAGGTCGGGGATTCTGTAATATTGTCGAATGGCAAAATAAGCAAGGTGCTCAAAATGGAAAAGGGCGCCAAGTGCAAGGTGATATCAGGCATACACTCCTCAGTTGTTGGAGTTGTTGATGATATCAGCCCTGGCAGCGCCTCTAGAGAAAGCATTGTGAAAATAGAGAGCGGCGGAAAAACCTTCGAGACCGTCGCGAGCAACGTAATGGTAATAGGCTAGGTGCTCAGATGAACAAGATGGCTGACGTTTATTTGGAAAAGCTTGTGCTCAACATAGGCATAGGCCAGAATGAGCAGGGATATAACAGCGCTAAGGCTCTGCTTGAGAAGCTCACTGGCCACACTGCCACACAGACAAGAGCAAAAAAGAGGGATCCGTCGCTTAAACTGAAGAAAGGGCAGGTAATAGGCGCGATGGTTACTCTGCGCAAGGAAGACGCTGTCAAGATGCTTGGCAGGGCTCTTGATGCAGTTAACAATTCTATAAAGGAAAGTTCAATAACAGACAACTCGCTGAGTTTCGGCATAAAGGAATATATAGATTTCTCTGGAATAAAATACGACCCCAAGATAGGAATGCTCGGGATGAACGTCAACGCGACTTTCTCAAGGAAAGGCAAGAGGGTTGCATTGAAAAGGAGGGCAAGAGGGGTAATCAAGAGATCTCATGCCACAGTAGGCGCCGAAGAGATAGCGAAATTCCTGAAGGATAATTTCAACGCCAAGATAGGAGCGGAACAGTGAAGTGAATTTGATGAAAGTTAGATATGAACTTAGGAGGAAGGGCAAAGGGCTTAGGAAGTGCAAGATATGCGGCACTTCGCGAGGCTTGATAAGGAGCTACGATCTTTACATATGCAGAAGATGCTTCAGAGAAGTTGCGAAGGATCTCGGTTTCAAGAAACTTTCATAGTGGTTTGATGGATCAGCTAGCGGACGCGGCAAACAAGGTAAAAATGTACGATTCCCTGGGCAAGGACTTCTGCATAGTGCCAGACACCAAGCTCATAAGGAGCGTGATGGAAGTTATAAAGAAGAGCGGCTACATTGCAGGGTACGAAGAGGTCAAGGAGGGGAAGTTCAAGACGCTCAAAGTAATTTTAGCCAGGAAGATAAATGACTTCGGGGTAGTAAAGCCTAGGTTCGCTGTTGGAATAGAAGACTACCAGAAATTCGAAGCAAGGTTCATACCAAGCAAGGACTTTGGCGTCCTAATAATTTCCACTCCGGAAGGGATAATGACAAACGAGGAGGCGAAGGAAAAGCACATGGGCGGCAGGCTCATAGCTTATATTTATTAGCAGTTGATCCTATGCAAGAAATAGAAATACCGCAAGGCATCGAGGCAAGCATCAGCGGAAGCAACATAGTATTAAAGGGCAAAGCAGGATCTGCTAAGAAGGAGTTCAATGGCAAATTCGTTAATATCAAGATAGAAGGAAATAAGGTCGTGATAGCTTCTACTGAAGAGAAGAAGCTCAAAAGGAAGGGAATGATGATAGAGAAGGCCCTGGCGGGAGAAATCAAGTCGATGATAGAATCTGTTACCAATAAGTCTGTCAAGAAGATGAAGGTGCTTTTCGCGCATTTCCCAATGTCGCTTGAAGTAAGCGGCAACATCCTCTACATAAAGAACATATTTGGAGAAAGAGTGCCTAGGGCAGCAAAGATAGTTGGCGATACAAAGGTTGAAATTAAGGGGCAGGACATAACTGTAAGCGGCCCAGACCCGTATGACGTGGGCCAGACTGTCGCGAACATAAGAAAGGCATGCTACGTCAAGAACAAAGATACAAGAGTTTTCCAGGACGGAATGTACGTTGTCAATGAGGAATGATCAAATGGCTTTAAAGAAAAGGCATCCAAGGTTTGTAGTGCCGAACTACGGCGCAAAACACCGCGCAAGGGTAAAGGACAGATGGAGAAAGCAGCGCGGCACTGACAACAAGAAGAGGAGGAAATACAGCGGCTACGGGGCGCTGCCGGGAATAGGGTACAAGAACAGCGACAGCGTAAGATTCTCAAGACCCGACGGCTCAATAGAGATGCTTGTGCACAATGACGGCGAATTGATTAAGGCTATAGAGGCAGGCTACGCGATAAGGTTCTCCCACAGCATTTCTGCAAGGAAGAGAATGGCAATGCAGCGCATAGCAGACGCTAAGGCGGCGAAGATTGTGAATAGGGTGAACAGATGAGCATAAGATTCGTGAAAAGGATTGCAAGCGACATTATCGGCAGGGGAGAGAGCGCCATAAGGATAAAGCCGTCAGCAATGGATGACGCAAAGAAGGCCATAACAAGGGATGACATAAGGAAGCTTATTCAAAACGGAAGTATCTTTGCAGTCCAGCCTAAGCACAACATAAGCATGAACTCTAAGATATTAAAGAAGAAAAGGGCAGAAGGAAGGCGCAGAGGCCCCGGAAGGAGAAAGGGCAGCAGGAAGGCGAGAGGAGGCATAAGTTGGGAAAAGAGAGTGAGGGCTCAAAGAATGCTGCTTAAGGAGCTTAAGAACGAGGGCAAGATAGACACTAGGAACTTCGGAAAGTTTTACGCGCTCATAAAAGGGAACATGTTCCCAAACAAAGCCTCACTGATACTGCACATAAGAGACAGCGGAATACAAATAACAGATGAAGAAATTGCAAAGGTCGAAGAGGCAATAAGGAATAGCTACAGGTGATTTTGAATGGTGAACAAAAAAATTGCCAGTCTCAAGTTCAAGAGGAGAAGGGATGGGCTTACTGATTACAGGAAGAGGCTGGCGCTTGTAAAAGGAGGAATACTCAGGGTTGCTGTGAGAAAGAGCAACAGGGGCGTGCTCGGCCAAATAATAAGATACAGCGAGAAAGGCGATGCTGTGCTGAAGCGCGCGGATTCTAAAGAACTGCTCGGCAAAGATTACGGATGGCCTTCAAGGGCAAACAAGCCCACTGCCTACTTGGTGGGGCTGCTTCTTGCCAAAAAGGCAAGCGATCTTTCCGGGGAGGAGTTCGTGCTTGACATTGGCATAAGCGCGCCAACGCCTAATTCCGTGGCGTTTTCATTTGCTGTGGGATTCAAGGATGGAGGAATGAAAATAAGGTCTGGCATAAGCGTACCCAAGGAGGATTATGACGGGACGCGCATAGCGGAATATGCAAAGATGCTAAAGAAAGACGACCCCGATGGCTACAAGAGGCAGTTTGGCGCTTACCTGAAGAAAGGCGTCGCGCCTGAGGAGCTGGTAAAGAAGTTCGAGGAGGTCAAGAATAAAATTGTGAGCAAGTGATTTACTTGAGATACGAAGAAGAAGAGGAAAAATTTAACATAGAGTCGTGGACTCCGAAGACGAAGATAGGGGAGATGGTCAAAAACAAGCAGATCACTTCTATTGAGCAGATATTCGAAAGCGGCAAGCCAATAAAGGAAGTGGAAGTAGTAGACGCGCTTCTTCCAAATCTCGAAAGCAAGGTGCTTGAAGTTGCGTCTGTGCAAAGGATGACAAAAAACAGCAGGAAGCAGAAGTATAGGGCCACAGTAGTAATAGGAGACAGGGCGGGGCATGTCGGGATAGGAACAGGCAAGGACGTTGAAGTTAGGCCCGCAGTGGATTCTGCTATAAAAGACGCCAAGAAAAAAATAATACAGGTCAGGCTGGGATGCGGTTCTTGGGAATGCGACTGCGGAACTAGCCACAGCCTCCCGCTAAAACTGCACGGCAGGTGCGGCAGCGCAGAAATAATACTTAAGCCTGCGCCTAGGGGTGTAGGCATAGTCGCCGGTGAAGTGGCAAGGGCAGTGCTGGAGCTAGCAGGAATAAAGGATGTCTGGAGCTTTTCTAGGGGCAGAACAAGGGATATTTACAACATGGCTACGGCTACCTATAATGCGCTAAACTCTATGAACAAAATAAAGAATGCAAGTTCAGTTAAAAGCTGAAAGGCTATTCTACTTTTATCTCTGCGCTTTCGCCAGGCACTTTCTTTGCAGTTATCTCGAGTATGCCGTTCTCCAGCTTTGCCTTCACGCTTTTCGGGTCTATGTCCACAGGCAGATCTATGCTTCTGTAGTAGCCTGAGGATCTTCTCTCGCTGTAATAGTAGTTCTTACCCTTTTTCTCTTCTTCGTTCTTTGATTCCGCCCTTATTGAAACGCTGCTCTTTGTCACATTGAGCTTTATGTCGCCCTTCTGTATGCCTGGCATTTCGGCCTTTATCCTTATTGCGTTGCCTTCGTCTATCAGGTCTATCGGCATACTTCCGAAAATGCTTGCTCTCAGAGGCATCGAAAACTCTTTTGCTATGCTGTTCCAGTAGCCCAGCGGATCCTCCAAAATCCTAGGAAGTGCATTTTCGTTTTTCTTCGCCATCGCATCACCCCATTAAATAATTAGGAGCTGAATTCTTAAATATTTTTGCGCAGTAGCTGAGTAGCACCTGAAATTGTAAGCGCTGCTTACGCACCTCCTACAATGCTTCCGTTATGCTCCTTGCCTTCTATTACTTTCTTCAGCTCGGATATGTCGTCGTTTGTGAAGTATATTTCTATGCCTGACCTCTTTGCGAGTGCGCAGCCTACCAAGTCGAATATGAAGTTTGATCCTGCATTCCTCGAATCGTATCTTGTGGCTATTTCTATGAGTTTGTCGTAGCTCAGTCTCTTCAAAGGCTTTGATTTTTCTATGTCGCTTGTCTCGTGTATGTAGGACACCTTGCTTACGTTTATCAGCTTCTTTGCGTGAAGCCCTTCCGCATAAAGCACGGCCACTGCGTCGGTTGTTATGCCAGGATAGAGACCGCCGGAAACCACCACGCTGTGCTGGGAATTCGCCGCCTTCATGCCGCTTATGGTTGTCACTATGTTAGGGTTCACATCAACCTTGCCCTTCATGGCGTTCAGGAGCACCATCGCATTGAGCCTGGTAACAGCTATTGCTATGTCGTCGAGCTCCTGCTGGTTCGATGTAAAGTCCTTGGCGTAGGATATGTACCTCCTTGCCATTTCCCCGCCACCTGTTACAACCACGAATTTAGTGTTTTTATATGAGGAAATCAGTTCTACGAATTTTCTTATGTAAGAGGAGTTAATGCCCTCGCTTCCTATCAGGATGCTTCCGCCCAATGATATGCAGATTGTCTCCATAGCATCATAGTTCTTTAAGAACAAAATTATAAATGCATAACCCATTGGAGCCCTGCTGCGCAAAATCTTTATATGTTTTTGTTTAAATAATAAACTGTCAAACGGCCACAGGAGCAGGGAAACGCCCGAACCCATACCGAACTCGGAAGCTAAGCCTGCTTACGACACGATGTACTGCCGAACCGGCGGGAACGCGTGTTGCTGTTTGGCATTCATATTTTGCAATTAAAATTTGCGGCTTTGCAGCACGCATTAGCCTCGCCAAAATTTGCATTCATACAAGCATTCTTTGCTCGGCGCCAATTGAAATGCGGGCTATGTCCTCAATATGGTCTTTGATTACTTTTGTGTCGAACAGCGTGAAGGTATTGCTTAGGTTTATCACTCCTTTTGAATCGCAATCTCTCAACGCCTTTAGCTCTTCAATGCTTATTGCGACTGCGACGGAGTGCTCTCCGCACAACTTTACGTCGCCCAGACTTATATCTTGCCTCTTTGCGAAGAAAAGATATACGTGCAAAGGCACCAAACCGCTGCCGTCAGTGCGGCGCACATCGACATAGATGTCTGTTATATAATGCACCTTTTCGGCTTCCAGTGCTATCCCGGATTCTTCGGCTGTCTCCCTTATTGCAGCATCCATAGGAGTTTCTTCTCCTTCGATATGCCCAGATGGCAGGTTGTACATTTCGGCTTCGATATCTTCCTTTTCCTTGCCGGCCCTCTTGAGGAAAAGTATGCCTTCTGCTATCTCAACTACCACTGACGATATTTCGTGCATTTTCTCTTTGGCTCTGCCTTCGGCTTCTCTGCGCTGCAGGTCTATCAGTTCTTTTTCTGCCATGTTATCATTCGTATTTCACAACTGTCCCAACAACATGCTTCCCAAGCATCGCTTTGTACAATCTTCCCGGGACGTTTATGTTTACTATCATTCCTTCGGCACCAGTGTTCTTCGACATCTCGTACAAGTACTTGAGTTTAGTTCTCATCCCGCCGGTAACATCTACTTTCGTTGAGCCTGAAGCGCCTGAAAGCGCGCTTCCTATGTTCCTGCTGTCTATTCTGCTTATCAGCCTTGCATTGGTGTCGATTTTTGGGTTTGATGTGAACACGCCATCTATATCACTGCCCAGAATTATGCGGGATGGCTTAAGCTCGTTTGCAAGATACCTTAATGCTTCTTCTGTGGAAACTATTGCAACGCCCTGCTTGAGATCCATTGTGACATCGCCATAAGTGACTGGCAGGAAGCCGTTTTCCAGGGCGCGCATTATTGGAGTTATGTACCATTCCTTTATCCTTCCACCGCTTGTTATTGCGTTTGCCGGAGGGAATGATGCCGGCTTTAAGCCTACTTTGAACATTTCTCCTATTACAATTCTGTGCAGCATTGCAGCTGCATGCTGCGTCATCGACGCGCCTTCAAGACTTCTGCTATTTATAAGACCAAGCTGCACTTTGTACTTTGCCGCAGGCACGTGGCCGAAGGAGCCGCTGCCGTGGCCTACTATTATGCTTACGTGCTTTCTTGCCGCATGGATCTCTTTTGATATCCTGATTATTTCCCCGCGCCTAGGCGTATTAGGCTTTGATATGTCGGTGATGGCGCTGCCCCCTATTTTAACCAAGCAGAGGTTTTTCATGCAATCATTTTTTGCGCAGATAGAGCTCTTCCATCGCAGAAATTAGTATGTCTGTATACTCGTTCTGAGGAAGCCGATCCTTGTATTCGCTGATCTTCCTTTCCGCGTTCTCCCCGAACTGCTTTGCGCGAGCTTTGGCATAGGATATGCTGTCGTACTTATATATAATGTCTTTAAGGAAATTTATCTCGTCTGTGGTCTTCTCATTGCGTTTCTTCTTGTAAATTGCGTCTATCTTCGCCTTTTCGGCTTCGGTGGCGCTATCGCGCGCATGCAGTATCATGAGAGTTACCTTGCCCTCATAAAGGTCGCCAAAATTCTTCTTCCCGAATTTCTTTTCATCGCCAATCATGTCGAGTATATCGTCAGTTATCTGGAATGCGACTCCCGCATCGTGCCCTATGTCCTTCAGCATTTCTAATGTGCTATCCGGCTGGTCTGCTGCTATCGCACCTATCTGTAGAGGCCCATATACTGTATAATAACAGGTCTTGCTCTCCACGACCCTCATGTAGAAATCTTCGCCGACCTTGCTGAGGTCTTTCGTATAGTGTATGAACTGGTTTTCTATATGCTGGCCTTCGACTGTATATTCAAGCATGTCATAGAATTTGTCGAACATCCGTTTTCCCTTATTTGCCCCAACCTTTAAAGTATAATCGTGGAGCATCTTCCACATCGTCATGTGGCCAAGGTTGCTTGCATTAATTGCGTGTACCCAGCCGTACAGCTTCTGAGCGGCTGGCTTGCCCCTCCTAAGATCAGAATCGTCCTCAACATCATCCTGCATGAGGATCCACTCTTCTGAAAGCTGCTCTGCGGCAGCAGGCAGCGTAAGATTGTCTATGCTTGCTCCGAAGAGCTGGCCGCTGAGCATTACAAGTCCTGGCCTTCTGTAGCTCCCCTGCCTGTCGATATAGTCTCTCATTATTCCGTAGAACTCTTCCGGCTTCTTTAATGGCATGTAACTGCAGATTGTGGAGTATATATTGTTCCTATGAAGCTCTATGTATTCCTTGAAGTTCATTCAACCGCACCAATAATATTCTGTATCGACTATTTAAAATAGTTGCTTTAGTTCGTCAAATGTTGGTGTCTATTGCCAGTGACGCACTGCTTTTTCAGCGGGCACGAAGTGCATACGGGCTTAGTTTTGCAGTAGTGCTTCCCGAGTTCCACAAACTGCGCATGAAAGTCCTTGTAGAGCTCGACGTTGCGGTCTATGCTGCGCTCTATCTTCTCTTGTAGCTCGTCGTACCCGACAGAAATCCCGAAAACTCTCTCTACTATGCGAATTGTGTAGGCGTCTATTACAAAAATGGGTTTTTCAGCAGCATACAGTATTATAGAATCAGCCGTTTCCTTGCCTATGCCGTTTATGCCGAGAAGCTCATCCCTGAGGGTTTTGATGTCTTGACTGAGCATGCCTTCCAATGAGCCGTGCTTTTTCATCACATACCTTGCGAAACCTTTCAGTCGCAAGGCCTTCTGCCTGTAGAATCCGCTGGGCCTTACAAGCTTCTGCAGTGTGCTCAAATCAGCCTTAGATATTGCGGCAATGCTGAGCATCTTTGCGCTCTTGAGGTTGCGTATCGCCTTTTCAACATTGGCCCAGCTGGTCTGCTGCGTCAGTATTGCTCCTATTACTATCTCGTCTTTTGTTTCGCCAGGCCACCAGTTGAGAAAGCCGAATCGGCGGCGCAGTGCCCTGTACAGAGACGAGAAATCGTCCATTTGGTGCGCCTTTGGCTTTTACAAGAGACGCTTCAGAGCTTAAGCTCGCCGCGGTCTATTTTGGCTATTATCTCCTTTGCGTTGACACCTTCGCATGTTATGTTCATGCTCAGGCAAGTCCCGAGCACCTGCTTTACCTTGTCTGCGAAAGTTGCGCCGTAAAGGGAATCCTCCTTGGCCTTCGCAATCTTCTTTATCTGCTCAAGAGAAATATCCCCTGCCTTTTCATCCTTGCCCTTCGCGCCTTTCTGGATCCCTATTTCCTTAAGTATGAGCGCGCTTGTGGGCGGCGATCCGACCTCTATCCTGTAGCTCTTGTCTTCAGGGTTTACAAACACCTTCACCGGCACCTTTATGCCTTCGAATGCCTTTGTCTTGGCGTTTATCTCGCTTACTATGCCTGCCACGTTCACTCCGAGCGGGCCGAGCGCTGGGCCGAAAGGTGGACCCCCTGTCGCTTTTCCTCCTTCTATCAGGCCGTTTACTATTACTTCTGGCATCAAATCACGCTTTATTTTTCAGCTTTTTGTATTATCCTAGCATTGTTAGACTTTGTAGTGACTGGAATTGGCACGGCGACGTCCATAAGCTCCACTGTAATCTCGCCTTTTGACTTGTCGATTCTTGTCACCTTTGCCTTGTAGCCCTTGAACGGGCCTGTTGAAAACTCTACTATGTCGTTTATGTCTATTTCTTGAGCGTACTGCTTGGAAGCGAGTATTCTGTCAAGGTCGTCGCTGCTCACAGGAGTAGAGAGCATGCCTTTAACGTGTGGCTCGTTTGTTATTAGCTCCCTGCAAGCGGACTCGCTTTCAGCCTCCACTATAAGGTAGCCGCGCATGCCTTCTACAAGTATTATAGAGAAGATTGGTATTGACTTTGAGGCTATTTTGCTGGCGAGTATGTCTGATACTATCTTCTCCTGGCTTGATGTTACCCTTATTACAAAGAACACAATATCACGTTGCATTTTATTTTTATACCGTTAAATATAAAGACTTCTTGTTACTAATTGATTTTGCTCGGTTTATAAGGCTTTGCCTGACTGATTTGATGATTGGCCTAAAAGTAAACAAAAAAAACGCTGAAATGCTAAGGAGGTTTATAATTAGGCATAACCTCTTCGACCGGCAGCATAAGATATTGGACGGCAATAATTTTATATATTTCCCTATTGTGACGGGCAATGATGAAGCTGCCAGGAGCGCAGTGAGGCTGTTCGGAGCCGAAATTGTAAATGCCAATTTTGCAAGGGCGCCAAAGGCGCACAGCTACAAGGAGCTTGTTGCAAAGAAGCTCGGCAAGGCAGATATGGCAAACGCAACAAAGAGGTATGATCTGCTTGGAAATATAGCAATCATAGATTCAGACAATAGCGCCACCGCAAAACGCCTGGCAAAAGCCATAATGTATACCAACAGAAATGTTTATACAGTAATACGCAAAGGTAGCGCAGTAAGTGGCATATACAGGACGCGCAAATACAAATATGTTGCAGGCAAGAGGAACTTTGTTGCGAATTACAAGGAAAACGGTGCCTTCTTCAGTTTCGATGTGAGGAAAGTTTTTTTCTCGCCCAGGCTTGCGTACGAGAGAAAAAGGGTTAGCGATGCATCTTCAGATGGGGAGAACGTGATGGTGATGTTTGCCGGAGTGGGCCCTTTTGCAATAGAGATTGCAAAAGCACATCCCAGATCTAATGTTGTCGCGATCGAGCTCAACAGGCACGCTTACAATTACATGCTGGAGAACATCAGGATTAACAAGCTAAACAACGTGACAGCAGTCCAGGGTGACGTGAAAAAAGTAGCGGCAAAGTACAAGGGTTTCGCCGACAGGATTGTGATGCCCCTGCCTAAAAGCGCTGCAAACTTCCTTGAAAGCGCCTATGAAATCGCCAAAGAAAAATGTGTCGTGCACTATTATACCTTCGGCAACTCCAAGAGTGCCATAGAAGATGGCACGAGCCTCATAAGGAATGTGCTTTCAGGCAAGAACGCAAAAGTGAACATATTAGGAAGCAGGGTAGTAAGGCCCTACTCGGCAGACCAAGTGGAAATAGTAATAGACTTTGAGCTTGTCAAAAGGCGAAGGCTGCAAAAAGCGCAAAAAGATATATAATTTGAAGGCTCCATTGACTATTTATGATGAAGTCGCAGTCCGCAATAGAGTTCATGATAACATACTCGTGGGCATTCCTCATAATAGCTCTCTTTATAGCTGTCGCGCTGACCGCGCTCGCAGCCAAAAACCCTGCAAGCTATTCGCCGCAGGCGTGCTACTTGCAACCTGAGCTTCCGTGCTACCAGTCGGAGTTCATGGCCAATGCCACTTCTTCAAACTATGTAGTAATATTCTTGAATAACATTGGCCCGACAATGAAATTTATTGGGGCTTCACTGCACGTAAATCCAACAATATCTAGCGGCGCTTACCCAGGTATGTGTCTACCTGCAAATGCTCCCGAAGGCGCGACGGTGATATGCAACGCCACGATGAACGGATACGCGCCAAGCATAGGCACGCAGGTCAATCCGCGCTTCGTCATAAGCTACCAGATATGCCAGCCTTCTTGCGCCACTTACAACACGAGCGGCTCAAGCAGCAACATAGTTGCGCAATACAAAAGCAACATAGCAGAAATAACGCTGCTGACTGGCACTGGCAGCGGAAGCATTGACATTGGCGGCATAGGCTATCCGAGCAACACGAACGTTTATGCCGTAATAGGCAAGCCATATTACTTGTACGCAGTGCCTCCAACAGGTTATACATTCGGCAACTGGGTAGTGAGCGGAGGCATTTCTATCAATTCAACTACTTCGCAGACTGCGCAGATAACCGTCAGCAGCACAGGAAACGTGATTGCGAACTTCGTCGCATGATGCGCGAAGCGTTCTCAATTTGCAAGCACTTGCGCGTTCTACAAACATTGTACCATAGTCAACATTTATATATTTATATCAGCCAATTTAGCCGCAATGAGAGGTTTGCCCGCGGCCCAAATGCCCGCAGTTTTCTTGCAATAGATTATAAAAACCTTTTGCATTATAATTATATGTATTCAGTTTACTACTGAGTTTATTAAACTGGCAGAAGCGAAAACCAGAAATGATCTGCGTGTTTTTATGTCGAAAAATAATTTAGAAGGCAAACTGCTTGCAGCAGTGAGAGTGCGCGGCAGAGTAGGCCTAAGGGAGGACATATCTGAAACGCTAGACAGGTTGAACCTCAGGCGGGTCAACAATCTTGCCATAATTGCAGGGAGCAAACCTGCAATAGGCATGCTGCACAAGGGCAAGGACTACATTACTTATGGCGAAATATCGAAGGAAACCCTCAAGTCGGTTTTTGAAAAGAACCACATTCAGGCAGACGACAAAACTATAGAAGACCTTATAGCTTGCAAGAAGGACGTCAAGGAGGTTGCTGAAATGCCAATAAGGATGAAACCGCCAAAGCGAGGCTATGAGAGCACTAAAAAGAACTTCTCAGTGCACGGGGCACTCGGCTACCGCGGTGAAAAGATAAATGATCTTATAAAAAGAATGCTGTGATCAAATGGTATTGAGATATGAAAAGAAGAGCCGCAAATACCTTGGCGCGAGGAGGTGGGGTGCTGGCAACATAAAGAACAGGAGAGGCGCGGGAAGCAGAGGAGGAGTAGGCAGGGGAGGCAGAAAGCACAATTTCACTCATGTTGTCGTTTACGAGCCTGAGCGCATAAGGAAAAAAGGTTTCAGCATTTGGAAGGCTAATGAGCTTCGTGAAACAGATTTGGGAAAAATAAATGCAATGGCAAGGAAGAGCGGAGACGCGAAGCCAACAATAGAGCTCAAAGGCTACAAGGTTCTTGGCGATGGGGTCCTAGAGAAGCCCGCCATAGTCAAGGCTACAGCTTTTTCTAAGCTTGCTGAAGAGAAAATTAAAAAAGCAGGAGGAGAAGCGGTAAAATTTTAATTTCACAGTGTTTTGATGGAACAGCTAAGGATCGCTTTTTACTCTGACGCATACCTGCCTGCAGTTGACGGCGTGGTAAAATCAATAATCAACTTCAAGAATGAACTTGAAAGAAAAGGACACGAGGTTTACATATTCGCGAGCGGCGACTCCGAATCAATTAAGAAGCTGTCAAACAGCCACGTCTTCATAACGCAGGGGGTAAACTTCAGGCCGTATCCGCAGTACAAGGCGGCAATATTTCCTTACCAGGGCATACTTAAGCTTGCATCTCTCAAAGTTGATATCATACACGCACACACTCCGTTCATGATGGGATTTTCGGGACTCATGGCGTCAAAGCTTGCAGGATATCCGATAGTAGGATCCTTCCACACTATGATAAACGACAGGGCAGTCATAAATTCATACCACCCAAAAAACAAGCACATACGCAAATTCACAAGCAAGTACCTGTGGAAGTACACGAAGTTTTTCTATAGGAGGTGCGACGCGACAATAGCTCCGAGTGCTAGCATAGAAAAGATGCTCAACAAGCTGCACATCGGCAACACGTTCGTAGTCCCAAACGGGGTTGATGTTTCTAGATTCATCGATGCAAAGGAAGATGGAATAAGGAGCAAGATAAAAGTGGGAAAGAACAAGAAGATAGTGCTCTTCGTTGGCAGGGTAAGCAAGGAGAAAAGGCTTGACACGCTTCTCAGGGCCGCGCACATAATTTCGAAGTATAGGAACGACGTGGCATTTGTCATAGCCGGAAGCGGACCCGCTGAAATCTACTACAAGAGCATGGCGCAGAGGCTCGGCCTTGGCAACGTTGTTTTCACCGGATTTATACCAGAGAAGATCTTGCCAAACCTATATGCCGCGAGCGATGTATTCGTAATGCCATCGACTTTCGAGACGCAGAACGTGGCGTCAATAGAGGCTATGGCGGCAGGAAAGCCTGTGGTAGGGGCGAATTCGCTGGCCCTCGCCGAGATCATAAAAAGCGGAAAGAACGGCGAAAAGTTCGCGCCAGGAGATTATATTGGATGTGCAAAAAAAATAGAAAACGTTTTAAATAGTTCTGAGACATATAAAGAAGGAGCAATCAGTACGGCGAAGAACTTTTCAATAGAAAAGACCACTGATAAGCTAATTAAGGTTTACGAAAATATACTAATCGACAAAAATGGTAGATTTACTGAGTGAAGAAACATCAAAACTAGAAAGTGAAAGCAAGACAGAGGGCGAGATCGAGGCAAACCCAGAGGCCAAGAAGCTCGAGGAGAGCATAGAAAAGGTCAAAAAGGAGAAATACGCTGTAGTTGACGAGATAAAGAGGCTAAGATCAAGGCTTGCCTACAAGAAAAGCGAATACCTCGCAATAACTAAGCTATTGGAAATGAACACCGACAGGACAAAGAATATTGGCTACTTGAAAAGGCTCAAGGAAAAGCTAGAGTTTGCTATTTCTACCGAAGCGGCGCTCACTCCAGACAAGGAAAAGGAGATTATAAGGCGCATAAACAGCGTCAACGAGGAGCTTGACAAGTCGCTCAGAAATTACAGAATGAGAAAGAAGGCGGAAAGCATAAACAGCACCATAGACGAGCTGCAGAAGGGCATAGAAGAGCTCGAGAAGAAGATCACTGACTACAACAAGCAGCTTGACGAGCTCTACTACAAGCTCAGAGAAACTACTGGCTATGGCAAGCACTCTCAGAAGGGCAGAAGGGAAAAGAGGGAGCAGAAGCCTGCCGAGATAAGTTTTGCGGACATAGCTGTGATAAGGGGCAAGGACGACGGAAGCAAGCAAGGCAACAACGATATAGTAGATGCAGCTGAAAGCAACTAGCCAGCAATGCATATAATATTAAAGGTGAATTTTTGAAAATCGAATTTTTCGGAGGCGCAGGAGAAGTAGGAAGAAGCTGCGTCATGATAGAAAGCAACGACACTAGGATTATACTAGACTGCGGAGTAAAGCTCGGCAAGAGAGAAGAATATCCTATTATAGATGATTCCAGGTTCAGCAATGTAGATGCGATAGTGGTTAGCCACGCGCATCTAGATCACTGTGGCTATCTGCCGCACGTATTCTCTACAGGATGGAGGGGATTTGTATATACTACAAAACCCACTTTTGAGCTTACCAACGTGCTCATAAGCGATTACCTCAAGATATCAAACCCTGCTAACGTGACTAAAGAGGGCATCAACGCCATGGGCAGGCACTTCAAAATACAGGAGTATCATAAGGAATTCAAGATAAAAGGTCTCACAGTCAAGCTGCTTCCGGCAGGGCACATTCTAGGCAGCGCAATGATAGAAGTGAGCGACGGCACGCACAAGCTGATATACACAGGTGACCTGAACCTCAGGACTACAAGACTACTTGACGGCGCATACACAGAGTATCTCAATGCCGACACTCTTATAACAGAAAGCACTTATGGAGGCGACGATGATGTGCACCAGGCTGAGCGCGTCACAGCCGAACAGATTCTTAACAGCATAAAAGACACCATAAAGCAGGGAGGCAAAGTTATAATACCAAGCTTTGCTGTGGGCAGGGCGCAGGAGGTCCTTTTCATACTAGACGATTACATGAAGTCCGGCCTTCTCCAGAATGTCCATCTGTACATAGACGGAATGATAGGCAAGGCCATGAGAATACACAGGCACAATGTCATGGACTGCAGAGACGAGCTGCAGAAAAGGATACTCATGAGCGAGGACGATCCGTTCAAGAGCAAGAATTTTATATTCATAAAAACCAAGCAGGATAGAGCCAAGGCTATGAGCACCGAAGAGGCAAGCGTTATAGTCACCACGAGCGGAATGCTCACCGGAGGACCTGTGGTGAGGTATCTTAAGAAGCTGGGTAAGGACCCTAAGAACAAGCTTATACTCGTAGGATACCAGGCCGAAGGCACCAACGGCAGGGCGCTTCTCGAAGGCGAGAAAGAGCTAACTTTCGACGGAAGCAAGGTGCAGATAAACATGACAGTTGAAAACTATTCGCTTTCTGCGCATGCCGACAGGCAGCAGCTGATGAAGTTCGTAAGCAAGATAAACGGGCTCAAGAACGTTTTCGTCATGCACGGCGACCCCAGGAAATCAGAGCAGTTGGCATCTGCGCTGAAGAAGAAGTACAAGGTCTATCTGCCGAAACTCGGAGAGGCTTTTGAGATATGATGCTAATGACGCCTGCGCATCGTTAGCTTTTTATATATTATTGCAGCAATCTATTACTACACCTTGTTTTCCCGCAAGGACTGCAGATTTGCAGGAGGGATTATATGGCTGGCAGCAATATTGATGAATTTAAGAAGTTTTTCGAGGAGCAGAAAGGAAAGCGCAAATTCAAGCAGAGCGTGGAGCTTGCGCTCAATTTCAAGGGCGTCGACTTCACTAAACAGGATAACCGCATAAACTTGGAAGTCGCACTGCCTCACAGCAAGGGAAAAACGAGAAAGGTTGCAATAATAGCAGAAGATCCTTCACTTGTGAGCAAGGCAAAAGCCGCAGGGCTGGAAGTGATAGACGGAAGTTCAATAAGCGCAATAGCAAGCGACCCCGCAAGGATGAATAAGCTCATAGAATATGATCTCATAGCGCAGCCAAACCTGATGCCTGCGATTGCAAAAAGCATGGGTCAGTTTTTGGGCCCCAGAAACAAGATGCCTAAGCCTCTTATAGGCATAAACCTGGAGACGCTTGTAAGCGACTTGAGCAAGAAGATAAACATAAAGAGCAAGGGAAGGTTCCTTCCTACAGTGCATTGCGTTGTGGGAAGCGAGGATATGCCTCCGGAAGAGGTATATGAAAACATAAGGAGCGTAATAGACGCAGTGACAAAGAAGGTAGGCCAAGGGCACATAAAGTCTGCTTATGTGAAATTTAGCATGAGCAGGGCGTTGAAAATCGCCTAGGTGTTAGCATGATCAAGTCAGAAAAAATAGCGTTTGTAAACAACCTTAAAAAAGAGGTCAAGCAGTACAATTCTGTAGGAGTGTTGCAGCTCAGGTCATTGCCAGACACGCTGCTCCAAAAGATCAGGAATGAGATGAAGAGCGGCATGAAAATAGTCATGGCAAGGAAAAGCCTGCTAAAGAAAGCTTTGGAAGGAGACAGCACTCTAGAGAAGTTGATTCCATTCATCGATGGCAACGTGGCGCTCGTGCTAAGCAACAAGGACCCTTTTGAATTATACAGGGAAGTAGGAGCCAAGAGGCTCAAGATGGCGGCAAAGCCTGGGCAAATCGCAGGATCTGACATATTCATAGAGGCAGGTGAAACGACAATCGCACCAGGGCAGGCAGTCACAGACCTAAAGGCAGCAGGGATTGACGTGCAAATACAAAAGGGTAAGGTAGCTATAGCAAAGAGCAAGGTGCTCGTGCCAGCTGGCGCAAAGATAAGCACGGCGGTCTCAAAGGCGCTCAGGATGCTTGACATAACGCCTTTCGAGGCTTATGCCTCGATAAGCGCAATAATATCGTCAAACATGCTTATGACAAAGGAAGTTCTCGGCATAACAAAGGAGGAAACTGTCGGCAACATAGTAAGCGCATTTGGCAATGCCTATGCGCTGAGCATAGCCGCGAATTACGTGACTCCTTTCAACATAAAGGAGTTCATAAGGAGGGCATATGTCGGGGCGCTCGGAGTTGGCATTACTGCAAACGTGTATGAGCCTGGAGTGATAGAGCAGCTCATAGCAAAGGCTGTTGCCGCCGCGCTAGGCCTAGAGAATGCCGGCAACATTGACGCTTAGAGGTGTAAAAGATGGAATATATATACGCTGCGCTGCTGCTTGACGCGGCAGGAAAGGAGATAAACGAGGAAAACCTTAAGAATGTAGTGAAGGCAGCAGGCATGGAGCCTGACGAGGCGAGGATAAAGGCAATAACAAGCTCGCTCAAGGGAGTAGACATAAAGGAAGTAATAAAGAACGCACAGGCAATGCCGCAGGCTGCAGCAGCCCCGCAAAAAGCTGAAGCGAAGAAAGAGGCAAAGGAGGAAAAGAAAGAGGAGAAGAAGAGCGAAGAGGAAGCGGCCGGAGGGCTTGCGAGCCTTTTCGGCTGATTTTTCTCGGTCCTGCAAATGAGCAGTGAGCATTACGAGGGAGTAATAGACTTCGCCCTCAGCAAGGCGGAGAAGGAGAGCGAATACGCCGAGGTCTACATAGAGGACGACAAGGCATTTTCCTTCGCAATAGAGCAGGGCAGGCTTAACGGCTCGGCGAGCTCGGAAAAAGTTGGGCTGCGCATAAGGATCATCAGCAACGGCTGCCTCTACACTGTATCCACAAACAACCTTGAGAAGGGCAACATAGAGAAGCTTATATCGCGCTTCAGGAAATTCAAGGGCAAGAAGACTGCCCTTTCTGAGGAAAAGAGTGTCAGCGCCAGCTATGTGGTAAAGGAAAAAAAGGCTGTTGATGAGGAATCTATGCTCAAGGCGCTCATGAGCGTGGATAAAGGCATTGCAGAGGCAAAGCATATTGCATTCAGAGGCGTTTACGGAAGCTTCGACATAAGCGACACTTATTTCGCAAATTCTGATGGAAGCAAAGTGCATGGCAGAGTACCGATAATAAGCGCGTTTGTGAACTTCATTGTAAAGGGGGCTGGAACAAGGCAGCGGTTCATGCAGTTCGGCGGAGCCGGTGGGTACGAGGTTTTCGATCCTTCAAAAATCGAAAAAAAAGTATTGGAAGAAGCGGATAATATGCACAGGCTCCTCGAGAAAGGCAGGGAGCTGAGCGCTTCTGAACTTGCCGGAATCAAGAATGTGGTTATATCCCCTGAAATCAGCGGCATTGCAGTGCATGAAAGCGTTGGGCATCCAAACGAGGCAGACAGGGTCTTCGGCAGGGAGGCCGCGCAGGCTGGTGAAAGTTACATCAATGCTGGCAATCTCGGGCTCAGGATAGGGAGCGATGCTGTAACGATAATAGATGACCCCACAGTAAAGAACGCATACGGCTATTTTGAATACGACGACGAGGGAGTAAGGGCAAGACCCAAGGTCATTGTCGAGAAAGGCCTCCAGAAGGAGCTGCTAGTCAACAGGGAGTATGCACACGAGCTCGGCATAAGGAGCAACGCTTCGGCAAGGAGCAGCGCCTACGCCTACGAGCCCATAGTAAGGATGTCAAACACCTATCTTAAGCCTGGAAGGGCGAGCCTCGACGAGCTCATAGAAGAAGCTGGAAACGGCATATACATAAAGAGCTTCACAGAATGGAACATTGACGACACGAGAAGCTTCGCAAGATACCAGGGCAACGAAGCGTACATGATAAAGAACGGAAGCATAGAGGAGCCTGTGAAGAACTACAGACTAGAGATTAAAACTCTCGATTTCTGGCACGCCGTGAAATTGGTAGGCAGGGATTTCTCGCTGTATCTTGGGGAGTGCGGCAAAGGCGAGCCGATGCAAGGGGTGCCTGTCACAATGGGAGGAGGATCTGCCCTGCTCAGATTCGGATGATCAAATGGGAGAAGACGCTGAAACTGTAGTGGGAATGACGAAAAATTATTTTGACGAAACCGTGGTTAATGCCCACACTTACGCCACAACCTACGTCAAGGTGGCAAACTCGAAGATAGATTCGATCGTAGAAATCCACGACGATTCGGCAAGCTTGTTCGTCTCAAGCAAGAAGAGATTGTTTTTCACCAACATAGAAAGGCTCGACAAGGACTACATTGCAAGGCGCATCGATGCTGCGCGCTCTGCAATCAAGTTCATAGAGCCCAAGGAAGACTATTTTGGCATAGCTAAGGGCGCTTTCAAATATCCAAGGCTTGGCTACGACAAGAGGATAGCAAATTACAGCAATGAGACTGCGATCGAGATAGCAGAAGAAGCGATAGGTGGCGCGGAAAGCGCAGGGGCAGAAAAAATAGCTGGAATGATATCTCTAGGATACTCTGATTCGGAGCTTGCCACGAGCAACGGCATAGCAATGAGAAGCGGCTCCTCTTCCGTAAGGATTTCGCTCAGGGCCTTCAAAGGCAACATACCTTTTCAGAACATTGTGGCGTCGAGGTATTTGAGCAAGTTGAACCCGCGCAAGTTCGGCAGCGAAGTGGGTAGATTCCCCTCTACGGTTTCTGAGAAGAAAAAGATAGGAGGAGGCGCATACGACATAATATATATGCCTCAGCCTGCGGGGCTGCTGCTAGAAAACGTCAATGCAATGGCCTGCATAGGGAGCATAGAGACCGGAAGCTTCCTCGCGAACAGGATTGGCAAAAAGATAGCAAACGACGCGCTCAGCATATACGATGACGGTGCAATAAGGGAAGGAGTGAACTCGTCGCCATACGATGCCGAGGGTTATCCTACGCAGCGGACGCCTGTGATTAAAGACGGAACGCTCAAGAGCTACCTGCACAACTTCTCCACAGCAAAGAAATACAGCACTAAGAGCACAGGCAACGCGGGGCTCGTCATGCCTTCCCCAAACACTGCTATCGTAGAGCACAAAAACCTTTTCAAGAGCCTTGACGAGATGATTGGCAATACTAAGAGGGGCATACTGGTCACTAACACCTGGTACACGAGGTTCAGCAACTATCTCACTGGAGACTTTTCCACAGTGCCGAGGGACATGGCTTTGTACATAGAAAACGGAGAGCCGAAGTTCGCAATTGGAAGCGCCGACTCCAGTTTCGTGGGAATAAGGATAAGCGACAACATGCTCAGAATGCTCAAAAATATCACGGCTGCTGCGGGCAAGACAGTGCAGACGAGCTCTTGGGATGCCGGCAACGATTACTATTTCACGCCGAGCATTTTGGTAGAAGACGTAAAAGTCACGACCGCATAATCTTTATAATATGTTGCCAAATAACATTTTATATTTAAAAGTGAGTTCATGGACGTATATGTAGAAAAGCCTAAGTGTACCGGATGCAACCACTGCGTTGACGTATGCCCTGTGGCTGTGTTCGAAGAGCGCGACAGAAAGAACATAGAAGAGGTAAACAAGGACAGCGCGCCAGACGATGTTAAATGGACAGGAAAGCCTGACAAGGCAGTCTACGACAAATGGATCAATGTTAACGATGGGCACAGGCACTTTGCAGATACTCCGGAAAATGGAAGCGGTGGAATTTCAGTAGCGGTTAACGGCTCGGCGTGCATACTTTGCCAAGCGTGCCTTGTTGAGTGCGAGGGAGAATGCATAGTCATTCACGACGACTCAGGCAACGTATACAGGTCAATATACAAATAGCCGAAGCAAAGCACAAGTCTAAGACAAGCGTCACAAACCGTTTTGCGCGTGTAGCCTTGCCGTCGATTGCAAACTCCTTTCAATCCTGATCTCTTTTTGCAGAGATCATGCTTTTAGCTAAACCATACGCGCACAAAGCAGTGAAGCCGAAACTTACTACTGCTATCGTAAATGCGTCTTTGGCTATACCTTGAAGTTGCGGATTGCCCAAGACATCCATATAGATCCTGGAAAATATATAGCCGAAATAGCTCCCAACAAGCAAGCCTCCTAAATTCAATACAGATTTTATGGGCACATCCTCTTTGCCTGCTTCTGCTCTGCCTTTGCTTTCGATTTGAGCCAATGTCATTTAGTCACATAATTTTTTGAGTTTTTATCATATTTAAATCTTGCGAAACTTCGAAAAAAATATGCTATATTTAATGATTTTGACATAGGCAAAGCTAGGCCCTAAAATATCAAACAAACAGAAAGAAGCAGAGTTGCTTTTATACGTTAGTAGTGGTACGCTCACAGATCGCTTGCGCTTTCTGCTTGCACGCCCACCCTATCAAGGTCGTGTACTACAACCGTCCTAATGCCTCGTTTCGGATTTGGCTTCGTCCTTAGATGCTTTCAGGACTTATCCATTAGCGCGTGGCTACCCGGCAATGCAAAAAACAACCGGTAGACTAGAGGCGCCGATGCCCCGTTCCTCTCGTATTGAGGGCATCTTATCCTCAGGCACTTACACTCCCAGTAGATATTACCGTACTGTCTCGCGACGTACTGAACTCAGCTCATGTAGGTCTTTAATGGACGAGCAGTCCAGCCCTTGGCGGCTACTGCACCGCCAGGATGACCTAAGCCCATATCGGTGTATCAAACGGCTGGGTCGATGTGAACTCTCACCAGCCACGAACCGGTTACCTCCAGAGTAACTTGTTTGACAGCTTGGAGCCCCATTAAAAGAGCTTCCAACGTTCGTT
>JBMFUT010000009.1:0-23654 GCA_049966395.1 Candidatus Micrarchaeia archaeon
TTAAGACGGGCAAGAAATTCAGTTTGCTAAAAAGCCAAAAGGCAAAAAGGTGTTGAGCATTGCCAGTTTTGGGCCGCCTTTTGACGCTCAGTCGTAAAGATCATTAACAAATCTCGCTGCAGCACACAGTGTCGCATCGAAAAATTCCTTCTTCCTGTCATACCTGCCGTTTGTGAGTATGCCATTAGTTCCCAATTCCGTCTTTATGCGCTCCGCGCTTTTGTTTGAAAGCATTGACATGGCTTCCGCAAGGTCCCTTCCGGACATAATCAGCTCGGCCAGTTTTCTTGGCAGCATTACCTGGGCGCTTGCGCCTATGCCAATTCTTTCGTATTTGTCCACTATTACTACATAGCCATATACAAAAGTGCCGTGGCTGTTTGTAGAAATTATGCCTTCTGGGCCTACCCCCATGTCGGCTGCCGCGCCCTCCATTGCGCGTCTTGCCCTGTTAAGCGCGCCTTTTATGCCCTCTTCTTCGCCCCTAGGAGTTTCGCCGACTCCAGATTCCGCCTTTACGATTACGAATTCTGGATTTTCAAAAAGCTGCCGCAGCGCCTCTTCTATGGCAGAAATCTTAAGGCTGTTTGTCGTGCCTATTGCGATCTTCATTAAAACACCATTTATAGTACAAGTATTATTCAAACTCAAAAGTTGGATTTTAGCCAGTGTATAGTAGGCAAAATGTCGAGTTTTCTTTCATCCCGTCATCTGTTCGCATTACCCAGCCGCTGCTTGAATACTTTTCTGCCGCGAGCTTTTCTGAGCGTTGCATTATTTCACTTCTCTCCGCCTGATTCATTGGCACAATTTCAAAAGTCTGCTTCATGCTGTCTATTATGTTCTGCTTTAAGCTTTCAGTGCTTCCGTTGACAAACTGCTTTATATACGGCAACGAGTCTAGTTTTTCATAATCTCCTTCTCTCAGGCGGAGCCTTTCGCTTATGTATTCGGCATCCCATTTTTCTATCGCCATTACGCCGTGATATATAAAAGAACTCGCGTTAATGTGCTGCGCATGGCCCGCCACCGGCTTGCCGTCTATGTTTATGCTGTAGACCTCGCCGAGGGTCAGCCTGTCGCTGCTCAGCCCGGCAACCCGCCTCAGCGCCTCTGCCAAATGCGGACCGAGCATTTGGTGTATCGCGTTTGGATTGCCAAAACGCGTTT
Organism: Candidatus Micrarchaeia archaeon; assembly: GCA_049966395.1. Classification (GTDB taxonomy): domain Archaea; phylum Micrarchaeota; class Micrarchaeia; order Micrarchaeales; family CABMGC01; genus JBMFUT01. The sequence goes on from JBMFUT010000009.1 coordinate 1,171, forward strand.
GCTTGCTGCCAAGCACGCTCAGGGGCCCTTCTATCGAATACGACAGCGTCCCTTTCCCGAGAAAAATAGGCTTGCCGCCGCTTATTCTCCTAGAGAGCTCTGCATCGCTGGTATCCCTTGCTATCACCTTCATGTGATCCGATATGGAAAGCACTATGGCGTTTTTTGGAGTGTCATAAAACCTCAAGTAAAGATTGCCCGTAGCTCCCGCTTTTTCTTCAAGCAGCTCGTCTATTGCCATGTTGTCGGCAGCACTTAGGGTATCGTAGCCAAAGTAAGTAGCTTTTGTCTTTTCCATTTTACCGCATAATGTTTTCTCAGCAGACATATAAAATTCTTACATTTTTGTTTGATCCGCAGATCTTGCCTCTATTTTCAAGCAAGCCTCATTTTAATCTTTTACTTTACTATACTAAAAAGGATAATAAGGAGTATAAGTGTATGATACTGTACTCAACGAAATTGAGGGAATTCTTTTAAATATTAAATAATAAACTGCGATATTGTAGCGTGATGAAATGTTGAGCGAGGTTTTTAACGGCAAAATATACTACTTGCAGATAATGGATGAAAACGGAAAAATTGATGAAAACCAGATGCCTAAAGATGTGGACGACGGAATGATTGTGGAAATGTACAAGAACATGTCCTTCGCCAGGGCGCTTGACGCCAAAGTGCTAAGCCTTCAAAGGCAGGGAAGAGCAGCCACCTACGCGCCACTCATAGGCGAGGAGGCAACGCAGATAGGCAGCGCAATGGCCATGCGAAGGGACGACTTCTTTGTGCCAAACTTTAGGCAGCACGGCGTGTATCTTGTCAGAGGATTGCCGCTTGAGCTGTTTTTTATTTATTGGCGTGGCTTCGAGGACGGCAACATGATACCTGAAAATGTCAACGGCCTTACTGTAGCGGTACCTGTAGGCACTCAGCTTCCGCATGCTGCGGGAATCGCCTACGCTTTCAAATACCAGAAAAAAGATAGGGCGGTGGTGACTTATGTTGGGGACGGAGGAACTTCAGAAGGGGAGGTTTACGAGGCGCTCAACTTCAGTGGAGTGTTTAAGCTGCCACTGGTAACTATAATAGAAAACAACCAATGGGCCATATCGGTGCCTAGGGAAAAGCAAAGCGCAGCCGAAACGCTCGCACAAAAAGGCTTCGCGGCGGGCTTCAAGAATATCATACAGGTTGACGGAAACGACGTCTTGGCGGTATACAAAGCGACAAAGGATGCAATAGCAAGATCCACAGAAGGCCCTTCGCTGATAGAATGCGTTACGTACAGGATGAGCATGCACACCACTTCAGATGACCCGACAAAATACAGGAGCGACGAAGAAGTCAACAGGTGGGCTGCAAAAGACCCAATAAGCAGAGTGAGGAAATATATAGAAGGGAAAGGGCTCTGGAACGACGACCTCGAAAGCAAAATGGCAGAAGAGCAAAAGAAAAAGATAGACGACAGCGTAGAAAAGGCGGAAAAATTTGCTCCTGATCCGAAAACGATGTTTGAGTACGTGTACAGCTACTTGCCTCCGGTGCTGAAGGAAGAACTCGACGACGCAACTGCAGCGAACTTTTACTTGTAGGTGATCTAATGCAAATGAACATGGTTTCTGCGATAAACAGTGCGCTTGAACTGCTCTTGAAAGAAGACGACAGGGTAATAATACTTGGTGAAGACGTTGGAAAGGACGGGGGAGTATTCAGGGTAACTGACGGGCTGTATGACAAATTCGGCCCAGAAAGAGTCGTGGACACGCCCCTCGCAGAATCGGTGATATTAGGCAGCGCGATAGGAATGGCAATAGGCGGCTTGAAACCCATCCCAGAAATACAGTTTGCCGGATTCATGTTCCTTGGATTTGAGCAGCTGATAAACCACGCGGCGAGGTTCAGAAGCAGGTCTCGAGGCAAGTTCACCGTTCCGATGGTTGTCAGAACACCTGTCAGCGGAGGGGTAAAGGCTCTGGAGCACCATTCGGAAAGCCCCGAGGCATTCTATTCTCATGTTGGCGGGCTTGTGGTTGTGGAGCCTTCCAGCCCTTACGATGCGAAAGGATTACTCATAAGGGCTTCGCACAGCAGCGACCCAGTAGTATTTCTTGAGCCCACAAAGCTGTATAGGCTTTTCAAACAGGAAGTGCCTGAAGATATGTATGAAGTGCCTATAGGCAAGGCTGCTGTTGTGGAAGAGGGGGACAAATTGAGCATAATAACGTTTGGAACAATGGTTCCTTTGGTCAAGGGGGTGGTAGAAAAGAACGGCATTTCGGCCGACATAATAGATCTAAGAACCATAAATCCACTTGACGAAGAAACAATACTGAAGAGCGTAAAGAAAACAGGAAGAGCACTTATAGTGCACGAGGCCCCTATGAGCTTTGGCGTGGGCGCAGAAATAGCTGCAAGAATAGCTGAAAAGGCAATATTCGAGCTGTCTGCACCGGTAATGAGGGTGGCGGCTCCAAGCTTTCCTTATCCGTTCCCGGGTTACGAGCAGTATTATGTGCCAAACGAGAAGAAGGTAGAAAGCGCAATAAACAAGCTGCTTTCATACTAAAAGGTAATGATTATGAAGGAGATAAGATTTGTTGATGTAGGCGAAGGTATAACAGAAGGACATGTGGTAAAATGGCTTGTGCACGACGGCGACGCTGTGAAGGAAGACCAGCCGCTTTTCCAGATAGAAACTGACAAGGCCGTAGTAAGCATACCTTCTCCTATAGACGGTTATGTCAAGATAGCAGCAAAGGAGGGCACCGACGTACACCTTGGCGACCTTGTCGCCACTGTAGGGACAGCAGAGGAACTGGCTTCTGGCGCGACGCCTGCAGCACAGCCAAAAAGCGAAACTGTTGCCGCGGCGAACAAGGCACAGGCAATGCAGCCTGAAGGATATCAGGCGCAAGAAGTAATCGCCACCCCCGCTGTAAGAAAGCTTGCTAGAGACCTTAATGTTGACATCACAAAGGTAAAGGGTAGCGGACCCGGCAACAGGATATTGGAAAGCGACGTGAGGGCGTATGCGCAGGGCGCTTCTGTAATTGCGACCCCTCCACAGCAACCCACTCCGGCGCGCGGATTCTCCGAATCACTTGAGAATCTGCACAAGGATGAGATAGAGAGGATCCCGCTTTCGCAAACGAGAAAGGCAATAGCAAAAAACATGGAAGCTTCGTGGACTATACCAAGGGCAGTCCACATGGATTTGATAGATGCCGCAAACCTTTTTGGCATAGTGGAAAGGGAAAAGAACAGGGCAGCAAAGGAAGCTGGGGTAAAATTGACTTTTCTGCCTTTCATAATAAAAGCTGCGATAGAGGCGCTCAAGGAAAATCCGAATTTCAACGCAAGTTACGATGCAGGCAAACTTGAAATAATAAGGAAAAATTACTATAATATAGGGCTTGCGGCTGAAGCGCCTGACGGACTAAAAGTAATCGTAATAAAGAACGCGGACAAGAAAAACATTATAGAAATAGCAAGGGAGATACAGGAACTTTCTGAAAAGATAAAGAACAACACAATAACAATAGACGAAATGAAGGACAGCACGTTTTCAATAACCAACATAGGCAGCCTTGGCGGCGGCTTCCTTTCCGTGCCGATGATAAACTATCCAGACGTTGCCATATTGGGCATACATCTAATTAGGGACATGGCGGTAGTAAAAGATGGCAAGGTAGTGCCTGGGAAGGTGCTGCCGTTCTCGATAAGCTTCGATCACAGGGTGGTGGACGGTGCAGAGGCTGTGAAGTTCGGCAACGCACTCAAGAGCTACATAGAAGATCCGGAATTCCTTGAGATGCTTTAGCATTAGGTGGTTATGGTGGTGATGGGCTTTACGCCTGAAGAAACTGACATAGCAATAATAGGAGCTGGCGTTGGTGGCTACGTTGCGGCAATAAGGGCGGCCCAGCTCGGCAAAAGCGTGGTTCTTATTGAAAAAGAGAAGCTCGGAGGGCATTGCCTGAATTACGCGTGCATACCTTCAAAGACCTTGATTAAAATAGCCGACATGTTCTACGGCATTCAGCATGCGGAGAATTTCGGAATACGCGTTGGCGAGGTGAGCATCGACGCGGCGAAGATGCTGGAGTGGCGCGTGGGCGTATCCAAGAAGCTTGAGGACGGTGTCAAGTTTCTCTGCAATTCGTATGGAATAGAAATAGAGCACGCCGAAGCCACATTCATAGGCAACAACACGCTCCAGCTCACTGATGGAACATCTGTAAAATACAAAAAAGCCATAATAGCCACTGGTTCAGAGCCAGCTAAAATGAAGGGCTTTGAATTCGGCGACAGAATAATAGACTACAAGAAGGCCCTGCTGATGGACCACATACCTGCAACAATGGTAATAATAGGCGCTGGCTACGTTGCTGTAGAAATAGGCACGCTCTACGCCAAGCTAGGCACAAAGGTAAGCATAATCGCTAGGTCAGATGTCCTATCGCACTTTGACAGGGACGCTGTTGCTGTAATTAAAAAGAAAATGGAAAAACTCGGGATAAAGATATTCACTGGCGCTACGCCTGTTTCCTATGACGGGAAAAGCATCGTTCTAAGCGACGGATCCGCCGCCGAAGCCGAAATAGTAGTAGTGGCGATAGGGCTTACGCCTTATACTTACAATCTCGGTCTGGAAAACACTAAAGTGACTCTCAACGAGAAGGGCTTCATAAACGTGGACAGAACGCTGCGCACTTCAGATCCCGACATACTTGCTGTTGGGGATGTTATAGGCGAGCCCATGCTTGCGCACAAGGCGATAAGGCAGGGAGTGGTGGCTGCTGAAGTCGCGTCAGGCATGAGCTCGGGGTACGACAATAGGGTTGTGCCTGCGGTAATATTTTCAGATCCCGTAATAGCAGTTGCTGGAAAAATAGAGGAAAACGAAGACGTGAAAGTGAAGAAATTCCCGCTTACCGCGCTTGGCAGGAGCATAGCTCTAGGCACGACCGAAGGATTTGTCAAAATCGCTTACAACAGCCAGAATATCGTCGAAGGAATAGAGATAGTTTCGGATGAGGCGGATGCCATGATCTCCGAAGCGGCACTTGCCATTGAGATGGGAGCCACGCTTGAGGATATCGCAGACACCATACACCCGCATCCCACATACAGCGAGGCCGTGCAAGAGGCAGCCGAAGCAGCGCTGGGAAGGCCCATACACTTCTTCTACGGTAAGTGAATACATGGATTACAATGAAGACTTCGAGAACGGCTATACCGCAACAAGGAACGGAAACATCTATTACATGCATCATCCTGGAACTTCGGAAAGCATACTTTTCCTGCATGGCCTCGGCGCAAGCACGATGGTTTGGCAACGGCTTGTAAAGTTCATAGACGAAAAATTTGATGTTTACCTTATAGACCTTCTTGGCCACGGAAATTCCGACGCGCCACGGATAGACTACACTGTTGACGCACTGTGCGATTCTGTGTATGACGTTATAAATAATTTCGGGATTGCTGCGCCATACATATTTGGCCATTCTTATGGAGGCTTGGTTGCTGCGCAAACCGAATACAAGTACCGCCTGACAAAGGGGCTTATACTTGAGGATGCGGCTGGGCTAGAAGAAAATTTTGGCAGAATCGAGAAGAATGATAAACAGGAGCGCTACAAGGAAACTGTACTTAAAGAGGCGATGAAGCTCAACTCAAACAAAGATTATGTATTGAGAAGCATATTGGACAGCTACTTCGGAAGTGCAAAGCTTACTGGCGATTTGCTTGGTGAAATAAGCAAGCCTACTCTCTTGATATGGGGCAGCGATGACAGGATAATAAGCATTGATTATGCAAACACGCTTTCAAAGCTAATAAAAAATTCCACGCTGCACATCGTGAAAGGGGCCGGGCACGACCCTCACTTCACGCATCCAGAAGAGGTCGCAAGCGAATTGGAGGCGTTCATTGCCGCAAATGACACCGCCGACAAAACCGGGGCAACAAGATAAAAGATATAAAGAGTGCATTTGAAATATACTCATGCTGCTTACTGTCGAACTCGCCGCGCTGTTCATTACCGCGCTTACGGTTGGAATAATAGGCAATATTGCAGGAATAGGTGGCGGCGTTTTGATAATGGCGGTTTTCCTGTTTGTTTTCAGGATAAGCCCGGTTCTTGCTGGGGGATTCAGCCTTGTAACAATAGTAGTAAGCACAGCAATAGGATCACTCTCCAACATGAAGCAAAATGCAATAAGCAGTGGCTTCTTTTACTCAATAGCGGTCTTTGCCGGGATAGGAGCGGTACTAGGGTCGGTAGTAACCTATTTTGTCGCGACCAAGTCGTTCGAAGCGGCTTTCAGCTTTATAAGCATAAGCATAGGAATTTTTTCAATTGTCGCAACAAGGCGCGACATCAAAAGAGGCGACAATACAATGCTCAGGAAAAGCTTTGTAATGCTAAGCAATGGGGAGAAGGACGAGCTGAAGGCAATGAAGCCAGGCAAGATAGAATCGTCAATAGTATATTCCATTGCGGGTTTAATTGCCGGGTTCATGGGAATAGGCATAGGCGGAATTACGGGGACTTATCTCACCGCTATTAGGAAGGCAAACCCGAAAATTGCCTTTTCCAGCGTGCTGGCTGCAATGATTGTGACTTCCTTGCTTGGATCCGTAGTACATTTTGCAGGCGTGCCGTTTGAGCCGGTGTATATGCCCATAATAGGCGTCCTTGCCGTCGGCGCCGCGGCAGGCGCAGTCGCGGGGGCTTACGCTTCTGCAAGGGTGAAGAGCAGCAGGCTAAGGATTATGCAGGGTTACATAATAGTTTCGCTTGGGCTCATATCTCTCGCGCTAACTTTGCTAACAGGATAGCACGCACCCGCAATCATAAGTGGCTAAATTCAAAAATCTTAGCAGCTTGGCCCAAAGCAACACGTGGCTTGCGCGCATCAGTTTGTTATTATTATCCTTTTCTTGTAGTACTCGCTGACCATCATTTCTATTTTTCTCTCCAACGAGCCAATTTCTGAGTTGATTTTTGAGGATTTCTCTTCATTCGCGGCTATCATCTTGCGCGACTCTGCCCCGCGCGCCGCGTCTGAATCTAGCTCCTCCAAAATCGCCCTGTAGGTTTTAAGCTCGTTCGAAAGTTGCGCCCGCGTTGACCTCAATTTCAGGACTTCTGTAGCATAATCTTTCAGGTTTGCGTCAAGCGCCGCTTTCAGTTTGCGCTTGGTAAGTTCAAGCTCGTGGGTATCGGTTTCTATAGACTCTATACGACTCTGCATGTCCTTGAGCATGCCCATGAAATTTTCATACGCGTTGTCTTCCTCGAGCGAGGCAAAGGCGTTTTGCATCGCTTCCGCCAATTTTGACTTTGACCCAGATTCATGGTCGTACTTCCTTGCTGCCCTCTCCAATGGCAAAAGTATTTCGTTTATCTTTGCAAGTATTGATTTCTCAGCAAGCTCATTTTCGCTTATTTCCTTCGAAAGGAGCTCTGTTTTTAAATTCAAATTTGCATCTTGGCTTTCAGGCTTGGCGCGACCACTGTAATTTGCTTTTTCCAGAAGCACCAAATGCTCCTTTTTCAATTCGTTAAGGCTTTCGCGCAGGAGCGCAAGCTTTTGGACATTTCCCATTAGAATCCGGTGTTTTGAAAAGTCCGCGGATTTTTTATCCAGCTCAAGGCGCAGTGCCTCTATGCTGCTTTCCACTCTCTTGAAAGTCTTCTTGATCATGCCAAAGTGCTCGCCGTAACCGAGGAAGACGTTGCGAAAGGAGGTATTCAGCTTAAGCAAATGCGCTATAAATTCTTCCAATATCTTCTTGTCGGCAAGCAGGCGCTCGTATTCAGTCGTGCCGGAAGCGCTTTGAATCCCGCGCAGGGCCGCATCGATAGAAGATACAAGGGTTTTTGCATATACTGACTTCTGGTATTTCAGCGTACCAAAGCTTTCTTGGCTTATGAATTCATCGTCAGGATCGCTGTCCACATCTGCAAGCGCAAGGCATGCCAGCTTGAAATCGGAAATTGCAATTTCGACATTCTCCAGTCTTCTCTTGCAATCTTCTACGTTTTTGGCTGTGACCGCATCGAAAAGCCCGATAAGATAGCGCTCCAACTGGCTTGCTGGAATCTCTTCGGTTTTTGGATTGCCGAATAGCATGTTTACACACGAATACATTGCAAATGAGAATTAAAATATGCGCGCATTTACCGCACAGAACTGTCCCCGATTTTGGTCAGTATTTCTTCGCTTTCGTCTATCCTGCCCGCGCTCATCAGTATGCTCTCGTCTTCGCCTGTTCCCAGTATTTCCCTCACGTAATTGCGCTCCTCGCTGCTGACTACGCCATCGTCTGCATCTCCGAAAACTATCGCCCCATATCTTGAGAAATCTGGCTCTTTGGCAATGGTTTCGCGCGCAACGCTGTAGCTGCTTTTTGGCACCTTTATTGCCAATATCTTCCCTCCTGCCTTTATTGTATTGTATATTGCGCCGTTATTGTTTCCGACAAATGCGCCTGTGACATCGAATATTGTGACTGAGCTGTTCCTGCGTCTTTGCGCATATGTGCCTCCTTTGACATCTATTCTTTGTATAAGCAGCCCCACTATTACAAGCAGCGCTATTATTACGTAGTATGCTTTTATCGCCTCCCCAAGCACCAATCCCGCGAAGATGAACGTAAGGAAAGGAGAAAAGAAGTATGTGTTTGTGACCAGCGTTGTCTTTAGGGACCTCAGCGCAATGAAGTAGGTATAGAAGCCTATTACGTTGTTTGCTATAGCAACATACAGTATTGCGATGATTTCTTCCAAATTCAGCGGGGAAAACCTGAAGCCGGTGGCTGAAAAGAGAAATGCAAAAAGAATGAACAAGAAGAGGTTGAAGGCTACTATCCCGCTTGCCATGTCAAACATGTATCTTTTTGCGAGCACGCCTCCAAGAGCATAGGCGAGAGCACCGAAGGCAAGCATGATTACTACCAGAGTATCGGCGCCGCCGGATATCCCGAGCCCGCCCCTGCTCATTGCAATGAATATCCCAACAAACGCTAGCAAAAGCGCAGCTATCTGGTTCCTGCTAAGCCTCTCCTTGAGCAGTATTGGCAAAAATACCAGCATCAACAGGGGCGAAATCCTGAATACTACTGTAGCAAGCGAGGCGCTGACGTATCGCTCGGCGAACATTATGAAGAACCCTATTGGAAGGTAACTAAGAAAACCTATTGCCGCAGTCAGGCCTAGCCTCTTGCCGTCCTTGAACATGGCGACTGCTTCACTGCCCTTTTTTGCGGCTTTTGTTATCAGCGCGGCGAAAGGCAGGGCAATTAAGTAGGTGAGCATGAAAAACTCTAAGATGTTCATGCCTTTTGCCAGATCAAGCATTATAGGCATAAACGCTCCAGTGAACAGGGATAGCACCATGTATGAGATTGCCTTCGCCTTTATTTTCATTCTTATCCTTGTCTATATTCGAGAATAAAGAATTTAAACCAAGCGATATTTGTAAATTTCAACAACTTTTTTTGTTAGTTTGCTAAATGCTTATAAATTTTTATCTCGGTATATTATCATGGATTACGAATTCGAAAGCGATTTCAACAAAAAATACAGCTTGCTGTCAAGGAAAATTTTTAGGATTCTTTCAGAAAACTCCAGGGCATCGATCTCCGAAATTTCAAAAGATACAGGCGCGTCTAGGCATACTGTGGTAGTAAGATTGAGAAAGCTGGAGGAAGAATTCAGGATTTTTTATACTGTTGAATTGAACGAGGATGCGCTGGGTCTGAGCAACCCCCATGTCATAATGATCAAGTTTGAAAAAAAGCCGGATTACGCCGAGATTGCCAGCCTGTTCTCTAAGTCATACATCCCCCAGCTAGTTGCAACCGTGAAAGGCAATTATGACATGCTTGTGTATGCAAACGCCTCGTCCCGAGACGAATACGTCCATTGGGACAAGAGCATGCAGATAAAATTGGCAAAATACGGCACGCTGTGGCAAACTTCTGAAGTGGCGCACAGGCAACTGGGTTTCTTTCCAGTGAGGAACGAGCTTATAGAGAAGCTTAGTATACCGGACAAATACAAGCGGTTGCTGCTTATACTAAATTCCAATTCGAGGATTTCGTTCGAGGAGCTGTCTAAAAAGCTTGGAATGCATTTCAACACGACGGCATACAACTTCAAGAAGATGCTCAAGATGAACTACATAAAAAGATTCACGGCTCTGGCAAAGGAGGCAGGCACGCTTTCGATAATGACCTTGTTCGGCAAGTATATTATATCAGAATCATTTGAAGAAGACGCGGCAAAAGAGAGGAAAGCCCTGATGAGCGATGACGAATTTCCCATATTGAGCAGATATGCCCTTGTATCGCAGCTGGTGGGGAGCTACGACTACTTCTCTATTGGGGTTTTCGACAGCGACAGGGCTGCGCAAAAATACGACATAGCATTCTACAAGAACGCCATGGCAAAAGACAAAGTCAGGATAATGTATGGCGCAATCGACAAATTGCTCCTTGGCAGTCTTCCTCTCCGCAGCATAGACTCAAAGGCGAACTACAGCTTGATAAGGTGGGTACTGGATTAGTGAATGCGCCATTTTAAAATCTGGAAATTCTTATGGCAGAAAAACTATTCATCGCCGAAAAGCTTTCTGCGCAGATTTTTGAAAATTTCTTCTATTTCGTCATTTATAATCCACGGGTCGTCAGTCCATTCCTCGTTGAGCCATCTCTCCAAATTTTTGAGCATGTTTATCTCTTCCGGGGTCAACTTTCGCCTTTCGCCTGTCACCAGGTTTATGCTCTCTCCGGTCCAATTTTCGTATGGCAACTGACCCTGCTGAACGCCTTTCTTATTAACCTGCAATAGCTTCTTTTTCTCCTTGAATATTTCGTTTCTCAGGTCTGTAAGCTTTTGAATTTCCTCCATTGACGGGGTTCTTTTCTCTTTCTTGCCGTCTCTGTACCTTATTGTTATGCTGCTTATTGCGCTTTTAGCTTCGGATACATCGAAATCTGCTTCTATATGCGAAATCCCCTTGCCGAAGGTTTTGGCAATCTTTTCTATGGACTTGTCGCTAAGCGGCTTGCCCTGGTCATATTGTGCGTTGTTTTGATCCGACAGCACAGCGAACTTAGAATCCAAATTTAGGTCAAGGCTCTCCTTGCGCTTAATATTTTCCATAGCCTCAAGTACTAATTGCAATGATAATTTTAAGTAATTTTTTGCCACTATGGCATGTGTCTATCCTCTCGCTGCGCAATGTCGTGAATTTCCTGCAATAGATTAATAAAGCAGTAAGTGAAATAATTATTCATGGAGCCACTCAACGCACTTCCAAAGTACAATTTGTTCGGCCTTGAGAACCAAGATTACAAGAAGGCGAAAGTAGTAGCCTTGCCAGTGCCTTATGAGTCCACAGTGACATACAAAAGCGGCACAAAGGAAGGACCGATTGCGATAATAGAAGCAAGCCGCAACATAGAGCTTTACAGCTATGAGCTCGGCAAAGACTTAAGTGACATAGGGATATTCACCAGTGATGAGATTGCACCGGACCTGAGCTCAGCTGAAAACATGATAAACCAGATAAGCAAGGAGGCAGGCATAGTCATAGACGATGGAAAAATACCGTTTCTCATAGGAGGGGAGCATACAATAACCTTGGGATCGCTTAAGGCTATGAAAGAGAGAAAAAAGGATATCAGCATAATAAATTTTGACGCGCACACCGATACCAGGGACACTATATTTGGCAGCAAGTATACGCATGCTACAGTAATGAGGCGAGCCTCTGAAATGTATGATGGCATAGTCCAGGTAGGCACAAGAAGCATTGATGCAGATTCTGCAGAAATGCTCAACAAAGACATGCTTTTTACAGTAGACCAGCTTAGGAATGCAGACATGAACGAGATAGTAGACGAAATAGCTGGAATTACAAAAGACAACATATACCTAAGCATAGATCTTGATGTTTTAGACCCTTCCGAAATGCCCAGCGTAGGCACTCCTGAACCTGACGGGCTGCATTTCCATTCTGTCTTGGAACTGATAAAGGGCCTGGCCGGGAGGAAAAACCTAGCTGGGCTTGACATTGTCGAGCTATCGCCAATACCATACCTTATAGCGCCGAATTTCCTAGCGGCAAAACTCGCATATCTCACTTTGGGATACTTCCTTGCGAGATAGAACAGCAACATGCCACGCAACAAGAACGCGCAAATTTTCAATAAAAATATTTTTAAGAGTGATGTTTTAATATTATTCACAAATGTGATACGATGAATGCGATGGCTATACAAAAAACAACTCAGATTTTGGGGAGATCATGCCCCAGGGTCATTGGCAAGCACGTCTATGGCAACATGCACGGACTTGATCCGGCATTACTGGTAGATGCCGAAAGGCTAGAGGACATTGTAAGGGGTGCGGCAAAGACGGGCAAGATGCACCTGATAGAAATAATGAAATATCAATTTTCAAACAAGGAAAGCCCAGACTATGGAGGGGTTTCAATAATAGCGCTAATAGCAGAGAGCCACATTGCGCTGCACACGTGGCCTGAAAGCAACTACGCGACGATAGATATATACTCTTGCGGAGAGGACTCCGATCCAAAGATGGCATTCAATTACATCATAGGTGAAATGAAGCCGGTAAGCTACAAGCAGCATTACGCAGACAGGAGCAATTGAAGGCGATTGATTTTTATTTTTGAGGTTTCAATAGGAGTAATGTTTACATGAAGTTAACCTATGTCGTTGCGGTTGTTGCGGCGCTTCTCGTAATTGGAAGTGCGAACGCAGGTGTCGTTACTTTGGTTGGCACATGCGTGGACCACCCAATGCAGAACGGCACAATACTTTTCATGCTTAACAACACAGGCAATGACACAGCAAACAACCTGTTTTTGACGCCACATATTATTGGGGCGCAGCTAGAAAACTATACCTACAGCATCGCTGCAATAACTCCGGGTGGAAACGCTTCGCTTTACGTGCCAATAAACGAAAGTAATATGCACGGCAGCTACATACTTTATTTTGACGCTGTTTACCAGCAAGGGCTTTCTATCTTCACTGCAGTATTTCCGTGCATCATATCTGTTGGCCAAGGTACAGTAGCCCCGGTATTTATAACTACCACTGGAAGCGTATCTAACAATGTGGCAAACTTGAAAGTAAACGTATCAAATTACTTTGGTGAAAAACTTCGTATTAATGTCAGCGCCATAATCCCACCGAGCTTCAAGTACATTTCAAGCAGGTACCAGATTGTTAACGTTAGCCCATACAACTACAGTCAAGTGAATTTTGCAGTGCAGGCGCCTGCACTTGCAGGAGCATCTTATACCGGTGCAATAGCTGCGACATACAAACTAAACGGCGTGGAATTCTCCACAATGTCAGTAGTAAGGATATTCAAAGCTGCCAGCCAATATAATCTGCTTGGTATTGCCACCTGGGCTTCTATTGCTGTCGCAGTGGCTATTATCGCACTGCTTATACTTAGATCATACTTGAAGCGCAGAAAAAGGAAAGATGGAACGGAAGAAACAAAAGCCCAATGAAAGAATGGCTACACTTCGCAATGAGACAATGTCTACAACGTTGACGTGGCAGAATTATACAAGCCGTTAGTTATTTTGCGAGATTTTCCGATATTTCATAATCGCCCTCCACCTTTGCAAGTTGAGTCAATTTCATTTACTTCACTGCTATAATAAATTTATGTGTTTTGCAGTCATCACGCGATTGAAATCGTGGGCTCTACTGCATTTTTGTAAAAGCACTGTAGAAATTAAGGGGTGTAATTGAGCAGCTCATAGAATCCTGGGGCAGGCCCTACTGATGTGTTCTGCCCCACGGAAAGCGCTTTGTGCTTGAAATTGCTCAGTATTGTGGCACATATGCCGCCGTGGTTCGGAGGCACTACACACCAATAGCCATAGTCTAATACGAAGCAACTGTACTTCGACGCAAACTGGACAAATCGCGGATCTCCTCTTGCATAGACATAGCTTATCTGCGCGCTGCTCCTGTTGAATTCGTACCATATATCTGGCGTCAGCGAGAAGACTAGACAGTTGGTTGGAACTGCCTGGTAGTTGTTGTAGAAGAAAGTGATTACGGGAAGTATCACATTTTGCTGAGGCATGTTGGAAGGGAGCATAGTGACAAGGCTGTACAGATGGGCAAATGGCCATATTACAAGAATTATGAAAAGAAATGTCTGCGCAATAATTACATACCTTCGGTATTGCGAAGCCTTGAAATGCACAGCTTTTTTCATCATCATTTTGATTACCATGGGGGAATAGCCAATCAGTTCGCTTAATTCTGTCATGCCTATTGCGGCAAGAATCGACAGTGATGGAAGCAGCGTAAGCATGAATCTCACATCTACTCCGAATGTGGCGGCGCCGGCATAGAATGAAGTGTAAAAAAAGAAATATGTGGCAAACCACAGACCTAGCATTAGAACAATCCCAAACCTGTTCTTGTAACTTTCGTCGAACAGGAGCAGCGCGGCGCCTATTATAGCCAAGTATGTTATCATTGCAGGGAAGATTGCGGGATAGTTCCCAATTGAGTTAAGCTTGCCTGTCAGAAACGCGACATTGCTCTTTATGTTCGCCTTGAAATTTAACAGTGAAACGGCAGCCTGCCCTTGCGGCTGACCATAAGAAGGGTTTGAGGCACTCATTAGAACAAGTTCAAGCTGCGGTATCAGCAGCAGGATGAAAACAAGAATTAGCACCATTAGCTTTGTATTTGAATCAATGGCATTTACTATTTCGCGGAGCCTCACCTTAAAAGTTTCCCTTATCCCTCCCTCGCCAAAGAAAAGAAACAGTATGGCAAATACAGGTATGAGCAGAATGCCTTCCATTCTTGCATATACAGCTAGCACCAAAGAGGGCATGAACATCAAGAGAGTCCTCATGTTTTGCCTTTTTGAGAATACTGAGAAAAAGAAAAATGAAAGCGTCGCAAGCATCATGAAATAAAGATCAGGATCTGCCTGCGTTCTGGACCATATTAGAAGCTCTGGCATGAGCGCAAATATTGCAGCTGCGGTTACTGTCGCAATGCGTTTCCTTAGAAGAACGCGAGATGTCATAAAAAGTAACAGCACTGAAAAGGTGCCTACTAAAAGCTGAGTCGCATATGCAGTGTTAGGGCCTATGCCGAATAGCGCAAACGCAATGGCGAGAAAGAAAGATATTTCTACAGGGTCATGGTATATCAGATTTGAATAACAGCTGTCTAGATAGCCGTTGCCATACTGACACCATAGCGCATTGCCGTGATGCAATATGTTAATGGCTATTCCCTGGTATATGTTTTCATCGAAGTATAGCTGCTCAGCTGGATGCATAAGCAGCAAAGAAAAGGCTACAAAAAAGGCAAGAATCAAGATTAACGCTGCAATATCAATCCTATTGAAGCTACCAAGTGCAATGGCTATCTCATCTCTGTAAAATGCAACGGCTAGAACAAGAATTAAGGTTGCTATCGAAAGCACGAATGTGGTGGCGTAGCCTAGCAGGATCATTTAATCATACGATTGCTTTCTTGTTTTCCACAAAAAAATCGCCGATAAACATGTACCTTGTGCCTGTAGCCTTCATCGTGCTTATCGCATCTTCTGGAGTCATGACAATAGGCATGCCATGTATATTGAAGCTTGTGTTGAGTATTACGCCGTAACCGCTCGCCTTCTTCACGCGGCTAAGAAGCTTATGGTAGCTCTTGTTTTCATCACCGACCATCTGCGGCCTTGCTGTGAGGTCCACATGGACTACCGATTTCATGGTATTTGCCCTCTCGCGTTTAACAGCGTATGCCATGGTCATAAACTTATCATAGCCTTTGACGTTGTCAAGAAGCAGATGCGCGTCTTCCTTGAGCATTGACGGAGCAAAAGGCTGGAACCATTCTCTTTTCTTAACATACAGGTTCAGTCTGTCCTTTACATCATCTGAAGAGGCTTTTGCAAGTATGCTTCTGTTACCTAGCGCCCTTGGACCGTATTCCATTCTTCCTTGGAACCAGAATAGGTAGTTGTTCGCGTCTATCAATTCGGCAGCATGTCCGCTCTTGTCTGGATCTGCCTCGAATTTGAGGTCTTTCTCCTTAGCTAGGGCGCTCTTTATTTCGTTTTCAGAATACTCGGTGCCTAGATATGCGTCTCTGAAATCGTAAGAGCTTATTCCGTTGAGCATGTAGTTTGCATACATTGCTGCGCCCATTGCCATGCCTCCGTCGCCCATGTGGGGGAAGATGAACCACTCCTTAAGGCCATCAAGCATCCTTATTTTCATGTTGGCCTTGACATTGGACATCAGCCCGCCAGCTAGAGCCACATTAACAATGCCGTATTCGTCTATGACGTTTTCGAAAAACTTTGAAAGTGTATTCTCGAGAAGCTGCTGGGCCATGTAGGCGAACTGCTCCCTCGGCGTCCCCCATGCTATCGCATCAAGCATTTCGAACTGCTTGTAATGAGGGTATTTGGCTATTATGTTTGTACCTTCTACCTTGAAAAAGTCCTTGAGCTTGTTTTCCTTGAAATCGAAAGGATAAGAATAGTCTGCCATTGCCATTATCTTGCCTTCGTCTTCAAGTTCCCTCATGCCGACTATGTTGGTTACCTGCTCGTAGAATATTCCAAGCGAGTTTTTAGCTGGAAGCGCCTGGTGCCTCTCCAGCTTGCCTTTATCCAGAGTGCTTATAGAGCCGCTGAGACCGTCACCGAGCCCGTCGAGCGTCACCACAAGCGCCTTTTTGAACCCGGATGAAAAGGCTGCGGTAGCCGCGTGCGCCGTGTGATGGTCTATGGCATATATCTTGAAATTGCTGAATCCAAGGTGCTTCATGTTCCTAGACACTATGCTCTTGCTTATCGTGCTGCACAGCGGGAGCACCCCGACTTGCGTCATAGTATACTTGAGCCAGTGCCTGAAATTGTCAAGCTTTGGCCTGAGCATCTTCCTTCTTCTGTACATGTAATAGTATTCCTTCGAATATGGCATTATCCTCTCAAGTGTCTTTGTGAGCTCTGTTGTTGTGAATGCCACAGTTTCTATGTCGCCAGGCTTTATACCAGCATAGTCAAGGGCGGCCTTTATAGAGTGCTCAGGAAACTTCACTTCAAGCTTGCGTTTCGTGAAGCGTTCCTCGTTAGCCGCGAAAATTATCTTGTTATCCTCGATTAGCGCAGCACCAGAGTCGTGCCCGTCCCAAACGCCAAGTACGTACATATGCAACACTATACTTTATTTGCCTGCAAATGTTTATATGCATTTTTGGATTGGGTTTGCCAAACTTAATGCTTTATTTATTTTTGCAGCTTGATAATACTATGCAAATAGGTATCGTGGGCGCTCCAAACAAGGGCAAGACAACCCTGTTCTCTGCAATGACAATGGTCAACGCTCAGATTGCGGATTATCCTTTTACTACGATAAAGCCCAACTTTGGAGTGGCGTATGTTACAAAAAAATGCCCTGATGCAGAGCTCGGAGTACACTGCAGCCCTAAAAATTCAATATGCATGGAGGGCACCAGGCTTGTGCCAATCAACATAATAGATGTCGCTGGGCTTGTGCCAGGGGCGCATCTAGGGAAGGGAATGGGCAACCAGTTCCTAAACGACCTTGCTGGAGTCGACGCACTTATACAAGTAGTTGACGCCAGCGGAAGGACAGACGTGCAAGGCAATCCTTGCAGCAACTGCGATCCAGCCGAAGACGTCCTAATGATTGCCGACGAGCTCGCCTTTTGGCTGAGCGGAATCATAAAGAGGCATATGAATACATTCAGCAGAAGAAGCGATGGGGCGGTGGCGCTAAAGGAGATTCTTACAAGCTTCAACGTGAGCGAAGAGCAGATAGTCGCCGCCGCTAACAGGACCGGGCTTCCTATTTCTAATATAGCGTGGTCTGACTCTGACATTAATGAGTTTTCAAGAGAGCTGCTCAAGGCAAGCAAGCCCATAATAGTCGCGGCAAACAAGACAGACATCAGTAGCAGCACACAAATAGATGAGCTGAAGCGCAGGCTCAAAGGCTACACCGTAGTGCCTTGCTCTGCCGCAATAGAGCTTGCGCTAAGGAAAGCTGCAAAATCTGGAGTGATAAGCTACGTCCCTGGAAGCAGGGAATTCGATATAAACAAGGAGGTCAGCAAAGAGCAGGAGGACGCCCTTAACTACATGAGGAAGTTCATATCCGAAAAGACGACCGGGGTGCAAGAGCTTATAAACAAGGCGGCTTTCGATCTGCTCCGCATGATTGTAGTTTATCCTGTGGAAGACGAAAACAAATATACAGACCATTACGGCAACGTTCTGCCAGATGCTATCCTTGTTAAGGAGGGCACAACGGCTGAAGGGCTTGCGGCGCGGATACACACAGACTTAGCAAAGCACATGCTATACGCAATAGATGCCCGCAGCAAGATGAGGCTGCCGAAAAGCTACGTTCTCAAGGATAACGATATAATCAAGATAGTCAGCGCAGCGAAATGACTTTCAGGATACTACTTTCCTGGAATGCGACAAAGCGGCAAAGGCCATACTAAGCAGTATGACTATTGCGGCTGGTAGAACCAGCCAATAGCTTACAAGGAAGGTAAGAGTAGGAACTATATTCGGAAGCACATAAAGTATTATTTCGTAAATTATCACTATGGCAACGACGTATATTATGCTGACGTATATCCCGTTTATTACCCCTGCGGTCATAGCAGCCTTCATATCCTTTGCTCTTGTACCTATCTCGGCGCCTATAACCGCGCCCACTATTATAGGCAATATAAGGGATCCTGGCATGAAAAGTATGAAGTTTGCTGTCGTGCCGAAAAATTTGGCAATGCTGCTCGACGGATTTATTAAAGAGGGCTGAAGCAGTATTATTTTCACCACTAGTGATACTACAAGCAGCAGCACCCATATGAACATTGGTTCTGCTATGCTTACCTGCACCTTTTTCTTCTGCTCGTCCTCGGCTTCGGAATCCTCTTTCGGGTCGTCGTCGAATTTCTCAGGTTCCTTTAGCACTGCATCGCCTTTACGAGACTATTTTGCAATATAGATTAAAAAGCTTTTCATTTGCGCAGAGCTAGCTTCTGCCGAAGTTCTTGACTATTGTCTTTAGTATTATGTATCCATCGCGGAAAGTCCTCAGCTTGCCTGTGCCGAACTGCCTCTTTTTCTCCATGCTTGGAACTTCAAGCACTCTAAGGCCTTTTTCCACAGCTTTTATGTTTATTTCAGTCTCTATGCCGAAACCGGTCTCTCTGAGCCCGAGCTTTTCTAATGTCCCTTTCCTGAAGCTCCTGTAGCCATAGCAGAGGTCAGAGTAATCTGAATGGAAAAGAGCGTTTACAAGAATAACAAAGAACTTGTTGCCTAGTCTTCTTATAAGGGGCATGTCCTCAGAGCCGCCTCCTGTTATGAATCGAGAGCCCATGCACACGTCGTAGCCGGCTTCTATCCCTGCTATAAGAAGTTTTAATTCCATCGGGCTGTGCGACATGTCGGCATCCATTGATATTTGTATGGTACCCCTTGCGGCCTTGAGTCCTTTTATGAGCGCCGAGCCCTTGCCGACGTCGTCGTAAATGATCTTCGCGCCAAGCGATTTTGCTATTTTGACGGTTTTGTCTTTGGAATGGCCGTCAACCACGATTACCTCGTAGTTGTAGCCTGAAAGTATCTTTCTTACTCCTTTTATTACCCGCCCTATGTTTTTCTCCTCGTTAAGCGTCGGTATTACTACTGAGATGTATGGATTTGCATTGCCTTTAGCGCGTAAACTCTTCATAAAATCCATTTTGAATTGTAATATGCCTTTATATCTCTAATTAAGATTTAATAACTTGCCCAAAGGCAGCTCGCAAAAGAAATTGGGGTTTAAGCCCCGAAAGATGCAATTGGAAAAATTTAGATTATCAGGATTTCACTTTTTTCTTAGAAACAAGGATGTAGTATATTATTGCGATTATCGCTAGCGCTACAACTATAGATAGATAAAGTATTTCATTGCTGCTTGAAGGCGGCGTTTTGGTATACGGGATTGTGGTTGGAGCAGGTATAGTGCTTGTGGTAGCAATTGAAGTAGTTACATTAGTTGGAACTGTTGTCGGGATTGTTGAAGTTGTCGGAGTTGTAGTTGAAATCGATGTTGTTGAATTTGGCAGCGCCGTTGAAATTACTGTGCCGTTTGGATATTGGCAGCCCCACAAGACAAATCCGTTTGGACAAGTGCCGACATTGTGGCAAATCGCACTTGGCGGGCATGTTAACTGAGAGCATCCGACGCATGAAGTAAGGTTTGCCGCATAGCTAATAGAAGCTAAAAATGCAAATAGAACAATACCTATCCATGGCAGTTTCATGTCCATCAACTTCACTTACGCCATAAAAATTTAAAAGTTTTGCTATTAGTTTACTTTCGCCACACAATCTGAACTGCGGTTTCTCTATCTTAAAGAAAAGTATTTAGTTTGTCGACTTCATAAAGAATCAAATTGTAGGAACTGGTTGCATGAAAGATATCATGAAACTTCTTGGGTTAGGCATGACTGCTCTCAAAAGCAACTTTGCCAATTTGGAAAAGCCTTACAAGCTCACTTTTGCGATAACCTACAGGTGCCAATCAAGATGCCTGACGTGCAACATATGGCAGATGAAGCCAACGAACGAGCTTGGACTTGACGAGATAAGGAAGTTCGCCATGGCAAACAGCTTCAAATGGATAGAAATAACCGGAGGGGAACCTTTCCTCAGGAGCGACATAGTAGAAGTAGTAAAAGCTTTTCTGGAGGGTAGCAAGGACCTTTACATAGTCACAATACCGACTAATTCTCTCACAAGCCACGATCTTATAATCGGCAAGGTGGAGGAAATGCTCAAGGCAGGCCTGCCAAGGCTGTCTATAACTGTGAGCCTTGACGGCTACAGGGAGCTGCATGACGAGATACGCGGCATAAAGGGCAACTACGACAAGGCGATAGACATGTTCAAAAGACTGAAGGCATTGCAAAAAAGGTACAGCAACCTCGTCGTCGTTTTTGGATATACGATAAGCAGGTACAACCAGGGCAAGCTTGAGCTTACTTTCCAGGAGGTCAAGAAAGACGTGCCTGAAGTTACAAGGAACGACTTCCATATAAACGTTGGGCAGATTTCCGACATATACTATGGCAATTCCAATCTTGACATTACCGCAAAGAGGGAAATAATAAGTGACGAAATAGAAAATTTCATAAGGAAAAGGAATTTCGAGCTAGGCGCAATACCTATCATAGAAAGCATTTTCCTAAAAAAACTCGTCAAGTTTCTTGAGACGGGGAAGCCGCCGATGAAAAGCAGAAGCCTCGACGCATCGCTCTTCATGGACAGCTACGGCAACGTCTACCCTAGCATAATGTGGGGGAGGAAGATAGGTAACATAAGGGAAAGCAACTACAGCCTTGATGGTATATGGCACAATGCAGAAGCGGAGGAGGTGAGGAAGCTCATAAGAGAGGGTAAGGAGCCTGCAGGATGGACCGCGTGCGAAGCCTATCAGAGCATAGTAGGCGACATAAAGGACAGCATATTCTGACACTGGAAACGAATAAATACCAGAAGATAGATAGCTTTATCAGCGATTTTATGGCAGGCAGCAGCGAAAAATTGTCTTGGGAGGAAATAGGAAAAATAATCGAAGACGCCAACAGGCGGTCGTGGCTTTTCAAGGGCATCGAATTAGTAGAAAAAAGATTAAAGGTGCTAAAAGAAGCGAGGAAGAAATAGGACAGAATGTACTGCCGGCGCAAAGCAGCGCAAGTTTTGTCCTCGTGATGTTGCTTCCTAGCCGATCAGCAGGCAAAAGTGTTATAATCTATGATCGGAATAAAAACAAACGCAGATGCGGAAAGGTTGCCAGGGCAGTGAAAGGATTGAGAAACAACCCCAGGCTATACCAAAAACTCATCTTTATGGGTTAGGTATTCAATTGTCTAGAGAATCTGTTGTTCAGCCAGCTTATGCATCTGATATTCTTTGATATTATTCAATGCTGTTGCATTTGTATTAAGGAATTGCAATCGCCTTTTGGCCATTAAAGGGCGATTCGCTAAAAATATTATTCTGTCGGCATCAGACCCTGCAATTAGTAGTTGCTAAGCTTCGAAAAGCGCACAGTGAGAAAGCTTTGAAGTAGTTGCTATGAAAGTGTTTACACATGCCGAGCTAAATACCTGTGGTATATGCCTTTGGGGTTTTTATAGGATGATATCCATCAGGGAAGCTAGCGGAGTAGGTATCTGCCTTCCTGAAATCTGCACTTTCGAGGCCTTTTGCACCTGTGAAATCTGCACCAAAGAGTGATGCATAAACGAATTCTGTAAATGTGAGTATTGTATTGGAGAAATCTGCCATATTGAGGTACGCGTATCCAAAGGTTGCACCATTAAGGTCTGCGCCGCTGAAGTTTGCA
>JBMFUT010000010.1:0-23542 GCA_049966395.1 Candidatus Micrarchaeia archaeon
CATGCAATGAAATTGCATATAGCGCTTGTCGAGGAGCGCATATAATTGGAAGTTCTAATCGTTTCAAAAAGGTTTAAATACCTTAATGTTTACAACTATGATTGAATCATGATTCTTTCATGATTGAAGCTTGAAAGGATCTTGATTGTTCCATGGGAATTAAACAAATAAAAATGTTTGGTTGTTTTTATGGTCAAGAACTCAAAACAGATTGAAGAGGAAATACAGAAGATAAAGAAGGAGATAAGCAGCATTTCCTCTAAAAACGCGGTCGACAGCAATACTGCCGAGCTATCTGCTCTTGTCAAATACCTCATAGAAGAGCGCGAGCATACCAACAGGATACTCGCCAGCGTAACTCAACGCTTAAGAGAACTGGAATCAGAGATAAAAGAGAACCAGCCGGCGCCTGAGCTGCAAAAGGCAGAAGGCAAGGAGGTGCCAATATCATCTACAGACGCGCAGATACTGCTCTTTGTGCAGGAGCACAACATGGTATGCGCAGCAGACCTGCAGTCGTATATGCACTATAGAGGAAAGAATGCAGCTTCTGCAAGGCTTAACAAGCTATACAAGGAAGGGCTTTTAGAGAGATTCCAGCTCGGTCACAAGGTTTATTACAAATATGATGCTGGCAAGACGACCAATACACTAATTGTATCACCTCCACAGTAAAGGTGGCCTGCTTAATTTCCCCCAAGCAGGCCACAACCCTATTTGAGCGCGTAGCCCTAGCTGCCTCAGTAAGCGCTAAATAGGTTGCTGCAACTATATTATGATTCTATGCGCACGCATCAGACTTTTGCCATAGTGCACGCCAACGATATCGACGGCATAGGAAGCGCCGCTCTCATAAGGATCGCAACAGGCATTCAAACAGGCAATATCTTCTTCTACAACTATTCTGAAGAGAGCTTGGACTACATAACAACGAGCATAATATCGCTTGCAAAACCTGGTTGCAGCATCATCTTGGCTGATATGTCCCCAAATGACAGCAAGCTTGAGAAGTTTGTAAGCTTCATTCGTGACGCTAAACGCATCGGATGCTCGCTGGTATGGCTTGACCATCACCAGTGGAGCGACGCCGCGATAAGCGCCATTGCTGCAAAGTGCGACATGGCAATAGTGGGGGAGAACAAGCAGAACTGCGCCGCAGACATAGTGGCAAGAGAATTTCATCTTTCTGATCAAATATCATCAACTATACGCGAAATTGCGCACGTGAGCGATTTCAAGCTGAAGGCATATGGCAAGACTAAATTGGCAGTTGAATACTATAGCTTGGCAATAACATACTACAACATGCTCCCGCGGGCAAGGGAGTATGCAAAGTTGCGCGCTGCTGTCGAGAGCATCTGCAATGGCAAGATACCTGCAAAAGAAGTCATATCTGATGCGCGCGCCTTCAAGAAGCTTAATGCATCTAGGATAAGAAGAATGCTTTCTCATTTGCTAACGTTTGGCGACGTCGCCGTAGGATTTTCAGAGCCTGTGGTGGCAAACGACGCATGCGATGCAATATTAAGGAAAAGCGGAAAGAAAGTTGCAGTATATGTGAATACAAAAACCGGAAAGGTGCATCTGAGAAGCCAAAGCGTAGACACTGTGCCAATAGCAGCAGCCGCCGGTGGCGGAGGCCATCCTTTCGCTTCTGGTTTCAACATAAACATAGATAATTACGGCCACTTCATGAAAGATTCACAAAAATCGGCTTTCGTCAAAAGGCTCAAAGGCTATTTTGCCAGGTTACCGTAGCCAACAAGCCTCCATCTTTGGGATATGTTCTTCATTATGGATATGCTGTCTTTCTTGTCTACGCACGCAGGGTGCTTGAGATCAACTTCCATTGTACTTTTCTTCACGTTCTTGACGTAGCCTATGTTTGTGGCCGTTCCTATGCCAAGGATGACCGGCTCCCCCTCCCTAAATGACTGCTTTGGCATATCCTCCCTGCTTATGATATGGTAGTTTATTGTCATGCTGTTTATGGTTTCAGGAAGCTTTCCCACATGCCCTACAACGTTGCCGACAAGATTGTCAGCCTTGGTTATTGCCGCGTCAAGATCGGTGCCTATAGCTATGAGCCCTCCAGGCACGGCTTCTTCTAACGAATTAGTGCTTGTCTCCATGCTCACTATCTTTGTTATCAAAGGCTCGTAGACCTCTTTTTTAGACTTGTCTTTCGCGACGTTTATGCCAGGTCTTATTTCTATTTCGTCGCCAACTTTGAACTTGCCTCTCACTATGGAACCTCCTACTACGCCTCCGAGCAGCTTTCCTATAGGCGTTCCGGGCCTGTTGACATCAAAAGATCTGGCAACATACATAAGCGGGTCTGCTGAAAGATCCCTTGTGGGAGGTTTTATCCTAGCAATGTGCTCGAGCAGCGCATCCATGTTTATTTTTTTGTTTGCCATGACAGGCACTATTGGCGCGTTTTCTGCTATGCTTCCTTTCAAGAAGTTCTTTATCTGCATGTAGTGCTTCATAGCCGCCTCCTTGCCGACAATGTCTATCTTTGTCTGCACGACGATTATATCCTTCTTGTTAAGTATATTCAAAAGTATTAGGTGCTCCTTTGTCTGAGGCATTGGGCATGGTTCGTTAGCAGCTATCACGAAGAGCGCAGCGTCTATTATGTTTGATCCTGCAATTGCAGTTGCCATAAGCATTTCGTGCCCTGGTGCATCTAATATTGATATCCTTCTGTAAGGAAGAGCTTTGCCTCCGCAGCCATTGCACTTATCGCTTGTAGTGTATGCGGAATAGCCCTCGCATCCCTCGCATTTTTTTATCAGCGCGTCAGCATAACCTAGCTTTATAGTCATGCTCCTTTTGATGCTCTCGCTGTGCTTGTCAGTCCACACTCCAGTTATCGCAGCGGTAAGAGTAGTCTTGCCATGGTCAACGTGGCCTAAGGTGCCTATGTTAAGCTCGCTCTGCTTGAATTCCATCATTCTTCCTTCTTCTTAGGCGCAAATATCTCGTCTAAAGGCTTTGAGCCATATTCTACTATCACAGTGTTGATCTGCTCGGTGTCGGCGCTTATGGTGTTCCCTCTTACAAGCTTTCTAGCCCTGTAGCCCTTGCGCTTGAGTATTATTCCAGGGCCGCTGCTCAGTATTGGCTTTGCCTTTCTAGTGCCTTCTATGTCGCTCCTTGATGGGGAACCCATCTTGTCGCTGAGCCCTGTTATCTGCAGCTTGAAGCCTTCCAGCCCTGCAGCTGCGCCGTCAAAAACGTCACCTATCTTCCTGCCCAAAAGCAGCGATTCGTTCTCCTTCTGGAGTTCAACTTGCGCGGTCTTGCCGCTTTTCCTGTCAGAATATACGATTTTCAACAAATCACCCGTAAGCGTTACCTGTACATGCTGTTAGGCTCCTCCTTGAAGCGCCTTATCCTGTCAACTACCTCCTTAGGTATTGTGGGCTTGACTTCAAGCAGCGCCTTTTCAAAGTCCTCCTTCTTTACTATTTCCCTGTTGTTCCTTATGGCATTCATACCAGCTTCCCTGCATATGTTCTCTATTTCAGCGCCAGTGTATCCTTCCGTCTGCTCTGCCAGCGCAGCCAGGTCGACATCCTTGTTTATAGGCATGCGCTTTGTATGCACTTTGAATATTTCAAGCCTTGCCTCCTCGTCAGGCATCGGTATCTCTACAATCTTGTCGAACCTTCCAGGCCTAAGCAGCGCAGGATCAATCGCTTCAGGTCTGTTGGTTGCGGCAAGCACAACAACGTTCTTGAGCTCTTGCAAGCCGTCCATTTCGGTAAGCAGCGTGTCCACAACGCGCTCCGCGACCCTTGATTCAAACTCGTCCTCACCTCTAGGGCTCGCTATCGCGTCTATCTCGTCTATGAATATTATGCACGGCGCAGCAAGCTTCGCCTTCCTGAATATTTCCCTGACCGTCTTCTCGCTCTCTCCGACGAACTTGCTGAGCACTTCCGGCCCTTTTATGGATATGAAGTTGGACTCCCTCTCAGTTGCCACTGCCTTAGCCAGCAAAGTCTTTCCAGTTCCTGGAGGCCCTACAAGAAGCACCCCTCTTACAGGCCTTATCCCTATCTTTTCAAATGCCTCTGGTTTTTTGAGTGGAAGCTCAACAGCCTCCTTTAGATCCTCTTTCACGCTTTCCATGTCTCCTATGTCGCTCCAGTGTACATTGGGTCGCTCGACAAAGACTTCCCTAAGCGCGCTCGGCTGTATATTCTTAAGCGCCTCCATGAAATTGTCCCTTGTCACAGTCAAGTCCAAAAGCAGGTCGTTAGGCACCGACTGCTTGTCTATTATTTTAGGGAATATCTTCCTAAGCGTTGCCATTGCGGCTTCCTTCACAAGGGCGCTCAAGTCAGCCCCTGTATAGCCGTGTGTTATATTTGCAAGCTCGTCAAGGCTCACGTCCTTTGCCAGAGGCATGTTCCTCGTGTGAATCTGAAGTATTTCTTTCCTCGCATTCCTGTCAGGCACGCCTATCTCTATTTCCCTGTCGAACCTTCCAGGCCTTCTGAGCGCAGGATCAATCGCTTCAGGTCTGTTGGTTGCGGCAAGCACTATCACTTGCCCTCTAGTGCTCATTCCATCTAGCAGCGTAAGTAGTTGCGAAACCATTCTTCTTTCAACTTCATTTGTGGCTTCCTCCCTCTTCGGCGCTATCGCATCTATCTCGTCCATGAATATTATGCTTGGCGCCTTGTCCTTGGCGTCCTTGAATATTTGTCTAAGCTTTTCCTCGCTCTCTCCAACGAATTTGCTCACGAGTTCAGGCCCAGATATAGATATAAAATTGGCATCGCTCTCGTTGGCGACAGCCTTAGCCAGCAAAGTCTTTCCAGTTCCGGGCGCACCGTAAAGCAGCACTCCTTTTGGCGGTTCAATTCCGAGTCTTTCGAAGAGCTCAGGGTACCTTATAGGAAGCTCTACCATCTCCCTTATTTTCTGTATCTCTGATTTGAGCCCTCCGATGTCTTCGTAATGGACTTCTCCTATCCTCACTAGCGATTCAGAAACAGGCTCCTCCTTTACTATGAAATTGGTGTTGCTGTTAACCTTCACTATTCCGTGTGGCACTACCTGCACAACAAGGAAAGTAAACACGAGGCCGAACATAGGTATTGGTATTGCGTCTCCCTTGACAAGAGGCTTGCCGTCAAGCTTTCTCTTTGCGTATTCGGCGAAATCAGGGGACAGTGGCGGCTTCTGCCCTGGCGGCGGTGCAATTATTATTCGCTCAGCATCCTTAGCCTGCGCCTTAGCGACAAAAACCTTGTCGCCTATTCCTACGCCTACGTTTTGCCTAGTATATCCATCTATCCTTATGAAATCCAGACCCTCGTCGCCCGGGTGCGCCTGCCAAACTACTGCGGCTGTAGACCTGAGCTTGCCCTTTATCTCTATGATGTCTCCGGTTGTCACCCCTAGCAGCTCTCTTGACTTTGAATCCAGCCTGGCAAAGCTCTTGCCTGAGTCTGTTATTGGTGCATCCGCAACAGTAAGCTCTATTCCGTCAGCCATCAAATCCTCTGTTTAAACATTTCACGTTCAATATATTAAATTTTTGCAGTCAAATTACGAACCCCCTGTAGAAGAGCGAGATTGCAAGCGCGAAACCGAGCATTATTATGAGCCCGAATATCAGCTGCAATACAGGTATTACTAAAGCGAAGAGGCCGAATATTATTACCATTGCTAAGATATAAATTCCTTTATTCCACCTGAGCACCTTGCTTCCATCAAGCGGGTATATGGGGAGCATGTTAAAGAATGCAAGCAGTATGCTTATGAAAAGCGTGAAGTTTATCAGATTGTGCAAATAAGTGTTGTGAACAAAGCCTGATCCTAAGGTGCTGGTCACGCCGCCAACGAAGTTGTGGTAGCTTAATATTCCAATTGCGAAGAAAACGACGAATATTGCGAAATTTGTGAGCGGCCCAGCTATCGAAACTATACCCTCTTCTTTCCTCGTAAAGTTGTTAGTGGATATCATCGTTGCCCCAGGAATGCCAATAAGGAAGCCGAAGAAGCTTGTTATTATGGTTACGCCCAGCCCGCCCATAGATGTCTTGAACGCGGCTATTGCGCCGTAGTGCTCAGCAACGAACTTGTGCATGAGCTCGTGGAGTATGAAAGTGAGGGATACCGCGACGAAGGAAATGGGTACAAAGTAAAGGAATACTGGCCAGAGCATTCCAATGTTGTAAATCCCGCCTATCATCACGAGGGAGAACGCGAAAGTCAGGACTATATCTGCAGTCAGAAGCTCCCTTATTTCCTCCCTGAGCAATATGCTCTTCCTGTAAATCAAGAAACTACCAGATGTGATGTAGATATCTTCAGCTCATATATTTATGCCTTGCCTCATTTTTCGGCTCTGCAACGGAATTCCTTGCAGTAAAGCAGGGCTTGGATCGCCTTGCCGTCGATTATGCTGCCATTCTTTACCATTTGCAACGCCTTCCCGATGCTCACCCTCTTCAAGCGCAAAACTTCGCCGGCATCCCTTTTGCTCTCTGCCTTTCCCAGTTGCGAAGCTTCGAAGAAATAGTCAATTTCGTTAGAGTATCCCGGAGTGGCATAAGACCTGAAGAGAGGCAACAGCTTTCCCGCCTTCATCCCCGTCTCTTCTGCAAGTTCCCTCCTTGCGCACTGTTCCGGGGTCTCGCCGCGCTCTATTCTGCCTGCTGGCAGTTCATAAAGCCATTTGCGTATCACAGGCCTGTAGTGGTACTCCATAACAATAATACCTCTTTCCAAAGGCAGTACTACAGCAGCGCCAGAGTAACCCACAGAGTAAACCTTATTTGCACGGCCTCCTGGAAAATTTGCGTTGCCTTCGTATACTGTGAAAATTTTGTTGCTGTAGATGCGCATCATACAAATACTATAGCACTATGTATAAAAACATGCTAGTCAAAATATGAAATGCTTGACAAATGCAATGCGCGGGGGTGGCAGAGCTTGGCCAAATGCGGCAGGTTCAGGGCCTGTTTCCTTTAGAGGATGCGAGAGTTCAAATCTCTCCCCCCGCATAAACATATTAAAACTTTGCCTTTCTATTAATAATCAGGTGTATTAGATGACAGAGAGAAAGGAGAGGAATGTGATAACAGTTGATCCAGAACTTTGGATGAACAGGATGTTGCACTACCAGGAGAGGCATTCCGGGTGGGCGATATTCATGTCAATATACTGGAGCATATACGTCCTGCTGCTGAGCTTCTTGCTGATATTCTACAACAGCCTGAACTTTTCAGTGGCATCATTCTTTGGAGTTGCGCTGTTCGTGTTCGCCATTATGGCAATAATATTCGGCTTCACGCAGTCGCTGCACTTCAAGCTGATGAAGAGGTACGGCTGAAAGTTTTGGCGGCTAGCGGCCAATGCCGCTAGCATTTATATATTTTCTTTGCTATTTCTAACCCTTATCAAAGCCTAGCTGGTAATATGCAGATCCCAAACATATACGCTTACAAAAACCTCAAGCTGCTTGTCGCGATCCCAATAATTCTCTTGTTCGTGGGGCTCTACCTCTCGCAGTTCATAGTATATGATGTTTCGCTTAGCGGAGGAATAAGCATAACAGTGCAGTCAAACTCCACAGTGAATATCGCCAGCCTGCAGAAGTTTGTTTCGCAAAAGTTTGGCATAGCAGCTTCGGTATCCCCCGGAACCAGCGGCATAACAATAACTATACCTTCAAACTCTAGCATTGCAGCGGCAGAAGAAGACCTTGTTAATTTCTACACCTATAGCGCAAACTACTCTAGCTACCTGTTCAACTACACGAGTGCAAGCCTAGCTTTGCAGCACCAGCCCAGCAACGCTACTATAATGGCAGAGGTGTCGTCCTCAAGCAAAGGCCTAAACGCATCAATTTCTGGCATGCGCAGCACCCTCAACGACGAGCTTGCACAGCTGAAGCCTTTCATAGGCGCTGTGCAGTACAACTCGACAGACGCTGCGCAGATGAGCAGCCTGGCGGCTTCCGCATACGCCAACGCGACAAACGCATACACAAAGCAGGTTATCTCAGAAATACGCTCCGCAGTGCCATTCTCTTCTTACAAATACGAGCCAGTAACTCCTACGCTGAGCAGGTTCTTCCTTTCGCAGGTTGAAACTGTGCTCATTGTGTCTTTCATACTGATATCAATAACGGTCTTCATAATATTCAGGTCAGCAATACCTTCGCTTGCAGTAATATTCGGCGCAGGCAACGACATAATAATAGCACTTGGCTTCATGGGCCTTTTCAAGATACCGCTCGGAGTGGCAAGCCTTGGCGGTCTGCTAATGCTCATAGGTTATTCTATAGACACAGAGCTTCTCACCTCAATAAGGATACTAAAGAGGCACGAGGGCTCTGCAGAGGAGCGCGCATACTCAGCAATGAGCACTGGGCTGACAATGACCAGCACCGCAATCGTCGCCTTTGCAATGCTCTTTGTCGTATCATTGATTTCTGGCATAACTACATATTTCGAGATCTCAGGCGTGGTGCTATTCGGCCTCATCGGTGACATATTCACCACGTGGTTCGGAAACGCTCCGATGGTATTGATATACAAGAAAAGAAAGGAAATGGGTGCAAGATGATGCCGCTGGCAGAATACTTTAAGGACAGGAGAATACTTACCCTAATAGCAATAATAGCGATACTCGCCATACTTGATGCGCTTTACGGGGGCCCTCACATATTGCATTTCGGCATAGAGTTCATAGGAGGCACCCAGATACCTGTGACCCTTGCCCATCCACTCAATCCTGACGAAATGAGCAGCCTGATAAGCACGCTGCAGCAAAGAATATCAACATACGGCCTAAAGGAAATAACTATAGAAGGGGTAGGAAATTCTGAAATCTACGTTACAATACCAAGCGTCTCAGGAAGCGAGATAAATGCAACTATCTCTCTCATACAGAGCCAGGGAGTGTTCCAAGGCATAGTCAACGGCAGGGAAGCGATAAATGGCTCTTCGATATTGAGCGGGAGCATAGGAGCAGTGCCGCCAACAGTGCAGAACGGCAACGTCTCATGGGCTGTAAACTTCTTCATAACGCAGAAGGCTTCTGAATATTTTGCCAAGGCGGTTTTCGGCCAGGCGAACCAGCCGCTCTACATGTTCCTAGATAGGCCCGAGAGGGCTGTGGTAATACTCAACACATCGCTGCTTAACAACCAGACTTCCGCAGCAATAACCAGGAGCAGCGAAATCTCTGCAATAGAGAGCGCTGTAGCCTTTGGCAACAACACCATACCAGTGGAATTCCTCAATCCTGATGCTAGCAACTGGGGCAGCATATACCGCTTCATGGCCTCGCACAACTCATCATATCACAAAGTCATTTTCGCGAAAAGCTTGCCTAAGAGCATTGTTTCTAACCTGACTAGGCTCAACTACTCAGTATCAGAGCTTTCAAATGCCAACATGACTCCTGTGTTTACTCTTGTGTCTACATCACCGACGTCTCAGAGGGTAATATTGGAAGAGTGGCCTGCAGTTGGCCTTCTGTCTTCGCCGATACTTAGCCCTGGAATAACAAACGGCTCGTTGAGCCAGAGCTACCAGATATCAGGCTTCGCGCCTCCTTCAATGCCTTCATCAGAAAAAGTGGCATATGCCAACAATCAGTCAAAGATGATTTCTAGCATACTCAGCGGCGGAGCGCTGCCTGTATCAGTAATAGTAGGCCAACCAGAGGTGACCTCGGCCCCACTGGGCAAGCAGATACTCAAGCTCAGCGCAATAGCCGCGCTGTTGTCAGTATTGGCAGTTGCTATAGTAATAACAGTAAGATACAGGAAGGCTTTCTTGATAATGCCTATCCTTCTTACAACTTTTGCAGAGCTGTTCATAATAGTTTCTATAATAGGACTAATAGGCACCATAGATCTGGCGGCTGTGGCTGGAATGATAGCCGTGGTCGGAACAGGTGTGGACGCGCAGATAATAATAACCGACGAAGTACTTGTAGGCAGGAAGGATTCCGCGGTAAAAACTAGACTGAGCAATGCATTCTACATAGTCTGGGCAGACGCGGCCCTTCTCATAATAGCAATGATGCCTCTTCTTTTCGCCACATCACTTGTGTCAATAATAGGGTTCTCCGAATCTACAATACTGGGCGCGATACTAGGTGTGCTTATAACAAGGCCGTCATATGCTGCAATAGTGAGCAAGCACTACGCGAGTGAGCAGAATGCGTAGGCGATGCCCGATATGCGACAGGGAGGAAGGCGAAGTTAAATTTTACGGCGAGATATGCGAGGTTTGCGCAAGGGATCGAATATCCTCATCGGTGCCTGAGAAGGCAGAAGTCACATTGTGCAAGCGTTGCGGCAGGATAAAGACCCCGCAGGGCTTCGAGCCGCTTGGCAAGGAGAGCCTAGCAATTGCGATAAGGAAGCAGTTCAAGGGCCATTGGATAAGGGTAAACTATTACAGCGCAAGTTCCGCATCTATAACAATATACGATGAAACGCGCGAGGGAGTGATAGAGGTTCCTAAAAGCATACAGATAGAGAGCAAATATACCATATGCAACGACTGCTACAGGAAATCTTCAGGATACTACGAGGCTGTTTTTCAGTTGCGCGGCGACAGCCAGAAAATGAAAACGCTTCTGGCAAGGCTGGAGCACTATTTCTCAAAAAAGAGCAGCTACATACTCAGCATAACCGAAGTTGACAACGGCTACGACGTGAGGCTTCCTGACAAGAAGCTTGCCGCGTCTTTCATAGAAGCGTTTGGCATCAAGCCAAGCATATCCTACACTCTGTATGGCATTAAAAGAGGGAAGAAAGTCTACAGAAACACATACTCTATACGCCTCTAAGCGCAGCGAAAGCATAAGCGTATTTTTCTTGCCGCGCCAAACCCATTAATAAAATGGTTTAAGTATTTTTTAGACAATAGACGAATGCACAGAACCAAATCCGATTAATATAAATATGAGGACTGCAACATAAATGTGTATATAAGGCACCGTCGATATTGCCTGATTGAGTAAGGCGGCGCTTCGACTTCCGATGCTGGTGTCCATGAAAAATATTGCTTTGTACATTGGTGCATTGCTTCTGCTATTAGGCATGTTGCAGAGCGTGCAAGGCGTTTCTATATCGCCGCTTTTCAGCGGCATAACCCAGAAATGCGTGCAGCTGAACGAAAGCTACATTTCATGCCCAGACGGCGCGAACATAACGCTAACGTTCTCGGCATCGGCGCCGTACGCGCCGTACTATGGGAACTTTACAGTATACCCTACAGATTTCGCTAACGAGAGTATGCCCACAAATATATACGGTAGGATATGCAGCGTGCCAAGCTCTTCTACAGTCACGTGCTTCATGACGATTAAGCCGATAAGCCTCTTCAGCGGCAACGGCACCGCATCCAGGAAAATAACATTGCTCCTTGTTTCAGAAAATTATCCGCAGGTCAGGTTTGAGCAGTATTTCAACATAACAATAGAACATTACCAGAGTCCATTCGGATATACTATATTAAGCATTTATCGCGGCGTCAACTCGACATACGTTAACATGAGCAGCGTCTACAACTATTTCTGCAGCACATACGAGGTGTGCAACTCCTCGCTAGGCAGCAGCCTTTATTATGCCGGCAGCGAGATAAGCAAGGCAAGCGCCTCAATATCAAACTCAAGTCTCCAACAGGCATATGCAGAACTCATGCTTGCTAACACCACGCTCACTAATTCCGAGGCTGAATATTCCTCCTTCGTCTCAATGTCAAATAAAATATCAAACAACATCATAAAGGCGAAGTACTTGATCGCAAATGCCACAGACATATACTTGGCAAATGCAGGCAAGCTCTCAAATTGCACATTCTTAAACGGTACGAGCTACGCCAACTACATAAACTCCTCGATAAAATCTATTTCGTCATACTCAATGCTGAACACACTGCAGTCATCTAGCGCCTATCTCAATGCGAGCAGCAAACTGCTGAACAACGAAACTTCATTGGTTAGGGTCTGCTACTACAAGAGCAATCCAATCGCGCTGCCAAAGATCAGCATTCCTAGCGGCACCGTGCTGCTCTACGTTGCGATAGTGATAATAGCAATATTCGCCATATACGCCATATCAAGGGCCAGAGAATACATGATCTTTAAGACAGAGAAGGAAAGCGCCGAAGTGCCTCCAATAAACCCTCCGAGCAGCGAAAGCGCCGAAGGTCAGCCTGAAGGAAGCACAGAGAGCGCAGAGCCATTGGCATCTGAGGACTCTTTCAACAAGTGGTTCGACAGCACTATAAAGAAAAGTGAGCAAGAGCCAGAAGGAAAGGATGCTTCTCCAGCCGAAGGCGAAACGCAGCAACCGAAGCCGCAGCCCAAGCCGCAGCCAAAACAGCAGCCAAAACAGCAGTCCAAAAAGGGCAAGAGGGCAGATCCAAAAAGCGCGGGCGGCAAGGCAGATAGCTAAGACTATTGCACATGCAGCAATCGCTTCGCAAATGATGGAGGCAAGGAGAATCGAACTCCTGTCTGCACCTTGTAAGGGTGCCGTCCTACCATTAGACTATGCCTCCGCGGAATGCCTCTTTGCGAAACTGTCCATCTTTTCAACTGCTTCTTCAAGTATTTCCCTAGGAGGCAACGCAACTATCCTTGCATGTCCTCCTTCGCCGAAGCCTGACCCTCTAGTCAGCTGCACGCCTTCCTCCTCTAGCAGCTTTACCACAAATTCACCGTCGCTCTTCATGTGCAGCGCCTTGAGGTCTATGCGCGGAAAAACGTAGAAAGCGCCATTTGGCTCTACGGCATGCATATAATCCCTGTCGTTT
Organism: Candidatus Micrarchaeia archaeon; assembly: GCA_049966395.1. GTDB lineage: Archaea > Micrarchaeota > Micrarchaeia > Micrarchaeales > CABMGC01 > JBMFUT01. The sequence goes on from JBMFUT010000010.1 coordinate 12,813, forward strand.
ACAAGGCGCGTGACAAAATTTGCCCTGTCCGCAATTTGCCTCACCATGCTTTTTACCGCCTTGGAATGCTCTTTTATGTTTGAAATTCCTTCGGCAAATGCGTACTGCGCTGGGGTGTTTACCGAAAGCCTAGACATTGCCAGCTCAACGAATTTCCTCTTTACCTCCATGGAGTCGCGGTCTTCTCCAGGAATCAGTGCGTAGCCGAGCCTAAAGCCGGTGGAGTCGAAGTCCTTAGACGCACCGTTGAGTATCATGTACTTTGTGCCTTCTGCCACTTCGGAAAGGCTGGTGAAGTTGGCGCCGTTGAAAACTATCTCATCGTATATTTCGTCGCTTATCAGGAAAATTCCGCGGTCATTTGCAATGTCTACTATTTCCTTGAGCACATTCCTCCCCATCACAGTTCCTGTCGGGTTGTTAGGATTTGTTATGAGCATGTATTTTATGCGGTCCCTTTTGTGCGCGTCAATAACCTTCTTCAGCTTGTCAGTGTCTATGTTCCAGTTCATGCTCTCGTAGTAACTCTCCATTATTGCCTTTCCTCCGTAAAAGTTGAGGAAGAGCGAATATAGCGGATAGTAGGGCTTGAATAGCACAGCAGAATCCCCCTCATCTATCATCGCGCTGTTTATGAACTGCAGCGCCTCCGAAACCCCCTGCGTTATTATTACAGAATCGATATCGGCGTCTAGGTTGTACATCCTCTTGTGCCTCTTGAGCACTGCCTCCCTGAGGTCCTTGAGCCCTGCGGCGCTCGAATAGTACGTGATGCCATTTTTCAGCGCCGAAATGTAGGCGTCTATTATGTACTTTGGCGTCTTGAAATATGGAGCGGGGTCTCCCCTATTCAGCCTTATTATTTTCTTGCCCTTCTTTGCAAGCGCCGCAACTATACTGTCGTTTTCCTGTATCGGGCTTCCTGCGAACGCGCTCCTTTTTGACAATATTGTGATCATATCACCCATCAAATCCTGCATCGTCTATAAAGTAAATTCCGGTTTCAGAATGCCATTCTATATGCGCCTTTTTAATTTTTATTCCTTTGCGGAAAAGCGGCGCATTTAGAACGAAGGTCTCTGCCTCTCCGCCTTCGAATGCAGGGTTTATCCCGTACTTTCTGCTGATTTCGCCTATCCTTCCTACAACCGCGTCATCTATCTTCCTTCCGAGGAAGGATTCGTCCAGGCCTTCTGCAGACACAGAAGTAATTATCGCCTCGAAATTTTTCGCAACCTCCTTGAGCTCTTCCATTTGGTCAATGTGCCAGAGCGGCGCAATGTGCTCTATTCCAAGTTTAGATGCTATCTTGTTTATCCTGTCTGCTTGGTACCTGCTGGCAATAGCGCCCGTAACAATTGTAGCCACATTGTTCTTTGCAAGCGCCTCTTCAAGGTCGTAGAGTTCCTCCTCCTTTGCGCCTTCGGTTTCTATAAGCACTTGCCTTATCCCCAGCGCCTCTGCCTGCAGCTTTGTGAAGCCTATGTTTGGATAATGAAACATGTAACTATCTCTGCTTTTCGGCGCCATTGTAATGAGAAGATCAACACGCACACCAAGCCCAAATGCCTTGTGTAGCGCAAGAACAGAATCCTTTCCTCCGCTGAAAAGGCAGGCGTTAGCCATAAAGCCACCTCGAGAAAAATTCATGCAATTTGCCAGGCAGCGCGAGCTAAGACTGCTGTTTTGCGATTCTTTTCTTTACGTGCTTCAGCGCAGAGAACGTATCTCTGTCCATCTCTTCCAGATGCATTGCTATGTACTTAGACTGGCTCACTATGCCCGGTATGACAACATTCTGCAGGGCGTTGACCCTTCTCTTAGTCTTGTCTATCTCTATCACTATCCTCTTCAGCCCCTGCTCCCTCTGCGCAACGTCTATCATCACGTTGGTGGCGTTTGAAAAGTCGCTACTTATGTCGTCAGCAGCTATGTTGGTTGATATGATGTTGTAGTTTACTGTAGCTTGCACGTTCGCCCTGCTTATCTCAGGCACCTTCACGCCCATTATGTTTTTTATTGTCATCTTTATGGGTTCCGCCTCCTCTATGTGCATTGCGACCTCCTCGAGCTCGAAATTGCCTATGTATGCGGAGGCGATTGCAATCCCTCTATAGGCCTTTTCCATTATCTCGTTGAGGTAGCTCACGTCGTTCTTTGACATCTTTAGCATCTTGAGGAATTCCATGACAAGGACTTCTCTCTTGCGCTTCAGTATCCCGTATCCCTTCCTCGCCATGGCTGCCCTTCTCTTGAGGTTTATCAGGTTCATCCTTGTTGGGTTTACCCTCTGCAAACGATCATCTCTTGTAGTATTTGTCCACGTATTCCTTCTTTATTCTAGTGAGCTCTGATTCAGGGAGCATTGACAAAAGCTCCCACCCTATGTTCAGGGTTTCCTCTATGCTCCTGTCTTCATACGGCCCCTGCCCTATGAATTTGCTCTCAAAAGCTCCGCCGAACTTGAGGTACATCTTGTCGCTCTCGCTAAGCGCCTCGGCGCCGACTATGGAGCTAAGGTTCCTCGCATCCTGCGCCTTTGCGTAGGCGCCGTAGAGCTGGTCCGCAACCCCCCTGTGGTCTTCCCTAGTTTTGCCTGCGCCTATCCCGTTGCTCATGAGCCTGGAGAGCGATCCAAGTGGGTTTACTGGAGGATAAATGCTTCTGTTGCTGAGGTCCCTCGCAAGGAATATCTGCCCCTCGGTTATGTAGCCGGTGAGATCAGGTATTGGGTGCGTCACATCGTCGCTAGGCATTGACACAACATTGAGCTGCGTTATGCTTCCCTTATTGCCTTTTACTATTCCAGCCCTCTCGTATATGCTTGCGAGGTCTGTATACATGTACCCAGGGTAGCCCCTTCTTCCTGGCACCTCCTCCCTTGCGCTCGAAAGCTCCCTGAGCGCCTCGCAGTAGTTTGTCATGTCGTCAAGCATGACAAGCACGTGCATGCCTCGCTCGTATGCCAAGTATTCTGCAGTCGTAAGCGCCAGCCTTGGAGTAAGTATTCTCTCTATGCTCGGGTCGTCGGCAAGATTTATGAACGCGACGCTCCTTGAAATGGCTCCCGTCTTCCTGAACTCGTTGATGAAATACATCGCATCGTCATAAGTGATGCCTATGCCAGCAAACACCACTGCAAATTTCTCCTGGGTGCTCTTCACCTTTGCCTGCCTTGCTATCTGCGCTGCAAGCTGGTTGTGAGGTAGCCCTGCGCCAGAGAATATAGGAAGCTTCTGCCCCCTAACCAGAGTCATCAGGCCGTCTATGCTCGAAATTCCTGTCTCTATGAAATCAGATGGCATTGCCCTTGCAGAAGGGTTTATTGGCGCTCCGTTTATGTCGCGCTTCTCCTTGTAGGAAATCTCTCCGCCGGAATCCCTGGGCCTGCCCTGGCCGTCGAAAATTCTCCCTAGCATTTCCTCAGAAACGCCTACGCTGAAAGTCTCGCCAAGGAAGCTCACAGAAGTTTTGTCTATGTCTATTCCAGTAGTAGGACCGAAAATCTGCACTATCGCATTCTTGTCGCTAGTGTCGAGCACCTGTCCAAGTCTCATCTCTCCACTCTGAAGCCTCACCTTGACTATTTCTCCGTATGCCGCGCTGCCTACCTTGCCAACTACAATGAGCGGCCCCGCGACGCTTTCTATTGTTTTGTAATCAATTTCGAATTTCATTTTTTCACCTGCTCAACTTCGCCAGCCTCCTCTTCCTGCTCCTGCTTCTTGAGCTGCGCGAACTCGCTGTCTATCGCTGCATTTATTGCAGCTATGCCTTTCTCGGCTTCTGACTCCTTTATTTCCTTCATCCTCGCTATGTCGCTTCTCACTTTCATCTTGGATATCGCATCAGCGGAGATTCCGCTGCCTACTGCGTCGACTGCGCTCTTAGCGAAGTGAAGTATTGTCAGGAGCATGAGCTTCTGCTTTTTCATGCTGGTGTAAGTGTCTATTTCGTCGAATGCGCTCTGCCTCAGATAGTCCTCCCTGAGCATCCTGCCTATTTCTAATATAACTCTTTCAGAGTCCGGCAGCGCGTCGCTTCCTACAAGTTGCACTATGTCCTTGAGCTCGCTCTCCCTCTGCAGAATCTTCATTGCCTCCTTCCTTCCCGCCACGAAATCCTCGCCGACGTTCTTGATGTACCATTGTTCAAGGGCGTCAAGGTATAGCGAGTAGCTAGTGAGCCAGTTGATGGATGGGAAATGCCTGCTCCACGCAAGCGATGCATCAAGTGCCCAAAACGTCTTTACTACCCTGAGTGTTCCTTGAGACACCGGCTCTGAAAGATCCCCTCCTGGAGGCGATATAGCCCCTATTATACTGGCGGAGCCAATCTTGCCGCTGAGCGCAACGACCTTGCCGGCCCTCTCGTAGAATTCAGCGAGCCTCTTCGGCAGGTAGGCAGGGTAGCCTTCCTCTCCTGGCATCTCTTCAAGCCTTGCTGATATTTCCCTCATTGCCTCTGCCCACCTTGAAGTGGAATCAGCCATGAGCGCCACGCTGTAGCCCATGTCCCTGAAATATTCCGCTATGGTTATTCCAGTGTATATGCTGGCTTCCCTCGCAGCGACAGGCATGTTGCTCGTGTTCGCTATGAGCACAGTCCTTTGCATGAGCGGCTTGCCGCTTTTAGGGTCCTTGAGCTCGGGGAATTCGGTCAGCACTTCAGTCATCTCGTTTCCTCTCTCTCCGCACCCCACATATATGATGACGTCTGCGTCGCTCCACTTGGCAAGCTGGTGCTGTATTACAGTCTTGCCGCTCCCGAAAGGCCCTGGCACTCCCGCAGTGCCTCCTTTGGCAACGGGGAAGAAAGTATCAACTACGCGCTGGCCGGTGACAAGCGGCTCGTTTGACCCTATCTTCTCCTTGTATGGAGAAGCCTTCCTTACAGATCTTGTCTGCATCATCTTTACTTCTGCAATGCCATCGTTATGTTCTACTTTTGCTATCCAATCATTGACTGTGAACCTGCCTCCTCTTATGCTCTTGAGCTTCCCGTTAACTCCCAAAGGCGCCATTATGTAGTGCTTTATTAGGTCGGTTTCCTGAACGTATCCTATTATCATGCCCTCCTTTATTTGGCTGCCTTCCTTGAGAGACTTGTCCGGAACAAACTCCCATTTCTTCTCTTTGCTTATTGGCTCTGCCACTATTCCCCTCCCTATGAAAGTGCCGCTCTTGCTTCTTATCAATTCCAGAGGCCTCTGCGTGCCGTCGTATATGTTGCCAAGAATCCCTGGGCCGAGTTCTACCGCAAGCGGCAGCCCAGTGGACTCGACAGGCTCTCCAGGCTTCAGGCCGTTAGTGTCCTCGTAAACCTGTATGACGGCCCTAGGCCCCTTCAGCTGTATTATCTCTCCAATGAGCTTCTGTTTTCCAACCTTCACCACGTCGTACATCTTGCTCCCGAGCATTTCGTTTGCAATGACCAAAGGCCCGGAAATTCTTTCTATGTATCCCAATTAACCACCTAAACGTTTTTTGTTATGTCAATCCCTATCGCTTTTATTATGAGCATCTTCAGGGTCTCGCTCTCAACTCCTTTTTCCCCGTATTCTGGTATCTCTATTATCAAAGGCAGCAGGCTGCTCGTAATTGCATTCTGGAGCTTCTTGTCCTTTATCTGCCTAACCAGTCTACCTGTTATTGCTATAAGCCCTATGTCCTGCCTTTGGAGCAGGCTCCTAAGTATTCTCTCCGCCTCGTCGCCTCGCGTAGCCTTGAAGGCTTCTGTGATCCCGGCAAGCTTGAAGCCGAGCACCGGAAGCTCGCTGCCTATGAGCGCTATCTTGTAGCTCTTTACCTGCTCCATGTTATCAGCTCGCTTATGTCCTCTTTCGCAAGGCCGTAAAGCATCCCTTTGGCAAGAATCCTTATTGTAAAAACTTCTATTTCCTTCAGGTACATGTAAGCCATTATTGTAGTAAAAGAGAGCATGCTGTACTTGAGATGCCTTATGCTTGCATCGAATATGCTGTTTCTCATGCCTATCTCGAATACAAGCATGCGCTTTGCGCTGTCTTTCTTGTATGTCTCGGCAGCGCGCTTGAGATCGAAGCCCTTCAGCTGCAGCGCGAGCTCGTCTATGCTCTTCGACGACTCGTATATCCTCTCGAGCTCCTCGGGGCGCATGCCCCCTCCAAGTATCATAAGCTCCTTTATCGCGCCAAAGCCAAGCTGCCTTCTCTTAGCTCTTATCATTGTCAAAGAATTTCTCATGTCTATGTCCATCTTTGCTATTCTTGCCGCCTCGACTCCTATGTCCTTCATAGGTCTTATCACTTTTCCTAGTTCGGAGTAATAAACCTTGTCAAGCTCTGCTATAGCATCTAACACGTTCCTGTTTTTCCTGTAAGCATCAATGGTGCGCTGTATTGCTACGGCGTAAGGCGAATTTGGAAGCAGCCTTGAGAGCATTCCCTCTACGCTTTCCTCCCTGAGCACGTCCTTTATCACAGTCGCGTTGTATATGCCGTAATCCACAATGTAAGAGGATATGCTATCGAAGCCCTGCGACTTTCCCTTAGCCTCTATAGCAAGCCTGACGTTGTAGAGATCCCACCTGCCTATTATAGCCCTTGTTATGCTCCTGTAATTTGTGGGGGTCGCTGCAACGAGCTTGCTCAGGCTTATTGCAAGGCTTTTGCTGAGCACGAAGTCTATGAACTCCGGCTTTGTCTCGATGCCCCCGAATTCCATCATCTGGTCTTTGTAACTTGTGTTGAACAGTATAGAAACTATGCTCCCTGCGTCCTTTGCGTTTATTATCGACTGCACAGTCTCCTTGCTCAGCAGCTTAGACTCCATAGCTCTTACCCTGGCTGTGGAGTAGCCGAATACCGATGCAGCACTGTAACCAGAGAGCACTATTCAATCACCTTTTCTTCTTCCTAGCACTTTTGCTTCCAGAGCTTTTCAACTTTGCTACTTTCGCTACTCTTTTTGGCATCGCCGCGGAAACCATTCCTACGATTTCGCCGTTGTGCATTTCTATGATGCTGTCGAAGGTTGCGTCCAGCGCCAGCTTGCCGTCAGCGCTTCTTATGACAAAACCCTTTATGCTTTTTGTCTCGACTTTTGCGCCTACGCCCTTGGCTGCCGATGAATGGGCGCTGCCTATTTCTATGGTCGCGCTGCTTATATCAGAAATCTTGGAGAATTCCTTTGCCGCACCAGCAAGCATCTCCTTTAATCGCAGCTCAAGCTCCCTTTCTATTTCCTTCTTCACTGACGACGCTTCTCTTTCCACAGCCGAGCTTCTCGCCTTTGCCACAATGCTCATAGCCTCGTATTCTATGTTGGCTTCCTCCGACATTTTAAGCGATTTGGCCTCCTCATCCGCAGCTTTTTTTGCCTCTTCGACAATCTGTGCGGCCTTTTTCTTAGCTTCATCTATTATCCTGTCAGCTTCGGCTGCGCCCTGCTTGCTTATGGAAGCCGCAGTTGCGGCTCCCTTCGCCTCTATGTCCTTTTCTATCTCTTCAAGCGGCATGAAAAACCCTTCTATATTATACCGGCGTACAGCATTACCAGTATTGCTATCACGAAGCCGAATATGAGCAGTGTTTCAGGGAGCACCAAGAAAAGCAGCACTATACCCATCTGGTCCGGCTTCTCAGCTATGAGCCCTAGCCCGGCACTGCCTATGCTTGATTGCGCCATGCCTGTACCTATTGCGCCGCCTGCAATTGCTATTCCCGCGCCTATTGCCGCTATCGCGGCTTCTGTTGTTATAGCCATAAAACCACTATTCTTTAGTATAAAACCTCTTGTAAGCGAAAGGCTTGAACTTGACTCCTCCTCCAATGTAGAACTTGGAGAAGAATTCGACGAAGTTGAGCCTGATGCCTTGCACAATGCCCTCGAATATTGCAAGTATCATGTTCATGAAGTGCAGCGATATGAAAACGACAAGCAGCACTGCAAATACCAGTATGCCGTGAGAAAATGTCGGAGTGAAAGCCATGTCTATGAGCATAGCTATTATAACGCTGCCGAGCCCGAAGCCCATGAGCCTTGCGTAGCTCAATGGATGCGTTATCAAATTAGTAAGCTCGCTCGCCTCTATGCCGCTCATTGCGCCAGTAGCTATGAGAGCCACCACTGCCACTATGGCTGCAGGCATTGCCAGCGATTGGCTCAAAAGGTCGAAGAAGCCGCTAGCAACTGCCACAGTGCCAAATGCAATGGTGACAATGCCTGTGAGCTTGCTTATAGCAAGCAGCTTTTTATTGTGGTGGTAGTCGTTGATGAAGCCGAAGAAGAGCCCGAGGCACACCTGGAAGATGCCGAACAGTATGCTTATGCCTATTATCGCAGTCACGTCCTTTAGCCAGCTGAAGCCCTTGAACGTGGTGAAATACTGGTTGAGCTGGAAGCCGAAATACTGGTTGGAAAGGAAGCCGAAGACTATTGCTGAAATCGACGTGAGCTGCCATATCTTCGCCGCGTTGTGCACGAGGCCATCAGGGTTAGTTATCTTTGCTATCCAAGTTACAAAAAGCAGCGATGCGATGCCGTAGCCTACATCGCTGACCATCAAGCCGTAGAATATGGGGAAGAATATTATGAACACCCATGTAGGGTCTATCTCGTCGCTCCTAGGCATGGAGTAAAACTCCATCATGTAGTCGAAAGGCTTAAGGAAGCGCGGTCTTGACATGAGCGTGGGCGCAAGCTCATCAGTGGCAAGCTCTTCTATGTGGTATCTATTGCCAGAAGCCCTCTTGATGCCCTCGCTGAGTGCGCCTATCTTTTTCTTAGGCACCCATCCCTCGACTATAAAAGTGCTTTCGGTTCTTTTGAACGAGCCGCTGATGCCCGCCCTCGCCGCCTCTATCTCAAGTATCTCCTTTGCTGCGGCGATGTAGTCGTAGTGTTTTAAGCTTATCTCATTTATTTCGTTGAGCACTTCTTTCATTTGGCTTTCGTATTTGCCAATGAGCCTGTCAACATTCGAAACTACCTGCTCGGGCTTGGCGTCTAAATACTTGGCTCCAAGGTCTATCTCCCTTGCCTTTGCGCTCTTTATGGCACCTTCTATGCCTGTAGACTTGTCATATGCCACGAGAATGCCGACAGTTTTCTTGCCGCTGCCTATTATCACTTCGGCCCTCGGATTCGATTTGTAAATGAGGTCTGCCATCCTTGAAGCCTCTTTTGGCTCAGCCTCAAAAGCCCTGAAGGAAAGCGATTCGCTTTTGAGCTTGCCGAAGTCAATTCCCGTTCCGTAGAAGAGCATTGCTATTCTCTTTGCATTATTCAAAGCAGAGATCTCGTCTCCAACAGCCTTCTTTGTTTCGCTCAAACTGTATATCTTGTCTATAATGCCGTTTTTGTTTAGCATATCCAAAATCTCCTTTGCGCTCCTGTGTTCCTCCTTATGGACCGGAGGCTTCCACGCCTCGCTCCTTTTCTTCTTGCGCTCTATCACTTGCAGCGCGCCTCCCACCTTTATGAGCATGTCAGATATTCCGTTTATTTCTTCAGAAGGAGAATCGTCAGCGGAGTTTACGCTGCCCTTCCTTATGTCTATTACTCCAAGCCTGTGCATCTCCTTTACTATGGCATTCCTGTCGCTCCGTAAGCCTATAATCCTCAATTTTTGCATTGGCTCCGATCTAAGCAATCTATACACCTAAAATGAGCTTCACTGCATCCTTTGCAATCCTCTTTCTCTCTGCAGCACTGAGCTTAAGCTTCCGCTCTTTAGCTGCAGCGGCTTCAGCCTCCGCAAGCTTCCTTTTCCTTATTTCAGCAGCATACTTTTCCACTCCTTCGAGCGCTTCTTCCTTTATGGCTTTGGCTTTCGCTTCCGCCTCAGCAATGATTGCAGCTGCTTTCTCCCTTGCCTTCGCAATCCTCTCATTCTTTTCTGCCTCGGCTTTTTCGGCAAGCTCCCTTGCCTTTTTTTCGGCGCTCTGAACCTTGCTTATTGCGTCAACGCCCTCCATAAAATCATCAATATTAGAACAATCATATTTAACCTACAGCAGTTTTAATAAAGTTGCGCTAAGCATCAAGGCGCGCTTGAAGACGGGCATACTTTCCTGAGCACGCACCTGTAGCACTCCTTTTTCCTTGCCTTGCAGGTATCCCTTCCAAGAGCTATGAGCAGATTTGACGCCACTCCCCAGTATTTCCTAGGCAGCTCTTCCATCAGGGCGCGCTCTATTTTCAGCGGGTCATTGCTTCTTGCGAGCCCCAGCCTGTTAGATACTATTATGCAGTGCGTGTCGATTGCAATGCCTTCGGCCCTTCCAAAGCCCTCGTTCATTATGACATTAGCCACCTTCCTTCCAACGCCCGGCAGTTTAACCAGCTCCTCGATGCTGTCTGGAATTTTTCCATTGTAATCTCTCTCTATGATCTGCGCTGCCCTCTTAATGTTCATCGCTTTGGTCTTGTAATAGTTGACGCCCTTGAGATATTTTCTAAGCGTTGACGGTTTTGCATAGGCGTAGTCGCTTATGCTTTTGAATCTCCTGAAAAGAATCCTAGTTGCGTTGTTTACCTGTTTGTCTGTGCACTGTGGAGAGAGCATCGCCGCGACGAGAGTTTCCGTAGGATTGCTATTTATCAGCAGCGTGTGAGTGCCTTTGGAATAACTCCTCAGCAGTGTTTTCATCACGTATTCTGCGAATTTCCTCTTTTTCAAAAGCTCTGCGCTGCGCATCAAAATAAGTTATTGGATATAAGTATATAAGTGTTAACTTCAATACAATA
>JBMFUT010000011.1:0-20334 GCA_049966395.1 Candidatus Micrarchaeia archaeon
ACTTATTTACTTTGAAGTCGGCGTCAGCTGCGCCCCCCTCCGGTCCGTAGCCGCTTCCACTTGGTCCTGGTCCTTCTTCTCCTCCCGACCCTCCGCTCGGGCCAGACGAAGAAGACTTGTACATGCTCGCGCCTATGCGCTCTACCAGGCTTTTGAGCTCTTCGCTCTTATCCTTTATGGCAGCGTAGTCCTCTCTTTTTATTGCGTCCTTCAGTGCGTCCACGGCGTTTGAGGCACTGTCTGCATCCTCTTTAGATATTTTTTCCTTATTGTCTTTTAGGAATTTCTCAGTTGTATACACTAGGGTCTCGGCAGCGTTCTTCGTCTCGATATTCTCCCTTATCTTCTTGTCTTCCTCGCTGTACTGCTCTGCTTCCCTTATTTTCCTGTCTATCTCTTCCTTTGACATTTTGTTTGGAGCTATCACCTGCATGCTCTGCTCCTTTCCAGTAGCCTTGTCCTTAGCCGTGACGTGAAGTATGCCGTTGGCGTCTATGTCAAAGGTAACCTCTATCTGTGGCGTCCCCCTTGGCGCTGGAGGCAAGTCAGTAAGCATGAACCTGCCGAGGTCTATGTTGTCTTTTGCCATAGCCCTCTCGCCCTGCAGTATGTGTATGTCCACCGAAGTCTGCCCGTCTTCCGCCGTGGTGAATATCTGGCTCCTCTTTATAGGTATTGTCGTGTTGCGGTCTATTATTTTAGTCATCACGCCCCCGAGCGTCTCTAGGCCTAGGGAAAGCGGGGTAACGTCGAGAAGTACTATGTCCTTTACCTCGCCAGTAAGCACGCCTGCTTGTATTGCAGCCCCGAGCGCCACAGCCTCCATCGGATCAACCCCGCGCTCTATCTTCTTGCCAAGCAGCTGCTCCACGTAGCGCTGCACTATCGGCATTCGCGTAGGCCCTCCAACAAGCACAACCTTATCTATGTCTTTGGGTTCAAGTTTTGCGTCCTTGAGCGCCTGCATCACTGGCTTTGTAGTCTTCTCAACTATTGGGAGCACTATTTCCTCAAGCTTTGCCCTGCTGAGCTTGTAAGTGAAGTGCAGCGGCGAATTCCCGGGACCCATTGTCAGGAACGGGAGATTTATTTCAGATTCTAGGGTTGTGGAAAGCTCTATCTTAGCCCTTTCGGCAGCTTCTCTGAGCCTTTGCATAGCCTGCTTGTCGTTTGTTATGTCGACTCCGTGTTCCTTCTTCAGCTCCGCAAGCAGAAAATTGACTATGGCGTTGTCCATGTCCGTGCCTCCAAGCTGCGTATCGCCGCTTGTGGATTTAACTTCAAATACGCCATGCCCAAATTCCATTATAGTCACATCAAGAGTGCCTCCTCCGAAGTCGTAGACGAGTATCTTCATGTCCTTTCCCGCCTTGTCAATACCGTATGCAAGGCATGCAGCGGTTGGCTCGTTCACTAGCCTTACGACCTCGAGTCCGGCTATTTCCCCTGCATCCTTTGTAGCCTGCCTTTGGTTGTCATTGAAGTACGCCGGCACGGTTATCACTGCCTTCGTGACTTCTTCTCCAAGGAAAGCCTCAGCGTCCTTCTTTATCTTTTGCAGCAGTATTGCCGAAAGCTCTTGCGGCGTGTAGTCCTTGCCAAATATGTTGTACTTGTAAGTAGTTCCCATTTTTCTCTTGAATGCGGTTACCGTTCCTTCCGGATTTGCTACTGCCTGTCTTCTGGCAGGCTCCCCTATAAGCCTCTGGCCGTCTTTAGTGAATGCGACATAGCTAGGGAAGGCCTTGCCGTAAAGCGTTACTCCCTCGCTGCTAGGTATTATCACAGGTCTGCCGCCTTCCAAAACAGCGGCGGCGCTGTTGCTTGTGCCTAAATCAATTCCTATTATTTTCATAAAACCACCTCTCTATTTTTTCTTTCCATCTTGTGCCGCGTCATTTGGCTGCTCATCCTTTGCAACTATAACTGACGCTGGCCTTATAAGCATATCATTTATCATGTACCCTTTCCTTACAACTTCTATGATCTTCCCGGGCTTTTCATTGCTCTCTTTTGCCATAAGTATCTCGTGCTTGTACGGGTCGTAATCGCCGCTAGTGTCAACAGTCCTGAGCCCTATAGATTTAAGCGCGTCCATTAGATTGGTGTATATGAGCTCTATGCCCTTCTTGGAGGAGTCTTGATCTCCTATTGCGTTTATCGCTATCTCAAACTCGTCTATTACTGGGAGTATTTTCCTTATTACCTCAGCCTTGTAAAATTCGCTTTTCTGCTCTTCCTCCTTGGCTATGCGTTTCTTGTAATTGTCAAACTCCGCGGCGAGCCTGAGCAGTCTGTCAGAGAGCTGTTTGTATTCTTCGCTCTCCTTAATGTCAGGCTGAGCGGGTGCCTTGGCCTCGCCTTTCTGGTTATCCTCACTTTTCTGCTCTTTTGAGTTTTCTTTTTTCTCTTCCATAATTGTCCGCCTCAAAAAGGGAGTCAAGCTTCTCGGCATACTCCTCAAACCTTTCGAACTCTCTCATCATGTCTGCCTGGAGTTCCTCTATGGTGCTTTGCATATCAGCAGAGCGCAAGTAGTACCTTCTTCCCTTCCTCACAATTACCCCTGTTTCTATGAGCCTGTTCAGATGGTAAATAATGGTGCTCCTTGGCTCTTCAAGCATCTTGTAAAGCTCCTTGCTAGTGATGCCCTTGCCCGCGAAACTGGCATGGACTATCGCTTTCAGCAGCTTTGGCTCCATGTCTTCTGGTTTCTCTGTAAGGCCGAAAGCCCTGCAGAACCACCTTATAAGCTCATCGCTGCTGGTGTCACGCGGCTTTCCTACCGATTTCACTATCACAATTTCGTCGCGCATATTTATAATTATATATGGATATATTTAAATATTTTTCTTTTTTTCAACTTTTTATTGAAATATTCGAATATTAATTAATTATATATCGCGCACAAATAGTAATAAAACTTATGTGCAATATTACTATTATGCCTGTAGGAATAACAAACGCAAGCATAACAATATACATGATAGGCATTGCCGGAGTGTTCATCATAGGTTTCCTTGGAAATATGATATCAAGGAAGACCAACATTCCGTCGATAGTGTGGCTAATTGTATTTGGCATAATACTGGGTCCAGTGCTCCACATAATGCCTCGTCAGACCCTGCTTAATCTGAGCCCAATAATTTCAAGCATAGTGCTTATAATAGTCCTTTTTAACGCTGGCATAAGACTCAATATTTTCAAATCAGTAAAAGCGATACCAATAACTCTTACACTTGCTATCGGCAACTACATCATAGCTGCGCTTTTCGCCACAGCGGTGATGCTGCTTTTCAATTTCTCGTTCACAAATTCGCTGCTGATAGGGCTTATTGTCGGTGGTACAAGCGCTGCAGTTGTACCTATAATAAGCAAGGAAACCAAAATGAGCGACAAAAGCCGGCTTGTTGCTACAATAGAATCGATAATTACCGATCCAATAGGCATAGTCATGACACTGGCGCTTTTGAGCATAATAATACTAAACAACTATACATTCAACTTCGTAGCCGTTACTATAGTATCAAGCTTCTCAATAGGGATAGTAATCGGCGCGCTCTTTGCGATGCTGTGGATACCTACGATGAGCTACCTTCAGCGCAATCGTTACCAGTACTCATACGCTGCGACTCTTGCAGTCGTTTTCCTTATCTTTCCAATAGTGCAATATCTTAACGGGAGCGGGCCCATTGCCGTATTTACTTTCGGCCTTCTTATAGCAAACGGAAAGGACGTTTTCAAGGTCATGCGCTACAGGAACCACGAGTCTTTCACCCTTAGCTCCCAGTCTCGCAACTTTAACGACCTGATAACATTTTTCGTCGGGTCATTCTTTTTCGTGTACCTTGGCGGTCTAGTCAGCCTTGGAAACCTCTACGCATTTGCAATAGGGATAACAATATCCGCAGCTTTAGTTGTTGCAAGGCTCATAGGAACGCATGCAATACTCAGGAAATTCGATGGGCAGGATCGCGTAGAAGTGTCTTCTATGGTGTCGCGAGGCATGGGCGCCGGCGTGCTTGCTACTCTTCCTATTGCATATGGCATACCAGGCACATCGTCATTCATAGACATCATTGCAGCTATAATTTTCGTGACAATATTCGCCAACAGCATAATGACGATGATCGCAGGAAGGAAGTCGAAAAAATAGCTTTTTGCGGCAGCTAAAATGCATGGCAAAATTAAACATGAGGCGGCTTGCGCCGCCTTTTCTGGGTGTGCCAAGTTTCCTCGGCGATTATATTATGCATGGATAAATTTATAAGCTTTTTCTTTAAGTATTAAAAAATATAGTAAAGTATAAATATTTTTATTTAAGTAATAAATTGAAGGAAGCGTCGGTCCACGCTATACAAACGACCTGGCTTGCTAGCTGTCTATTTCTGGGTGATATCATGGATCTGGGTGTAGTGTACGGACTGGAAACAGAATGGCAATTGCTGGCGATGGTGCACAGCATGATGAGGAAAAGCAAGTACGAGCCAAGTGAGGAAGAAGCGTACGAAGTAGCAGAGGCAATTGGGCAGATAGTAAACTGCCTTGTTTCAAGCAAGCAGGCGGTTGCAGCAGGAGAGAACGTAAGATACGCAATTCATGTCTACACAAGCAAGGAAGGAGCAATGACGCAAGTCGAGAGGGCGTAAGCCCTCTCTCCAGCCCGCATCACATCCCATTGAAGAGTTTCCTGTACATCTCAAGCGTACCTATGTCGTGCCACTTGCCGGTGTAAGGAACGCCGAGCACTTCGCTGGATTTCGTCAGCCATTCAAGAAAATAGCCAGGCGCGTCAGGATTGTTCTTCCCGTTTATGTATTCTCCGAATTTGCCGAGCATTTCCTTTGGGTATATGTATATGCCAGTGCTCACCAGCGTTGACTTTGGCTTTGGAGGCTTCTCCTCAAATCCGGTTATTCTGCTTCCCGAGAGGGAGACAACGCCGAATCTTTTTGCATCTTCAAGTGAACCAACATCATAAAGCGCGATAGTGGGCTTTCTGGCGCTTTCAAATGCGGAATAAAGCCTAGTCAAATCGAAATCGTAGAGGTTGTCGCCAGCCACTATGAGCAGATCTTCTTTTATCATAGCCTTTTCTATGGCGTAGGCAATGCCCCTTACCGCTCCGAACTTCTCCTCGTTGCTTCTTGTAGGCTCTACTACAATTTCAACCTTGCTATTGTATCCTGCAGCTTCTTTAAGCCTGACCCAGTATTCAGACTCTCTGTAAAACTTCTGGTTTGTAGAAAGCACTATGCGCCTAGGGGAGAGCTTCTCCACGCTCTCGAACACATAGTCTATTATGGGCCTGCCGTTTATGTAAAGCAGGTGTTTGGGTATGAATTCTGTTATTGGCTCAAGCCTCTTAGCAAATCCTCCGCAAAGTACGAGAACTTCTACCATTCAACCACCTTCAATCAACCACAGTCTCCATCCTCCTGAAGCGTACTTTTCTTTGCCTAAGCAATCCGGCAAGCGGCTCGCCTATCATTACTTTTGCGCTCGAAAGCTCTTTTATGGATTCGAATCCAAGTTTGGCCATCTCGCCCCTGAAGTCTTCAATTATCCCATTTAGGAAGTTATATGCCCCAATTGCTCCGCCTTTCCTCTCGCTAACCAGAACAGGTTTTGCCATCCCGCACATCTCGGCGCCTATGGCTATAGATTTTGCAATATCTTCTGCGCTTCTTATGCCGCCACTGGACCAAACATGACTCCCGAAGCCGGAAATAGATTCTAGCACAGACAAAGCGGTAGGTATGCCCCATTCCCAGAATGCTTTGCCGTAAGAGCTGTTGCCTCTATATGTTTCCACGCCTATCCATGTTGTTCCGCCCGCACCTTGCACGTCAATTGCGTATATCTTGCCTTTCATCTTACTAGCAACCTCCTTTGATATGCCGTTGCCAACCTCCTTTAGCACCACTGGCTTGTCCAGTGCTTCTGAAACCTCGCACACTCTATCGTAAGCGCCCCTAAAGTCGATATCTCCTTCTGGTTCCACGCTCTCCTGCCCTGGATTGGTGTGCAGCGCAAGCATGTCTGCATTTATTGAATCCACAGCTTCTTTTATTGCGGAATTATCGTATTTTGGAAGCTTTGACACACCCAGATTGCCTATCAGAAAAATGTCTCCTGCTATTTTTTTGACGTCATAGGTGTAAGTAAGGCCTTTGTTCTCCAGCATGGCCCTCTGGCTTCCGATGCCCATAGGCACGCCAAGCTTTGACACGGCAATAGCAATGTTTTTGTTTATTTCAAAAGTTTCTTTTTGGCCTCCTGTCATTCCGGATACGAAAACAGGCGCGGCAATTTCTCTTCCATGCAATAGAGTAGAAGTATCGACATCTTTTTTGTCTATTTTTCCCCTTTTTGGCACTATGCTGACGCACTCCATCAGCGTGGTTTTCTTATGATATTGCGTGTCCTTGTTGAGTATTATGCTAATGTGCTCTAGCTTCCTGCTCTGCGTAAGCTTGGATTTATCTACCACTCACATCACTCCATCTTGTATATAGGCGCCTTCCTGAGTGCATTTATGTTGCCAGAATCAGTCAAAAACATTGCGACTTGCAGCTGCTTAACCAAAATTTTTATCCTCTGTGTCTCGCTTTCGTATACAAATGGCAGTAACTTCTTACTTATCCTTATAGCCTTTGCCGCCTCTATGCCATCTTTCACTTCTACGAACTTATACTTTTCGAGCCCAAGTTTAGCCTTGGTGCCATTGACGTAAACGGTGCGCTCCTTGTCGGACGCCGCCACAACAGGAATGCCTTTTATCATCGAAGAAATGGAGCTTGCCATTTTTGCGCTCTTCGCAACCACAAAAATCGGCGCGTCTAATTTTATGCCGCGCATTGTTATGCTGGTATCTACCTCATTTAGCGCCAAATTGGGAAGCGCGTTGTGCACAAACGAAATCTTATGTAATTGATTCTCCATTTAACCCGCTAAATTCATATAAAAATCTGACGTGAAGCTTAATATTGCTTTTGCATAACGACCTTCAGCGGCCTCTCTGACGAAAACAAAGGCGCCCGAAGCAGGGATTGAACCTGCGACCTACTGGTTAACAGCCAGTCGCTCTACCACTGAGCTATTCGGGCTTGAAAAACGGGAATGGCTGTGAGAGATTTATTATTTTCACATATAAAAATGTGTGCTCCCCTATGCTTTCAGAAAAATCAACAGCATTCTTCGAGTAGTCGTACCTTGCAAAGCTTCTTTGCGCGTTCTCCTCAGCAATTGTATAATAAAGTATCTTCTTGTCATCCGCAAGCTGCTCCACGGTATCGAATGCGCAGAAGATGGTCTTGCCATTGTATGGAAACGAATACATACCCTCTATGCTCTCGTTTGTTACAGACTTTGCAATGACAATTTTTATGAGGTCCTTGACGCTCGCGATCCTTGCCAGCGAAACTTCTCCCGGATCCTCCTTCCATTGAGCCATGTCGGAAAGGTCAATTCCTATCACGTTTATGTTGCATGTGTTTGGCGCATTTTCGGCGCCGTCAACAAACTCTGCTTTCCCTTCTTCGGCGCTATATCTGAGCATCTCTTTTGCCTTTTCTTTAAGCTCAACATAATAAGCAATAGTCGCGCTGCCTATATTCTCTCCAAATGCGAGCAGCGCCTCTTTGCCACCAATCTTGGACAGGAATGCGTTTTTAGGCGTGCTCTCGAAATCGCACACTAGCCTGGCTATGTCTTCTATTGAAGATGCCCTTACGTACAGCAACTTTTTCTTCTCCTGCTTCTTGGTCATCTGCACGCCCAGATATTTTTACTTTAATAACAATTTATAAACCTGCCCTAGGAAAAGCATCACGGCATATGCCGGCTCGTATATTATAGGGGAAAGCATTACTCCCTCGCCAATGGCGCTGTAATCGTTTAGGAGCCCTGCATGCGAAACGAGAGTTATTGCATAGCTCTTGCGCACAAGCGGACTTGTCGCCGAGCTTACAGTGAGGTTGAACTTGTAAACTCCAGGCTCGTCTATGTATACCGGATATGCAAAGGTCGTCACTGTAGAGTGAAGGGCAATAACTTCATCAGGCACATTCCATGCAGGAAGTCCGCGCGCATTTATAACGAAAGGATCGTCTGAGGCGCCAGTGTTGTTTATGGTTATGTATAAGTTGACCGGCTGCCCCGGCCCGGCATAAATCTCCTTGGGACTTACGCTAAGGGCGAAAACATTAGGCGTGACGTTGACATAGACAATATCAGTTATGTTGCCTATTATCTCCCTTTTTGTGGAGTAATTGTAAAAATTGACAGCTCTAATAACAATTGAATATGTCCCATTTGCCGCGTCTGGTGCAGCCGTTATCTTCATTTTCATAGGATTGGCGTAAAGCTGCGAAGCTTCGGCGCTCCATCCCGGCGGCAGACTTACCGCTTCTAGCTTGTTCCAACCAAGATATATCATTTTGCCGCTGGAGTTTGTAGTATTTGCAGATGCGAGGATGTAAAAGCTCTCGCCAGGCCCTACCTTGCCTATGTATATGCTACCGTTTGCGTAAAGCGTTCCTGAAACCGGCCCCTCTATCTGAAGGTATGTGGCGTTTACTGCGCCAACTAGCACAAAAGCCAGCGCGAAAGACACCAATAGAACTATGGGGGCCCTCATACAACCGTAAATAATGAAACAAAAAAGTTATTAAGCAGTGCGCTAAGCGCCTGGCACTGACTTCTTTCGCTTAGCGTTGCCCTCCTTTTCCTCCAAAAAGCCTACAAGAAGCTTGAGGCTTTTTTTGAGGTCAGCGATGCTGCCCGTGTTAAGCACCACGTAGTCAGTGCTCATTATTGCGCTTGCTATACCAAGTTTCCCCTCTTTTTTCTCCCTGAATTTGAATTCGTTGTAGTTTTTAGGATCGTCTTTCCTTCCCCTGCCCTCCAGTCTTTCGTACCTGCTTTTCGCCGGCGCGTAAATTTCAACAGTGGCAAATCTCTTGAAAATCCTCCTGAAATAAGAAAGCTCATCGGCGTTCCTTACGCCAACTATTGCGATTTTGCCCCTATTGCGAAGATTTTTTATCTTCTTGGCAGTAAGCTTTGCGACTATGTCGTTTCCGCCCCTCTTTCTTATGTCTATTGCGAAGTTGCGCATGTTTTCGTTGGTAACCTTTATGCCGTTTCTTTTCATCTCCTCCCTTATCAAGTCCCCCATCTCTATTATCTTGAAGCCCATCTTGCCCAGAATATCCGCAGTAACGCTTTTTCCTGAGCCGGGCATTCCTGTTATGCAAATTATCATGCAATCATCAATGAACGAGGCTTCCTTCCTTCACATCCTTGTCTACTGTAAGTAGCGCAAGCGTGTTGCCATCTTCAGCAGCAAGAAGCATGCCGTTGGACTCTATCCCTGCCACGGCCTTAGGCTCCAAGTTGAAAACGCAAACGATTTTTTTGCCTGCAAGCTCATCCTTGGAATATCTGCCCTTTATTCCTGCCACCACTGTGCGTTCGCCAAGCTCTCCGAAGCTGAGCCTTAGGACGTACATTGGCTTTCTTGCCGTAGGGTGGTCGTCTACATTTACTATTTTGCCTATCCTCAATTCTATTTTGTTGAATTCCTCTATGCTGGCCATCTGTTCACCATCTCCTTTTATTTTTTGTTGGCAATTGATAAATGTCTTTGCATGCGGGCATTCATAGCAATAGACATACCAGAAGAAATAAGGAAAGGCATATCAGGGGTATCGGCAGAGGTTGCCATGCCTGGCATAGTTTTGGTTAAGCCTGAAGTGATGCATATAACCATGCAGTTCCTTGGAGAAATAGACGAGCATACTTCGGAAAATGTCATCGCAGCTCTAGACCAACTGGACTTCGAGAGCTTCAACGTGTCACTGCGCGGGATTGGCTATTTCTCTCCCGACTTCATAAGGGTGCTATTCGTTAGCTTGTCTGAAGGCGAAAAAAAGCTCAAAGCGCTCTATGATTCAATAGGTTCGCTGCTAGCTTCGAAAGGCGTCGTTTTTGATGGCAACGATTATACGCCTCACGTGACAATAGCAAGGGCGAAGTACTTGAAGGACAAGACAAGCATAATAAAATTCGTAGAAAGGTACAAAACTTACGATTTTGGCAGTTTCACTGTAGGCAATGTGAAACTGAAGAAAAGCGTGCTTGGAAGTTCTGGCCCCACATATACTGATTTATATTCAAAAGCTCTCATGCCTTAGGCGTTTGTGTATTCTGTATCTTTAGCTCCCCTGGCCTGTATATCCTATCTTCAAGCAGCAGATCATAGCTGCTCCCAGTCTTGAGATCTATCACAATGTGCCTGTATTCGTCGCCGAAAAGATCAGCTTCTACAACGCTCCCTTTAGTTAGCTTGCGCACCTCCTCTACAAGCCTGAGCATCTCCGCGTTGCCGTTCAGCATACCGATTGCCCTGATCTCTATGTTTGGCCTTGAAAATCGTCTTAAGTACTTTTCCAGCGCCTCTTTTTCTTTTTTCTGCGGCATTTTAGTAGGCCTGAAAGCAACTATTTCCATGGAATTCAGGTTGTATATCGACAAGAACAAATCATCTTCTATGCTCTTTGCTGCAACGTATCTCAAGCCAAGAGGATCGTATTTGTCGAAAGTCATCTCACCCTTTTCGACAAACTTGGCCTTATCAGAAATCATCGAAAGGGAAGAGTGCGACCTGACGCTTCCGCCAGTTCCCGCGTAAAACCTTTCTTTGGAAAACGATCCGGCCATGCTTGCTTCGTTTATGGCTTTCCAGTGGTCCATAATAATCATATAAGCTGAACAAAATAAATTACTTTCCAAATAAGCAAATGTCGCAATTTCAACGCTAAATCCGGCAATTTGACGCTAACATATATATATCTTATTAAATCATATTTCAATGCTAAGAGCGCTTCGGTCCGGCAGCGGCTTGTTCGCGCGGAGTGCCACGTTCTCATATGCGGCAAAACATCTACTATTTGATAATTAGGCTGGTATCATGAAATTAAGCTTTATAGAGGACACGCCTTTTGCAATCAAGTTCAAAATAGAGGGCATAGACTACAATATCGCAAATGCGATAAGGCGAGTTGCAATAAACAGTGTCAAAACTTTTGCCATTGACAGAGTTACTTTTTACGAGAACACCAGTGCTATGTTTGATGAATACATAGCGCATAGGATAGGGCTGGTGCCAATCGCAACACCACTGAAAGGATACGACGAGAAAGACGAAATAATGTTCAAGCTGGAAGAGGAAGGTCCAAAGACTGTATATTCGAAGAGCCTGGAAAGCACAGACAAGAACGTGAAAGTCGCGAATGAAAACATACCAATAATAAAGCTCGGCGAGGGCCAGCGCCTCAGGATAGAGGGCAAGGCTGTGCTCGGAGACGCAAGGAAAAGCGCAAAGTTCCAGCCCGGACTCATTACTTACAAGCCAGTGGAAGGAGGCTTTGAGTTTTATATAGAAACTTTCGGCCAAATGGCGGCTAAGGACATCCTGGAGAAAACGCTTCAGCTGATAGAAGAAGAGCTAAAGGAAATTTCAAAGAACGTCAAAAAATGAGTGCGGGGGTGGCAGAGCTTGGCCAAATGCGCAGGACTGAGGCTCCTGTAGCTTTAGAGCTTGCGAGAGTTCAAATCTCTCCCCCCGCATAGATTTTTATAGTGTTATGCGTAAAAATAGCAATAAACGGTGTTGACGTGAAGAGCGCGGCAGAAAATGCAAATATAAATTCGTGGCTGTACGCCATATCTAGTAGCGATGCGAAGAACTCTGGGCTGTTCAAGCGCGTCTCGGAACTTGTCGCATTGCCAAAGAGGAAGCGCATAGCTGTCAATGTAGACAAGCTTGACAAGCAGACCAAGGAAGGCGAGGTTGTCATAGTTCCGGGCAAGGTCCTTGCGGCGGGGAAGATAAGCCACAGGATAAGCATCTGCGCCGTGAACTACTCCGCCGATGCCGAAAGAAAGCTCAAGGAGGCAAAATGCGATCTGCTGAGCATAGAGGAGATCCTTAAAAGGAAACCGCGGATAATTATATAAATCAAAAGAGGCAGAAAGTAAATATCCTATTGCACAAAGAGAAAACTCAGGCGATATTCATGGAAGAAGTAGTTATAGACGGCGCTGGCGGCATACTTGGCCGCACTGCAAGTGCAGCTGCAAAAATGCTGCTCAATGGCAGCAAGGTCAACATCGTAAACGCCGAGAAGATGCTTATAAGCGGGCACTTTGATAGCATAGTGTCAAAGTACAAGAGAAGGATAAATCTGAAGGACAAGGCAAACCCGGAGCACTCCCCATTTTGGTCCAGAAGGCCGGACTTCCTAGTGAGGCGCGTGGTGCGCGGAATGCTTCCATACAAGCAGGCAAAGGGCAAGAGCGCCTACAAGAACCTGCGCGTGTACATTGGCATACCTAAGGAGCTTGAAGGTTTAAAGCAAGTCAAGATAACTAACAAGCCAGCAGAGAAAATATTCGAAAGGACTTATACAGTAGAAGAGCTTTCAAGGGCTCTTGGATACAACAGATGATATTATGGAAAGCCCAAAAGGTTTGGAAAACTTAAACAAGGAACTTAGTTCTGTCATAGGCCCGGCGCCCGCTGCGGAAGCACCGAAGACAAAAAAGAAGAGGGTAAGCAAAGAGAAGCAAAAAGTGATACTTACAAAGGGCAAGAGGAAGGTTGCAGTGGCAAGGGTCAGAATGGTAAAGGGCGAAAGCCGCATAACTATCAATGGCATGGACATAAATCTTCTTAAGCCGAGGGAGACGCGCGAACTCATACTGGAGCCAGTGAACTTCTCCAATCTCACAAAAGAAATCGCAGAAAACTACAACATAAAGATAAATGTGCATGGAGGCGGCTTCAGCGGCCAGGCTCAAGCAGCAAGAACGGCGCTTGCGAAAGCAATAGCCGCTGCGGCTAGCTCTGACGTTGTAGCCAAGTCTTATATGAAATACGACAGATACATGCTTGTCGATGACGTGAGGCAGGTCGAGCCAAAGAAGTTCAAAGGCCCTAAGGCGAGAGCCAGGTTCCAAACGTCATACAGGTAAATTGCACTTAGTAAGTGATAAAATGATGATTCCGGTAAGATGCTTCTCATGCGGCCAAGTCGTAGCTGACAAATGGGAAGAGTTCGACAGGCGCGTGCACAAGGAACACGAGGATGCTGAAAAGGTCCTTGATGATCTCAACGTTAAAAGATACTGCTGCAGGCGCATGCTCATAAGCAATGTCGACCTTATAGACGACGTGATGAACTTTGACAGGAAATAGGCATTCCAGGCAAGTAATAAAAATGTTAATGAGTAATATTGTAGCGCGGGGTCGTCTGCTAGCCTGGTTAGGCTCTGTGCTTAGGGGGCACATGACCCGAGTTCAAAAACACATGAAAATCTCGGCGGCCCCGTTCGTGTGATATTATGCATGGCAAGGAACAAAATCAGAAAGCTGCGCTGATGGAACTTTACAACAGCAGTAATGGCGATGCTTTGCTCGCAGCCAAAACACTTTACAGCAGCCTAAGCCATGACGAACTGAAGACTCTTGTGGCAGAGCTCTCGAATGTGAGTATTGACGATAAAAAAGTTAATGATTTCACAAATGAGCTCAGCAAAAAAATAAGCTTGCTAATGGAAAAAAGAGAGCAGTGATCAATATGGAAGATGAATTTTTAATAGACCAAGCCGAATATCTTGAGGCCGGCATTCACATAGGCACAAAAGTCAAAACGCCCGGCATGAAGAAATTCATATACAAAGTTAGGGAGGACGGCCTTTACCTGCTTAATCTAAAAACAACCGACGAGCGCATAAAGCTCGCCGCGAAGATGCTTGCCGCATACGATCCTAAAGAGATAGTAGTCACCGCATCTAGAATGTACGCAATTGCAGCCGCTTCCAAGTTTGCTGAAATAATAAAGGCAAAATTCATAGAGGGAAGGGTGATGCCTGGAATATTCACAAACCCTTACAGGGAAGACTTCATGGAGCCAAGCATAGTATTCATAAACGACACAAGGAACGAACGCCAGGCGATAAGGGAAGCTAAAAAAACCAACATACCTGTGGTGGCGCTGTGCGACACCGACAACTGGGTAAAATTTGTAGACTTGATACTACCTTGCAATAACAAAGGAAGGCGTTCCCTTGCGCTCATCTACTACCTTATAGCAAGAGAATTCCTCAAAGAGAAAGGAATTATAAAGTCTAACGAAGAGTTCAACTATAAGATTTCTGACTTCGAAGCAAAAGTCGAAATGAAGGCGAAGTAGTTGAATGGTAAACTGCGCTCACAAGCAGCTGTAGACTTCATGATGAGCTATGGTGTAGCTCTTCTAATCATAATAATCGCCGCCGGCATAATATACAAGGTCGGAGTATTAAACCCAAACATCGCGCCAGTTTACTGCCAACCCGCGCCAGGCTTTTCTTGCGGCCAGTTTTCGCTAAATACCAGCGGAGTAATCACGCTGAGCTTTTCACAGGCGACAGGGGGCCCCATAATAATAAACGGAGTAGCATGCTCTAGCAAAGCCAACCAGACGACAGTAGGGCCTATGTACGGCAACGTCCACGTGACAAAAAACAGCGCCTACTATCCTCCAGGTGCATATTCAAGCACCCCTCTCGGAAGTATCACAATGTACAGCGGCGGCACTTACATACTCTATGCAAACTGTTATGACAGCGCAGGAATCGCTTCTGGTAACATTGGCAGCGCATTCTTTGGCTACGTGTGGCTCAATTATACTGTGCCAGGGTACGGAACTACCACGCAACAGGTGGCTACTTTCGTATCAAAATACACTTAGCCAACGCATTGCTGATCAATGCAATTCAATACCATCCTCTTGCTTTCATCGCCTTTGCGACCCTATCTACTGCAATGATATATGCGGCGGTTCTTGGGGATATCTTAACGCCATTGCCCTCGTATTGCTTCTTTATCGCCATAATGTCGTAGAAAGATTTTGTTATTATTTTGTCAAGCTTCGAATACACTTCGTCTGCACTCCAATAGTATCCTCCTATGTTTTGTACCCATTCAAAGTAAGACACTATTACTCCGCCGCTGTTTACTAGAAAGTCTGGCAAATCTAATATTCCGCGCTCGTAAAGCGCCTCGTCTGCGTCAGGTGTCACTGGCCCGTTGGCGAGCTCAAGCACCATCTTCGCGTTTATTTTGTCGGCGTTGTCAGCCCTTATCTGGTTTTCTATGGCGGCAGGTATCAATATGTCAACATCGCTTTCAAGAAGCTGCTCGTTAGTTATCTTTGTGCCTCCTTCGTATCCCTGCACGCTGCCAGTGCTTTGCTTTGCAGCGTTGAGCTTGGCCAAGTCCAATCCATTGTCATCGTAGACGCCACCTTTGGAGTCGCTTATGGCAACAACCTTCGAGCCGAAGAGCTGCGTGGCAAGGGTATATGCAAACATGCCTGCGTTGCCAAAGCCCTGCACGGCGACTTTAGCATTCTTGAGGTCTATTCCGAGGAGCTTTGCGGCTTCCCTCATCACAAACATTCCTCCCATGGCTGTGGAATTTCCCCTTCCTTCGCTTCCCCAAACTTCTAGCGGCTTGCCTGTTATAGTGCCAAATGCATTGTATCTTACTATGTTAGCGTATTCATCCATCATCCACGCCATGATTTGTGGCGTAGTGTAAACGTCTGGCGCGGGTATGTCAACTTCGGGGCCTATGAACTTTCCAAGTGCCCTTATGTACCCTCTTGAAAGTGCCTCAATTTCTGTGTCGTTCATCTGCTTGGTGTCGCATATTATGCCTCCCTTCGCACCGCCATATGGTATGTTGGCCAACGAAGTCTTCCATGTCATCCAAGCTGCCAAAGCCTTAACCGTGTCGAGGCTCTCTTCCGGGTGAAACCTTATTCCGCCTTTCACCGGCCCCCTGGCGTCATTGTATTGCACCCTGAAACCAGTAAACACGTGCGTTTCTCCATCCCTCATTTTTACAGGTATGTTTACTGTAAGGGTCCTCATAGGTTCCCTGAGTATCTGGTGCGCCTGCTTGTCAAGCTTCATTACTTCCGCAGCCTTGTCCAGCTGCGCCTGTGCGATCTTGAAAGGATTCAATTCCTCGGTCATTGAAAACACCTAAATATCTAGTATGCAACATCCCCGCTCAAATAAGCATACCAAAATGCTGCTAATTTACTAACTGCCAAATATAAAAATAAAAACATTTGTTAGGTCATTGCAACGCATGATACAAATTAAGCTATGATTGCTTCCTGTTGCCCCCGCCAATTTTTTCTATTTCCTCAGCATCCTTGTCGGTAAATTTCCTGAAAAGCGGCTTTGGAGTGCCTATCATAATCCTTGCGCCCGCCTCTATTTTGGCATCGTTGATGCTTGGCGCGCCAACTCCTGTCATGCCGAAAACTTCCAATATGCGGGCGCTTGCCGAAGGAGTGAAAGGATATATAAGTACGCCTATTTTCTTCACGATGCTTAGTGCGACATACATTATTTCGTCAAGTTCCTTTCCCTTTGCATGCCAAGGCTCCGAAGAGCTGATATAGCCGTTTCCTTTGGCCGCGATTTGTATAACATTCCTTAACGCCTCCCTGATCCTTATGTGGTTGAAGTTGTCCAAGTATTCCTCTTCCTCTTTTTTCACTTCTTCAATGACCTTTTTCGCAGTTTCGCTCAGCTCAACAGAAGGCACGATGCCGATGCCTTTTGCAATTGAAAGAGTCCTGTGCACGAAATTGCCTATAACGTTGTTAAGCTCCCCATTTACAATGCTTCTTACAAGCTCCACCGAGAATTCCGAATCCGCGGTCTCAGGGAGCAAATACATCAGTACAAACCTCCAGTAGTCGGGCTCCATTACCTTGATGGCGTTGCTTATGTTAAGCCCTACGCCCCTGCTCTTTGAGAACTTCATGCCTCTTGCCAACAGGTACTCGTATGCATATATGGTGCTTGGGAGCACATATCCAACATCGCTGCCTATGAGCATGCCTGGCCAGAACAAGGCATGAAATTCTATGTTATCCTTACCCATGAACTGCACTAACCTTGAGCTGTCGTCTTTCCAGTAGCCGAGCCACTTCTCTTCGCTCCATTCCCTTGTTATGCCGATGTAGCCTATTGGTGCGTCGAACCAAACGTAGAATACTTTGTCTTCGAAACCTTTGACAGGTACAGGGAATCCCCACTTGAGGTCGCGCGTAATCTCCCTTGCATTGAGCCCTCTTTTTATATAGTTCAAGCTGTGGTTTATCGCGTTTTTGCTCCAATCGTTTTTCGAGTTCCTTTCTATGAAATCCTTGATCTTGCCCTGCAGCTTAGGCAGATCTATTGCAAGGTTGGTGGTCTTGTTGAAAGTTATATCGCTGCTGCCGCAAACCCTGCAGTGCGGGTTCACGAGCTCTTTAGGAGTAAGCAGGGCCCCGCAGTTTTCGCACTGATCTCCTCTTGCATGCTCGTAGCCGCAGTGTGGGCACGTGCCTTCTATGAATGTATCGCTAAGGAACCTCTTCTCGTTGTTGCAGTATGCCTGCTCTGAGTCCACCTTTATTATGTAGCCGTTCTTGTCAAGCGCCTCAAATATCTCGTACACTACCTTTTTGTTCTGCTCGGTGTGCGTCTTCCCGTAATAAGTGAAAGTGCACTCAAAATCCTCAAGCGCCTTCTTTATCTGCCTGTGCATCGACTCGGCAAATTCCTCAGGGGCGATTTTCTGCTTTATGGCCTGGAGTTCTATTGGCGTGCCGTGCTCATCAGAACCGCATATGAAAATTGCGTCTTCTCCCTTCATCAAGAGGAATTTGTAGAACACGTCTGCAGGCAATATCGAGCCGACAAGATTGCCAAGATGAGGCATGCCTTCCGCATAAGGCAAGGCCGAAGTTACAATGTATTTCATCGAATCGTAGTCAATATTTCCTGTTAACTCTTTTATTGCTTTTGTATAATGCACTTTTGCATAGCTAGAAACAGTTTTATCTTGGCAGCAGCTCCATGAGAAGTTCCTTGTTGTCATCTTCGGCAGCCTTTACCTTTTTCTCTGCGCCGCATTTCGTGCACTTGTAGTATATTGTGAACTCATGCTTGGCGTATTCTGTCCTTGTCGGAATCATAATACCTCCACACTCAGCTTTCCTGTCACCTGGGTTGATATCTACATGCTTGCTACACAGGCAGTTTGGGCAATGGTCTGTGTAGCCGTTGCCACTTACACTGGTGCCGCACACTTCGCATACGAAATCCTCGACACGTCTGCTGAACCTTTTGCTTTGCAGCTCGTTATTTCCGTTTTGCGCAATTTTTTCCAATGAATCACCAGCAATCCCGCGCCAAGCATCAAATATTTAGTTAGGTGCTGATAAAAATAATTGATGGGAAACAATATAATAATTAGCCACGTAAGCAAAAGTTTCGGAAGCGTAAAGGCAATTGACAACGTTAGCTTCAGTTCTTCCAACGGAGTTAGCATAATACTCGGCCCCAACGGCGCTGGAAAGAGCACGCTGCTAAGATGCGTCGCAGGGCTTTATAAGCCTGACTCAGGTGCAATCAAAGTCCTTGGAAAGGAGCCTTACTACGACAACGCACTCAAGTATAAAATGTCTTTTCTGTCAGAAAACTATGCGCTGTACGACTACCTCAGCGTAAAGGACAACCTCCTCTTTTTCGGCAGGCTATATGGAATGGAGAACCAAGAAATAATTGAGAAATCTATCGATATACTGAGAAAACTCAAGGCGGATGAATTTTTAGACAGAAAAGTCTACACACTGAGCAGGGGCACTAAACAAAAAATAGCCTTATGCAGAGCTCTGCTCAACGATCCTGAGGTCCTCCTGCTTGACGAGCCTACTGCATTTTTGGACCAGCAGTCTTCAGAAGAGATAAGGCAGATAATCTACGAATACCAAAAGATGCGCAGGACCGTGCTTCTGGTCACCCAGCGCATAAACGAGGTTGCGCGCTACAGCGCCAGGCTGATAGTGCTGAACTCCGGGAAAATCATAAGGGATTCAACAACTGCAGACCTATACAAAGCAATAGCCTCAGGCTCCACTGTAAGTATAAGGCTTGCAAGCCCCATAAAAGCGTCTATAGCCGCCTCTATAAAGGGCTTTATTCCTTCCAATGGCGCCAGAAGGTCGAGTGTGCTAGAATTCAAGGTGCATAGCTACAAGGATATAAACGAGATAGTGAAGCATCTCATAGGGCACGGAGCATACGTTGTCGGCGTCGACT
Organism: Candidatus Micrarchaeia archaeon; assembly: GCA_049966395.1. Taxonomy (GTDB): domain Archaea; phylum Micrarchaeota; class Micrarchaeia; order Micrarchaeales; family CABMGC01; genus JBMFUT01. Next base: position 19,222 of record JBMFUT010000011.1, read on the forward strand.
ATGCTGAGCCTGCATTGGAAAAACTTTTCGAGAGTTGATATGCAATGGACCTAAGAAAGTCTTACATAATATCGATAAAGGACATGAAGGAAGTATTCAGCAGCATAGCAATATACGGGCCAATGATAGGCATACCAGTTTTCTTTGCGATTGTGCTGCCTCTAATGACAGTTTATGTTGCTTTGCACGCCGCGCCTTCGATAGCTTCTAGCATCTCTTCAATATCCCTGCCACAGGGCAGCGCTGCAAGCAACGTGAAATTTATGGTTTTCTTCTCGGTGAACATACTAGGAACAATATTCCTTACGATACCAATAATAACTGCCTCGGTAATAGCTGCGGACAGCTTTGCTGGCGAAAAGGAGCGCAAGACCGCAGAATCCCTGCTTTCCTCACCTGCAAGCAACTCAGAGCTGCTGCTTGGAAAGATTATGGCGTCGCTAATACCTACCCTTATTCTCACAGTGATGGTATTCGCAATATACGGTACAGTGACAAACATGCTTTCCTACAGCACTTTCAAATTGTACGTTCTGCCAACACCATCGTGGCTGATGATGTTGCTGCTTTCGCCATTTCTTGCAGTCGCCGCGATAAGTGTGGTGGTGCTGATATCATCCCACGTGCGTGGCATCAAGGAGGCGCAACAGCTGTCTTCGCTTCTTGTCCTTCCTATAATAGTGCTTCCATTCGCCTCGATAGCAGGATTCGCTAGCCTCACCGTGGGCTTTTTCGCTTATTCAATAGCGGTGCTTGCGATAGCCGATGCAGTAATACTGTGGCTGAGCGTGAAGGACTTCAAAAGAGAGAACCTGCTGTAGCAATATATGATAAATGCAACAACGAACGTGTTAAATATTTTGTTGTGAATTTATTAATCGCGGGTCCGTAACTCAGTTTGGCCAGAGTGGGAGGCTTTTAACCTCTAAGTCGTGGGTTCAAATCCCACCGGGCCCGCCAATTCAAAATGCACAGCACTGCAAACAAATTTATTCTTTTTTTGCCATAGATTTGCGAGGGCATGCATGAAATAAAGCTCCAGTCCGCAATGGAGTACCTGATGACATACGGTTGGGCTATCCTTATTATCGCAGTGGTTTTGGGTGCGCTGTT
>JBMFUT010000012.1:0-20128 GCA_049966395.1 Candidatus Micrarchaeia archaeon
GGCAACGGCAACAACGGCGTGCCAAACGGTGTTACTTTTGTGAGCAACTGGTGGAACGGCTACACGCCGCCGTGATAGAAACAATGCTTGCCCTGAGCTTGCCTAATCCTAATATGCTTAAAATTGTCCCTGCAGACAAACGCTGCGCATCCCTCATATATATAAAAACATGCGCTGAAAAATATCATAGGTGTTGCTGATGGCAGACCAGTTCAGGCTGAAGAAGCTAGAGGCGCTTAAATCGCTTGGCATAAATCCATATCCGTACTCCTACCCTCAAGGCGCATATTCTACAGCGATAAAGGAGAAGTTTGCGAATTATGAGGGCAAAAGCGTTGATGTTGCTGGTCGAATAACAAGCATGCGCAGCATCGGCGGCGTCAAGTTCCTCGATCTTGTTGACGGCTATGGCAAGATACAAATCCTTGCAAGGGACGACTTTCTTGAAGAAAATTCAAAAAAAATCATCGAGCTTGTAGATACTGGCGACATTCTTGGAGTAAGTGGCAACGTGACAAAAACCAAGCGCGGCGAGATTAGCATAGATGCCAAGAAGATAGAAATGCTCGCTAAGTCTCTTTCTACTCTGCCTGAAAAGTTTCACGGCCTTACAGACACCGAGTTGCGGTACAGAAAAAGGTACTTGGACTTCATTGCGAACACTCCTGTCAGGGATTTCTTCAGGACAAGGGCGAAAATTCTTAAGTTCGTAAGGGACTTTTTGGATGGAAGAGGCTACACGGAGTTTGAGACGCCAGTGCTGCAACCCACATATGGCGGCGCAAATGCCAAGCCTTTCGTTACATACTACAACGCCATAGACTCTGACATGTATCTCAGAATTGCGGACGAGCTCTACCTGAAGAGGCTGATCATAGGCGGCTTCGAGAAGGTTTACGAAGTGTCAAAGGACTTCAGGAACGAGGATATAGATTCTACGCACAATCCAGAGTTCACTCAGGTAGAATTCTACGAGGCATACAAGGACTACAACGACTTCATGAAGCTTATGGAAGAAATGCTGAGCGGCATGGCAAAAAGTATATTTGGCTCTTACAAATTCGATTACATGGGTAAAACGCTAGATTTCACGCCTCCTTTCAAGAGGGTTTACTGGGTTGACGAAATAAGGAAGAAGACAGGAATAAAAGTCGAAGAGCTCACAGACAGCGAGGCAGCGGAAATCGCTGAAAAGGAGAAATTGCAGATAGGCGTTAAGAACAGCTATCATGTTGCGGACGCGCTTTTCGACAAGTACGTCAAGCCTGAGCTCTACCAGCCGTCATTTGCTGTAGACTACCCTTCATACATGTGCCCTCTTACCAAGGACAAGCGCGGCAATCAAAAGCTGAGCGAGAGGTTCGAGATGTTCATAGCAGGGTACGAGGTAGCAAACTGCTATTCAGAGCTCACAGATCCTATAGAACAAAGAAGAAAGTTTGAGGAACAAGAGGCAGAGAGGAAGAAGGGCGACGAGGAAGCTCCTCCTTCAGATGCAGACTTCATAGAAGCCATAGAATACGGAATGCCTCCTACAGCGGGGATTGGCGTCAGCATAGACAGGCTGGCAATGCTTTTCACGGGCAACGAGTCAATAAAAGAGGTAATAGCCTTCCCGACAGTAAAGCCCCAGGGCGCGTCAAAAAAGGCTTCCAGAAAGGCTTAAATAGGTGCTGTATAGATATACATATCTCAACAAGGAAGTTTCCACAATGCTTAAATACCTTCAATACGAGATAATTTATTGTCGCTAGGATGCGCATTTGTGCTTGCACAAATCGCCTTTTGCGATAGATAAATCAAAATATCACTTTGGAGCATGCTGTAGCATTGCCAGGGTGGCGGAATCTGGTAACGCGTACGCCTGGAGAAAATCCAGCTAGCGTATGGCTCTCACGAGCCTCCTGGGTTCAAAAGCTAAGCTGAATATCCCAGCCCTGGCGTGGTGTTTACATGGCAGAAGAGCACAAACCAAAAGATCAGAATGCAAACAAGGAAGCGACGAGCATAGTAAGAATTGCCGGCAAAGACATTAATGGCAATTATAGGATTGAGAAAGCCCTTAACCAGGTTAAAGGCATAGGCCACAACCTCTCGCACGCTATAGCGATAGCTGCGCATGCAAAGTTCGGCATAGACCCCAATTCGAGCATAGGCTCTATAAGCGAGGAGTCCATAGCTAACCTTGAAAAGGTAATATCTAATCCGTCAAATTTTGGCGTTCCAAAATACCTGCTAAACAGGCGCAAAGACGCAGAGACGGGCCAAGATATGCATCTTGTTGGCAGCGATCTCACCATAAAGGTAAGGCACGACATAGACAACGACATAAAGTTGCAGACCTGGCGTGGCTTCAGGCATCAGTTTGGCCAAAAGGTACGCGGACAGCGCACAAGGTCAACTGGAAGAACAGGAGTCACTGTGGGAGTAACGAAGAAGGCAGCAGAAGCTGCTCTTGCAGCGCAGAAGGCATCCGCGCCTGGGGAGCAGAAGAAAGAAGCAAAGGAGAAGAAGTGATTGAGTGGGCGCACCAAAAAGACTGAGGAAGAAATACGAAAAGCCTACAATGATGTGGGACCTACACCGCATCGAGGAAGAGCATTCGCTCAAGGAGAAGTACGGCCTTAAGAACATGCGCGAATTGTGGCTCGCTGAAAGCGAACTCAGGCGCATAAGGAGAAAAGCAAGAGAAGTCTTGTCTGGAAAGGAAAGCGATGAAACTGGCAAGGCGATGATTGCAAGGCTCTCAAAGCTCAACGTGATAAAAAGCTCTGCTGCTGTTGACGACCTTCTGGTAATAGGGATAGAAGCACTTCTAGAGAGGAGGCTTCAGTCAATGGTGCTTAGAAAAGGCATGGCGAAGAGCATCAAGCAGGCAAGGCAGCTGGTGACGCACGGCTTCATAGCAATAGACGGGAAGCGCATAACTTCGCCAAGTTATCTTGTCAGCGCCGACGAGGAAAACAAGATATCATATTACAAGCCCATAAAGATAGATTTTGGCAACGCTGCGACTGCCGAATCCGCCGGCATCAAGGCAAACGAGGGTGTTTGATTGGCTGAAAAAGCAAAAGAGACTAAAAAGGACAAAAACGCCGCTGTGAAGAAGAAGGAGGCGTCTTTCGAGACTGCAGTTGTTGAAGCAGCTGAAAAATACAAGCCAAAAGGCACGAGATGGGGAGTCGCTCACATATATTCATCGAAGAACGACACCATAATAACGCTTACTGATCTTTCAGGTGCAGAGACCATAGCAACTGGAAGTGGAGGGATGGTAGTGGATACCGACCACGAAGAAGGAACGCCATACGCCGCGACGCAGGCTACCTACAAGGTTGCTGCGACAGCTATAGAAAAGGGAATAACCCATATAAACATAAAAATAAGGGCTCCTGGAGGGCACGGAGCCAAGACGCCGGGCCACGGCGCCCAGGCTGTAGTTAGGGCTTTGGCGAGAAGCGGCCTGAGAATAGGAAGCATAGAAGACGTTACTCCTATACCTACAGACACAACAAAAAGGCCTGGAGGCAGGAGAGGAAGGAGAGTGTAACCTTTTTGCTAAGTTCTGAGCAGAAGCAGCACTACAAGCATCACTATCGGCACGTCGAAATTATCGTCCAAGTGCAGCGGAGCACTTTCCGCTATTGCTGCTATGAGTGCTAGCGGCAACGACGATACTCCAATCAGGGGGTAGGCTAAAACTGCAAGCACGACAAAGTAAGTAGCGAAACCCTCAACGCTTTTTTTATTGTTGTATGGAATTTTGTGTCTGCCAAAGCTTACTCCTATTATTGTGGCAAGAGAATCGCAGAAGAAAATTGCAATGAGCATGGCGATAATGTAATTCGAATTGCTAGTGAAAGATATTGACACAAGAACTCCCAAAGCAAGCCATATTGCGCCTCTGCCGAACTTTGCATCCTGCCTTTCGAGGCGCCTTAGGACTTTTGCTATGTGAAGTTTGCTTCCAGAGGATGTGAGGCTGCTGAAAACGTATCCTATAAGCACCAGCGCTACTGTGATTATCTGCGCTGCAGTGACGCTGAAAAAGATGAAGCACGCTACTACTATGGCGCCTGCGCCCATCTGCGCAAGATCCCTGTTTATTTCTACTTTTTTATTAGAAACAGAGTGGCTGGTGCCTATCCTCATGCCTGCCAGAAGCCCTATGAGTACAGCCTGTGCCGCCAACTGCGCGCCTGCAAGCTGCACAGCAGCGAAGAAGTAAACCATTCCGGCAATTATAAAAAGGCCGTCGCCTTTTTTGCCATAGTAGTGAGCAGCGCTTTCGAATATTATAACGCCTGATAGAAGGAACATGCTTGTTTGCTCAAAATGAAACAATGCGGCCGCCGCCACAAAAAACAAGAATAACGACAATATCCTTTTTAAGTCAGCGGTGTAAATTGCATAAACTACCGAGAATATTGCCAATAGGTAAACTGCAATGTCAAGGTACAATGTAGTAGCGAACATTGCCACACGACGCTATATCATGTATATAATCCATGCAGCAGCTATAAAACCAGCAGTTATCACTACAGGCACTATGTGCTTTACTTTTTTGATTATCTCTATGCTTGCTTTCTTCATCTGATCCTCTACGCCTTCTCCCCACACCATGAAATTGTCAATAGTGAATCTCAAGTGTGCCGCTTTGACGGTAGTGGTGTTGCTCGAAGCAACTTCTAAAAGCGAATCGACAACTTCTATCATTGATTTAACACTCGTGTACCTTCCGAGCACATTGCTTGCTGTAAATGCGAGCGAGTTAACGCTGTGCGTATCAGAGGTGCAGACTTCGCAATCCATGTGAAATTTCGACTTTACGTGCTCTATTATTGCGCTTCTGAAGCTCGGCAGCATATTGTTTGCGTCAAAGTAAATAATGCAGAATTTCCTTTTGCCAAAGTCGAATACCGCGGTACTGGTAAAGCCGTCACCAAGATCCTTCTGCTTGCCTATCAGGTCGGCAGTCTTAACCGATGCTGAACCGAAAGAGATCCTGTGCCGCTTGCCTATCTCAAGGGATTTTTCTATTGCTCGCTTGTATTCTTCAACGTACTTGCTGCCTTCGTGCACCCCGCGCAACTCCTCCTTTGACACGCTCTCTATTCTGGAATTGTGCGCGTCTATTATGATCGGATGCATTCCCTTGTCTAGCGCAATTTTCTCAAAATCCTCGCCTATTCTGTGGCTTATGTCCTCCGTAATATTTGGCGCCCTGGTTAGGGTTATCAGACTGCAGTCGTTTATGGCTATGCTTGTGGCTTTGCAGGTGCCCTCATTGCCGAATCCTATTCCACCGAAAGCGTCCTTGAATGCATGCTCTGGTAGCCCATTTATATGCTTCACTATCTCATTTGCTATGCCGAAAACCTGCGCAGTGCTTATAGGATTGTCCTCTATGTTAACAGCGCCGTGGAGGACAAACGGCGCAGCTCCATACCTTTTTTTGAGGGCAGTGCCTATGTAGGTAGTTGCTACTGCGCCTCCGGTACCCGAGAACGGCCCGTAGTGTATGCCCGGTTTGACAAATATTGCGCTGTAACTTTTTCCAGAGCGGAGTAATAGCAAGTCAACATTTAACTTGGTTTTAGTTCCGAAGTTCGGTTCAGCCAGGTCTATGGCGCCTGTGTTGTAAAGCCACTGGTTGACCATTATGCTGAAAATTTCTACGCTGCTGACGTTAAGCTTGCTTTTCATTGGCTTGTCGACGACATAAAGGAACGCATAACTAACCAATAGGAAAACCAGCATGCCCGCCAGCATTTTTACCATTGCTATGCTGAGCGGAAGCGTAATTGCGACAATGTATTTGCCGAAGGGCACGTACATAAGCATATTGAATACCGGTTGCATTACCGCGCTGAGGCTTACGCTCCTCCTTTTCGAAATTATGAACCTGCCGATTATTAGCCAATAACCGTATAAACTCGCATTGGCAAGTATGACTATTATATAAGTCAAAACGTAGCTTCTTGCAAGCATGTAGGCGGCGCTTGCTATTAGTATGAATATAGCATAGCCAATTGAGCTTACCATAACTGCAAACATCACGTGCTTCAGGAGCATGTTTCTCTTCATGACCTTGATTATTGCAGCCGTGAGTATGGCGGGTATGCTAACTATGAATATGCCCGCGCTTCCCCCGTACAGCAAAACAGAGGCATAGCTGGCGTTGGAACCGAAATGCGCAATGCCTATGGCAAGCACGCCAGTAAGCGCACCTATTGCGATTATGGCAGCAAGGAGAATTATCGGGCTGGGCAGTATCTTGTTGAAATACTTGGAATATTTGAAAAGCTCCTTATGCGAATCAGGCATGCAACAGCCTATTTGCCGAACCTGCGCTGCCTCCTGCTGTACTCCAGTAGCGCGCTGTGCAGATCCGCTCTTGTAAAATCAGGCCAAAACTTATTAGAAAAATAAAGCTCGGCGTATCCTGCCTGCCAAGGCATGAAACCGGAGAGCCTCTCTTCTCCAGAAGTTCTTATAACATAGTCTATGTCAGGCACGCTGCGAGATATCAGTCTGTCCCTTACGACCTGCTCGTCGATGCTTCTAATCCTTCCTGCTGCGATGTCCTGCGCTATCCTTTTGACAGCGTGCACGATATCGTCCCTTCCTCCGTAACCTATGAGCATGTTTATGGTCCTTTCAGTGTAGTGCATCGTGTCAAGCTCTATCTTGTGTAGCATCTTGTTAAGATCCTTTGGCAACATGCTTCTGTTTCCCACTATGTTGAAGCGCGTCTTGTTTTCGTGGAGCCTCCCTATTAGTTTCTTGTCCCTCGCTGTCTTTCTGTAAATGCCAAATAGGGTGTCTACTTCCCTTTTTGGCCTGTTCAAATTTTCAGTCGAAAGCGCCCACACTGTTATATTCCTTATGCCGTAATCCTTGCACCACTCGCTGAAATCTATGAATTTTTTTACGCCTAGCCTATAGCCGTTGAAAAACGAAAGCCTGTGGATTTTAGCCCAGCGTCTGTTGCCGTCAGGTATAACTGCTATCGTGCCTGGTACTCTGATCGCTTGCATGAAATCAGTTTTGATTAAAGATATATACCTCTATATATTAAAATTTTGCTAATATCATCTTGTTGCTTCAATGGACTCTATTCTGAGCAGCTCGTTTATCTTTGAGACACGCTCGCCCCCGGAAATGCCGCTCTTGATCAGCGGGGATCCGAAGGCCACTGCCAAGTGCGCAATGAAGGCGTCATCAGTCTCGCCGCTTCTGTGCGAAACAATACTCCTAATTCCTTTTCCCGTGGCGGTTTCTACCACTTTGACAGTGTCGCTTAGTGTACCTACCTGGTTGACTTTTATAAGTACGGCGTTTGTCGCCGAAAGCGAAATGCCTTTTTCAAGCCGCTTTTCGCTTGTGGCATACAGGTCGTCGCCCACCACAAACGCGCGGCTTTTCAGCATCGAAGTGAGCTTGGCGAAGCTTCCGAAGTCGTCCTCTTCGAACGGATCCTCAATGTAAAACAGGCCGTATTTGCGCTTGATCTTAATCATCATGTCGAGCTGCCCGGTGGCATCCAGCTCTCCCCATCTATAGCGATACTTGCCATCAGAGTAGAATTCGCTCGAGGCAACATCGACGCCCAAATCTATTTTTGTTCCATATTTCTTTTCAAGAGTGTCAGCCGCCTTCCTGGCGATGCTAAGGTTCCCTTCTTCACTAAGCGGGCTGCTCCATGCGCCCTCTATATTCCTTCCGATGCTGAACCCAAGCTTATTTATCAACATATTTCCTATCGCGGCATGCAGTTCAGCACTTATAAGCGCGTTGCGGAAGAAAGAATCAGAATCCGGAGATATCAGTATCTCCTGAATGTTCATGCCTTTCTTGGAATGCGCGCCTCCCCCTATGACGTTGCCAAGCAGTCGCGGCATTTTCTTTTTACTTACGAAACGTCTTGTGAAATTGCTGTAAATATAATCATAAAGCTCCATGCCTTCTGTGGTTGCGGCCAGCCTCGCACATGCTATTGAAACCGCAGTGGATATGCTTCCTCCGATTGTGCCAAGTCCCTTACCGCCGACCTCGTGCAGCATCGTGTCGATTGCCTGCTGGTCTGTGGCATCGATTCCTACAAACTTCTTTTCATAATACGAAAAGTTCCTAAGGCATCTGTCTATGCCGCCAGGGAAGGCTGCAACCTCGTAACCGCTCTTGCTTGTACCGCTTGGGGCTGAAGCAGTAACACTAATTCCAGAAGCACTAGACACCTTAGCCTCAACTGTGAGCTGCGATCTGGAGTCGAAAATTTTCCTAAGCTTTATGCTGCCTATTTCACTGTTCACGTACATAAGTTGCATGCAAAATACTAAATTCTTTTTACAGAATGCTTAGCTGCATACACAAGCTTTCAATCGTATGACTTGAATGTGCGCAAATGGTATAGTGACGCCAAACTTGAAATAACGAAATCTATCGCATTTATTCTTGGGAAAATGAAAGAATAAAAAGAAGTGGGGTATGGGGGTGGGGCTCCCATAAACACCCATATATTAATGGCGCAACTCCTTTAAATACCGTTATTTTTGTAAAAAATATTGCGGAGTTTTTTCGGATTATGTAAACGTTTTACCTTCATTTACGTCGTCAGGCTTGCGTATGCCAACGCTGGCAAGATCAACCTCGTTTATTGCTTCTTCTATCTTTGACGGCTCGCCTATCCCGACTAAGAACGCGTCATCACCTCCAAGCCCGAGCACATCACCCATGAACCTGATTTCGCTTTCAGCAACGCTCGCATGAGGCTTTCTGTTTGTGAACATTATGCAGCCGTATTTGTTTGCCATTTCTCTCTTCTTCTCCTCGCCTAGCATATCATATATCTCAGCAATCCTGCCTTTGACTGCAAGCGCCCTCCCGGAGCCTGCAATGTGGCTGTATATATCAGGATTCCTGTTGTCTGCAAAAGCGCTTGTTATGTCAAATATCGTAGTTGCGATATTCTTTAGCCTTGGGACCCTTTCGGGGACCTTAGAAGGTGCCATTCTCTGTATTATAATCCCAAGCACTATGACAAAGCCAAGAATTATGTAGTAGAAATAGATCTGCTCGCCTAGGAATGCTGCAGAGAATGCGAATGTGAGGAAAGGAACAAGTAGCATTGCGTTGCCTACGACTGTGGGCTCTAGGACTTTCAAGGAATAATAGAAAAACACAGACCCTATCGAATAAGCGATGCCGCCTGTGAACAGCACTGCCATAAGGGTGTTAAAACCAGGCCAAGCAAAATGCGCGCCAGTGGCAATGACAAGCGCAAAGAATGAAGCCATTGCCACAAAGTCAAATATGAGGTTCTGCGCATAGACATCGGCATTCTGGCTCTTTATAAGCACGTTGGAGAGCGCAACGGCGAGCGCCGCAAAGAAGAGCAGCAAAATGTAAGGCGCATAAGCCAAGTTAACGCTTATAAGCCTGCCCTGCGTAAGCGCGATGTAAAGCGCAACAAAGCCTATGAGAAGCGAAATTATCTGGTATTTGTTTACCTTGGTCCTTACGATCAGAGGTATGAAAGGCACCATAAGCAATGGCCAGCTCCTGTAGACCACTCCTGCAAGGCTTGCAGAAGTGTGCAATATTCCAAGCGTAAGCAATGCTGACGATAGGAATGCGTTAAGAAAGCCGCTTATTGCAAGCGTGTAAAGGGTCTTTTTCCTGTACATCAGCTGTTTGAATTCATACCTCTTTTTTGAAAAGACTATTGCGGCAAGTATTGCTGTAGAAACGGAAAACGAATAGAACAGGAAAAGCGGCATGCCAAGGGCGCTGCTGCCTATGTCAAAGAATATAGGCCAAAATGCCAATTCAACTGTTATAAGCGCCAAAAGTGCATATCCTTTCGTCCTTGGAGTAATTGCCATAATTTATTAGTTTAGTATTTAATAATTTAAACATGTGTTTTTATAGCAGAATTCCTTCTGGAATTTCGGAATTTGAAATGGTTCAATGAAGGAATACGGCTACGCCAAGCGTGCAGTGCTCAGGGCCCTGAGCGAAGACGCCAGAGCATCAATAAGCAACATAGCAAAGCTTGCAAAATGCTCGAGAAGCGTTGCCGCGAAGTACGTAAAGGAACTGGAAGACGAATTTCATTTAAGGTATACAATAGAGTTCAACAAGGACGCTCTCGGCTTCGCCTACAGATATATAATGTGGGTGAAGTTTTCTTCTAAGCCGCCAAAGGATAAGCTTATAGAGTTCTTCAAGGAAAGCGATATGGTGCAGTTCGCAGCCTTTACAGATGGCAATTTCGATCTTGTGGTAGAGGCAGAAACAAACAGCGGCAAGGACTATATACTTTGGGAAACCTCGTTGGCGTACAGGTTTGCCGAATACAGGCCCAGCATACACCCCTCGCAGATAGTAGTGACCCATATAGGATTCTTGCCAATTTCAAGCAGTATGATAGAAAGACTTGACCTCAGTAAATACGGCATGGACGACACTGACAAAAAGATACTCGTAGCGTTAAACGAAAATTCACGGAAGGGCTACCGCGAAATCGCTAAGGAAATTGGCATAAACGAGGATACAGTAAGGTACCGCATAATGAAGATAATATCATCCGGAATTGTAAAGAAATTCTCCACAATAATCACAAAACCCCCAATGGAATATAATATGATACTTTTCGTCACATACCGTTTCGCCCCAGGCACTGAGAAACGCGCCGCAAGGGCCAGGAAATACTATATGGAAATAGACGGCGAGATGCCGCTTGTAAACACATTCCAAATACTTGCGCCAACAAGCGGCAGCGAGAGGTTTTTCATGTTTGCCTGCTTCGAAAGTATGAAAGACGCCATGGAAAAAGGCATAAGAATGCACAGAGAGATATTCAAGGGCGATGAACCAAAGATAGTATATGCTAGAATCACAGACGTGCTGAAGGGGTATCTTCCAATAAGGAACATCTCTGTTAAGGACTCCTATAACGTGATAAAGTGGGAGGAATATTGACGCTGCAGTGCTAGCCAAGATGCCTTGTTATTTCTTCTATAAGTTTCCTGCCCTCAAACGTGCCAAGCTTGCCTTTTCCGTCTATATTCTCGTCAAAGTGCATGCTGTCGCTGCCTATTGGTTTTGAAGGGCGGATCATCACAGGCACAGGATCTGCAGAATGCGCCTTAAGCTCGCACGGCGTCGAATGGTCTTCTGCCACGCACAGCGCAAATGGCAATTCCCTTGGCAGAACCGCGAAAAAACCAGAATCTATTTCTTCCAGCGCGCGTTTTTTACCAATAGCGTCGCCATCGTGGCCAGGCTCGTCAGGGCCCTTCAGGTGCACATACGCGAAATCGAAGCTGCCTGAATGCTTCATTATTGTCCTGGCAATCTCCCTGTAGCGCATCTTCTTGTCCCTGCGCCACCTTGAGCGAATCTCTTTCATGCCCAGAACCCTGGCTATCCCTCTCTCAACAGGCATTTCTGTGGCAAAGGCGAAACTCATGCCGTATTTCTTCCATATTGGCACTACTTTCGGGAGCCCCACCCCGGCATCTCTCATAAGTATAGCGTTGGCAACGGGCAAACCTCTCTTAGACCTTTGCTCGTTTACCCTGGACTTTCCAAGCTTCGAGATTACCGCATCTATGAAGTTGTTTAGCATATCTGCAGTCCGCCTTGAGCTTTTTGTATTGTCAAGCGCAACGACCTTTGGAATCTTGCTACCTGCGCTGCTAGCGGCAGAAGCTATGGATATGCTTCCTTCCCTTACGTATCCAACATCAGCATTTGATACCATTGGCGAAAATTTGAATGATTTTGAATAAAAGGCAATGACAGCCCTATGGCCTACTGTCGCCTTGAAATTGAATCTGACTCCCTTTTCGCCAAGTTTTATGCTGTTTATTTCTTTTTCTAGTTGCGCAGCTTCATTTCTGGTTATGCTTCTACCTGCTCTTCTGTCTAATATAGTCCTATCGTTTCCCACAGTGGCAAAGTTGCATCTTAGGGCAAGAGTGTTGTCGTCAATTTTCAGCCCGGCGCCGAGTGCCTCGACGGGTCCTCTTCCGGTATAACTCTCTTTTACATCATATCCCAGGATTGAGAAAACAGCAGCGTCAGATTCTGGAGCTATGCCTTTGCCTATTGGATACATCATACCCTCAAAAGATCTTTTGGCGAAGCCATTGAGATTCGGCATTTTCGCAGCCTGAAGCGGCGTCCTGTTCCCGAGGATTTTTATTTTCCTGTCCGCGGCGCCATCAAGCACAACGAGAAGAATTTTCATCATACCACAATCAAAACTACCTCTCCAGAACAAAGCCTCTCTGCTGCATCTTTTCGATCCTTATTTCCTTCAGAAGCATGCTGCTGCCAGACGCAGCAACTATGCCGGCATTGTCTAAAATGTATCTTTCAGCATCCTTCAGCGCCGAAGTGGAATCCGAATAGACTGTTGCCATAGGCTCGCCTTTCTTCACGTTGTCGCCTAGTTTTTTGTGCATTATGATTGCGGCGCTCTTAATTTTAGGCGCGCCGGCGAGCCTGGTGCCATACGCGAGGACCAGGTTGTCTATCGCCATTATCCTTCCGTCAACTTCCGATTCAATGATGGAAGAATACCTTCCTAATTGTATGTCGTCCGGCTTTATTTTAGGGTCTCCTCCCTGCTCGTCTATTATCTGCCTGAGTTTCTGTTCAGCCATGCCTTTCTCTATTATGCTTTTTGCGAGCTTCTTGCCGTTCTCCTTGCCACCCATTTCGAGAAGCATTCCCGCTATGCTTGTCGCTTTGTCTACCAAGTCTGGCACAGTGTTCCTGTAGTGCAGCACCCGCAGCGCCTCCCTAGCTTCAGCTGCGGCGCCTATAGCATATCCTATCGGCTGCTCTCCGTAAGTCACAGCTCCCCTTATCCTTATACCCATGCGCTCTCCTAGCGCAGAGAAGTCCTTTGTCAGTGCCCATGCGTCTTCCTTGTTCTTTACCTTGGCATTCTGCCCTATTGGTATGTCAAGCACCATGTCGGTAGAACCAGCTGCCTTCTTTTTGGATATAATCGAAGGCAAAAGCAGTGGATCTATTGAAAAAGGATATTCTATCCTAATGAAGATGTCGTCTGCCGGCGCCATGTGCACCGCGCCTCCCCAAACTATGCACCCATTTGTCTTTTCGACAACTCCTACCATCTCCTTTGCAGAAAGATCCACAGGCATCAGAACCTCTGCCCTGTCCGCTGTGCCGGCAGCAGAAGTTATTGCCCTGGATGATGTCTTTGGTATTGTCAGCCCTGCAGCTGCAATGATGGGCACTACAAGTAGCGTGGTTTTGTCGCCAGGCACCCCGCCTATCGAATGCTTGTCGAAAATCCTCTTTTTCTTCAGTCCAAGAGTTTCCCCTGTCTTTACCATTGCCATAGACATGTATTCCGATTCTTCCAAGTCAAGCCCATAGGCGTGCAACGCCACTACGAACGCAGTCAGCTCGTTTCTGTCCAGCTTCTTGTTCACCGCGTCTTTCACTATCTCATATATTTCGTCGTAGTCTAACCTCTTACCGTTGAGCTTGTCCTTTATTGCGGCAAGCGACTTCGGCTGCTTTGAAAGCAGTGCTTCCACCGCATCGCCGTTTTTCGCGCCTAGCTCGTCATTCACGTCTTTGGTTAAACCCACTAAACCTCTTTCTATTATAGTTGTAAGATTTGCTATCGCCACGATGCTCCTCGAAGAGGATCTGAGCGTTACCCTGTCGCCAGGATGCACATTCATAGTGTCACCGTCAGCCTCGTTAATAAGGACGACGCTTGCCCCTGTCTCAAGATCCAATATCCTTGCCCTGAGCATCATCATCTTCACCTGGTTCTCTTGTAGCCCCAATATTTTAGCGCGGCAGCGAGTTCTGAATGCCCCTTTGCGTACTCTTCAAGCTCCACGCCTTCAGAAGTCGCCTCTATTGCCTGCCTCATTGCCATTGCTCCTGCCTTCACCCCGTTCGGATGGCCATCTATTCCTCCTCCCGCTTGTATCACAATCTCCTTGCCCAGTATTTTCATCACCGGAGGCACAAGCCCTGGGTGCAGCCCTCCAGAAGTAACAGGAACAACAGGCTTTATTTTGTACCATTCCTCGCTGAGCACATCCTTTGCTGGCTTCATCTTTTCCAATACCATCTCTTCATCCAAGTCGATAACCTCCTTGCGCGATCCTTCCATCTTACCTACTACAGTGCCTATGTGTATTTGGTCGACGCCTATGAGCCTTGCGAGCTTAGCCACAACCAGCATGCTCATCCCGTGCTTCGGGTTCCTTGTGAATGCGGCGTGGAAAGCCCTGTGAGCGTGCAGCGCCAAACCAAGCTCTTCGCAGCGTTGCCTGACCGTCTGGACAGCGGCCCAGCCTGCCGTAAGTATGTCGACCATCACGTATTCCCCTCCAAGTTCCTTAACGAGCCATGCCCTCCTGAGCATCTCGTTTGTTTCTGCAGTTATGTTTGCAAGGTAGCTCTTGCGCTCTCCAGTCTCGTGCTCTGCGTAGTCCCTGTACTTGAACATCAGCTTCATCCTGTCCTCGAACCTGTTGAAGCTCTGGCTGGTAAGATTCTCGTCATCTTTTAGCAAGTCCACGCCGCCCAGCCAAGCTTCCTTCGCAACCTCTGTATGCTCTTCTGTTGTCATGCCTACCTTTGGCTTCGGCACGTGCGCTAGCAGCGGCCTCCTTTTTTCCATCTTGAATATCTTGCCAAAAACGCCGTCCAGGCCGAATCCCGGGCCCTTGAAATATTTGATGTACTCCTCAGGGAAGTATATATCTTCAAGCCTGAGATTCTTCAACGCCTTCATGCCGAAGATGTTGCCTGCAACAGCGCTCATGAGCTGCGGTATGCTTCCCATCTCGAAAAGCTCTATCGGGTAGGCGACCTTCACGTAATTGCCTTCTATAGAAAACGCCCTTGCCCTGATAGCCCTTATGTGCTCCTTCAGCGTTGTCAATTCAGCCCAAGTTCCGTTGCTGCTCTCGCTGGCTATCCTGCCTATAGCCTCTTTCATGCTTATGCCTTTCGCTGGCTCAACCCTGAAAAGAACTACCAAATCGCTCTCCTCGGGCTTGTATTTCAAGTCTATAAAATCCATATATGGATCCTTCATTTTCACACCTTTTACCTAAACATCCAGCTGTATTTTTCGTTGAGCGCGTCGACCAAGGCTGTGGACTTTAATACTCCTATCTCTGTGACCACCGCCACTATATACTTTGAAGGCACGACGTCAAACACCGGGTTTATTATTTTTATCCTCTTCGGGTGGCTGCTCCAAACTTCCTTTGCGCTCCTGCTCTCTATCCTTTCCGGATTGCCATATTCCGTCATCGGATCAAACTTGAACGAATGCGCAACGACATACACCGGTATGCCATGCTCGCTTGCAGCCTTTGCAAACAGGTGAGTGCCAACTTTGTTGACTATATCGCCATATGCGGTAATTGCATCCGCGCCGATGAGCATCAAGTCGACGTCTTTCATTGCGTAATATGCTGCCGAATCGACGAACATGTTCACGCTTATGCCTGCTGCAGCGAGGTGCTTCGCAGTAATCCTCCCTTGGAAGTCTGGCCTCGTTTCAGTCACATTTACAGTGATATTCTTGCCTACTTCCTCGGCATGGAGCAGCACATCTTCCACGCTCGCAGAGTGGCAGTGAGTATATATTGCGCTGCCGTTTTTTATTATCCTGCTGCCAAATTCGGCAATTTTCTTCATGTCCTCATTGATGCGCTTGACAAGTTTTTCTGCATCGTCAAACTTGTTAAGATAGTTTAACACGTTCCTGAGCATTGGCTCTGTAGGTCTTGCCGCCTTGAGCGCAGCGGTGGCACGCTTCTTGTCCGGCGATCTGTTCCATGCATCTATCGCCGCCAGAGCAACCTCTTCCGCTCCCTGTATTTTCAGCATTTTGATATCTTTGATTGTTTTGCTCAAGTAATCCATAAGCGCAACCTCAAAACAGGCTTGAATACGGACGCAGTGCTGCAGCATTCACGTGTTCTTCTGTTGTCAAAAGCGCATCTTTTTTGTTTGCATAGAACGAGGAATTCGATGGCATTTCTGTTGCATCTTTGGTTAGCTGTCTGCGCATTGCTTCAAAACACATCTCCACCATTCAAGTCTATTATTAATCCAACATCAAATATTAAAAGATTCGCTGGTTGTGCGCAGCCGCAAAATCGCATATGCGAGGCATGCGCAAAAAATAATAAGATGATATGCGAAATAATCAGTGTTGGCATGGCAATAGAAGCGCAGCTCAAGGAAAAAATCAGGAGCATAAAGGATTACCCCAAAAAGGGCGTGGTCTTCAGGGACATAACTCCATTGCTGAGGGATTCCGATCTTTTCGGCAGATGCGTAGATGCGCTATCCAATTCCTTCTCTGGAGAAAAAATAGACTATGTCGCCGGCATAGAAGCAAGAGGGTTCATAGTGGGAGCGCCTCTTGCCATGAAAATTAACGCAGGCTTCGTGCCGATAAGGAAAAGCGGCAAGCTTCCATACGAAAAGGTGTCAAAGAGCTATTCGCTAGAATACGGAAACGAGACTCTTGAAGTGCACAAGGATGCTGTAGAAAAAGGAAGCCGCGTTCTGATAGTAGACGATCTGCTTGCCACTGGGGGCTCCTCAAGCACCGCCGCATCGCTTATCGAGAGCATAGGCGGAAACGTTGTTGGTTTCGCCTTCATAATAGAGCTTGAAAGTTTAAACGGAAGGGCCAAGCTCGGCGGCAGAAAGATAGTGTCGCTAGTCAAGTTTTGATTTGTGTTTGGTGACTCAATGGATGAGGTTTACATGTTCGACGAAGCTGCAAAGCTTCACATGGGAAAAGCTGAACTGGGAGGAAAGGGCTACGGCCTGGTAGAAATGACAAGAATAGGGCTCCCAGTGCCTGAGGGCATAATAATAACCACAAGGATGTGCAACAAATTCTTCTCAGAGAAGAAGCTATGGCCGAGCATAAGGCAAAGAATACTTGCAAAGATGCGCACTTTGGAAAGCAAAACAGGAAGGAATTTCGGCGACCCCAAGAACCCTCTTCTTGTTTCCGTCAGGTCCGGCGCGCCGCTTTCAATGCCTGGCATGATGGACACAGTGCTCAACCTCGGCATAAACGACGAGATTGCAGAATCGATGGCAAGCAGGCTAGGCAGCAAATTCGCCTTTGATACCTACAGAAGGTTCATGCAGCTCTTTGGTTCTATAGTGCTAAAAATAGACCGCGCCAAGTTCGAGGCAGTGCTTGAAAAAGTGAAGAGCAGAAAGGGCATAAAGAACGACAGCGACCTGAGCGGAGACGATTTGAGAAGCATAGCCAGCAGCTACAAGGCTCTTGTCGAAGAGGAAACCGGGAAAAAGCTGGAGCAGGATCCAGAAAAGCAGCTGTTCATGGCTATACAGGCTGTCTTCGAGTCGTGGTGGAACAAAAGGGCATCTGAATACAGGAAAATCTACAACATACCTGATTCGCTGGGCACCGCAGTAAGCATAGTGAGGATGGTCTACGGCAACTACAACGCGAATTCGGGCACGGGCGTGGCATTTACAAGAGATCCCTCCACAGGCGAGAAGTCGCTGTATGCGGAAGTGCTGCTCAACGCGCAGGGCGAGGATGTCGTTGCAGGCATAAGGACACCAATGCACGTAGACAAGATAAAGCAGCTCATGCCTAAGGTATATGTTGAACTTGAAAGATCGGCTAAGATACTTGAAAAATACTTCAAGGACATGCAGGACATAGAGTTTACTATAGAGGACGGCAGGTTCTACCTGCTGCAGACGAGGAACGGAAAGAGGACTCCTGCCGCGGCAGTGAAGATTGCCATAGACATGCTCAACGAGAAACTCATAAGCGAAAAGGACGCGCTGCTTAGGGTGGAGCCGGAACAGCTCGAGCGGCTCTTCTACAAGCAGGTCGATCAGTCCAAAAAACCAGAACCTATAGCAAAAGGCCTTCCGGCATCGCCAGGCGCAGCAAGCGGAAGAGTCGCATTTAGCATAGATGGCGCAGTAGAAGCGAAGGCAAAAGGCATACCAGTGATTATGGTAAGGCCTGAGACAACCCCTGAAGATATAAGGGGCATAGCTGCAAGCACCGGGGTGCTCACGAGCAGAGGAGGGATGACAAGCCATGCTGCAGTGGTGACAAGAGGGATGGGCAAGCCATGCATAGTAGGTGCGGAATCTATCAAAATCAGCGCAGATGGGAAGAGCTTTACTGCAGGGAGCGTTACTGTAAAGGAAGGCGACATAATAACAATAGACGGAGGCGACGGAAGCGTGTATGTGGGCGAGGTGCCGCTTGTTGAGCCTAGGCAGACCCCTGAGATAAAGGCGCTGCTTAAGATTGCAGACAAGTATAGGAGGCTCGGCATAAGGGCGAATGCAGACACTCTGGAGATGTTCACGAAGGCGCTTGAGAATGGCGCCGAGGGCATAGGCCTCGCAAGGACAGAAAGAATGTTCAACTCGCCAGACAGGCTCGAGCTCGTAAGGCGCATGATCCTCGCAAAGAGTAAGGAGGAGCGCCAGCTTTATCTTGCCAAGATAAAGCCCGTGCAGAAGGCCGATTTCAAGGCTATACTTGGCGCCGCAAACGGCAAGCCCGTTACAATAAGATTGCTAGACGCGCCGCTCCACGAGTTCCTCCCGAAGGCAGAAGAGCTCATACCCGAAGTGTTAAAGCTCAGGCAGAAGGGCGCTAAGAAAGAGCTAGAAGAAAAGGAGAGCATCCTCGCGGCAGTGATGCAGCTAAGGGAGGCAAATCCTATGATGGGCCAGCGCGGCGTAAGGCTAGCTCTGATGTACCCTGAAATATACGAGATGCAGGTAAGTGCCATGCTAGAGGCAGCGATAGATCTTGAGAAGCAGGGCAAGAAGGTAGAGCTGGAGATAATGGTATCGCAAGTCGCAATAGCAAACGAGCTCTTGCAAGCAAGGCAGATAATAGAAAGCACAGCTGAGCAAGTATTCAAGAGCACTGGAATGAGGATAAAGTTCAAGATAGGCACAATGATAGAGACTCCGAGGGCCACTCTGATAGCGGCGGATCTGGCAAAGTATGCTGATTTCTTCTCATTCGGCACAAACGACCTTACTCAAGGCACATTCGCTTTCAGCAGGGACGACGCCGAGGCAAAGTTCATGCCTTTCTATATAAACAACAAGGTGCTTGAAAG
The DNA here is from genome assembly GCA_049966395.1 of Candidatus Micrarchaeia archaeon. Lineage (GTDB taxonomy): Archaea > Micrarchaeota > Micrarchaeia > Micrarchaeales > CABMGC01 > JBMFUT01. The sequence goes on from JBMFUT010000012.1 coordinate 19,191, forward strand.
CGACCCATTTGTGACGCTTGATGCCGCGGAGAGCAGGCTTGTCGAGATGTGCATAAGGGAAGGCAAATCCGCAAAGCCCTCGCTTAAGGTTGGCGTGTGCGGCGAGCACGGAGGCGACCCCAAGTCTATAAGCATATTCAATTCGGCCAATGCCGACTACGTGAGCATGTCTCCATACAGGGTGCCAGTGGCCAGACTTGCTGCAGCGCAGGCGGCTATCAAAGGCAAGGTTTCAAGCACTGCATAAGCGATATGATGGCGTGCAAGACCAAAAAGAACAAGAAGAAGAGGCAATGAGCGCATATGCTCGCTCATGGAGTTTAGGCTACAATGCGAGGTGTTGCAATGGAGTTTCTATTCGTAAGCAGGAACACAAATAAGATGAGGGAAGCCAGAGCCATACTGCGGCGCTTCGGCATATCTTTGCATGCCGCTAAAGAGCGCAAGATAGAAATACAGGACGAAAGCCTGGAAAACATAGTAAGATATGCGCTGTCGCAGATAAAACCAACGCCAGGCAAGTGCTTCATAATAGAGGACGACGGAATTTTCATAAGCGCGCTCAACGGCTTTCCCGGGCCCTACTCGGCGCAAGTCTACTCTTCAATAGGCCTCGGCGGAGTACTAAAGCTCATGGAGAACAAGGTCGACAGAAGCGCGTCATTCAAATCTGCAGTCGGTGTTCTGATGCCAGACGGCAGCAGCCGCGTGTTTACAGGCGTCTCAAAAGGAAGCATATCAGAAGGCATAGCAAAAGGCAGGGCTTTCGGCTACGATCCTATATTCGTTCCTGAAGGAAGCAGGAAGACTTTCGCTGAAATGAGCATAGCAAAGAAATCAAAATACTCCCACAGGGGCAAGGCTTTCTCAAAGCTCGGAGAGTTCCTAAAAGGCACAGTGCTAAAATGCAAGCGGCATCCAGAGTAGCAATGGATTAA
>JBMFUT010000013.1:0-3019 GCA_049966395.1 Candidatus Micrarchaeia archaeon
GTGCAAGAAAGCCGCGGCCTTCTGGTCGCGGATGCTGCTTGCCAAATTGATACCAGAAGGATTTTCTTGTTGAAGCGATGCATAGGCATGGCTACTTCTGCGCTGTTTTTTTAGGGAGGTCTTTAACAGCCACTATGTCTGTAGATGACACTACTCCAACGCACAGCATCTCGATTTTGTTGTTTACTACCGGGAGCCTCGGGAGACGCCTTTTTATCATTTTTTCTGATGCATCGTTTATATCATCAGACATAGCTACAAAAACAGGCCTGGACATTATTTTTGAAATCTGCGTGTCGTCAGGCTCCTCCTTAAGCGCCTTTTCTATAGCGTTCCTTGTCACTATGCCAACAAGCACATCATTTTCAAGCACAGGCATCAGCGGCACTTTGCTTACGTTTAGCAGCCTCGCGGCAGCATAAAGCCGCGTAGTTGGAGCGACGCCTACAATATGCTTGTGCATTATTGTTGCGACAGCAGGCATTTAAACGAATATCTATAGCAGACTAAATCTTTTAACCTTTTCTTGCGATAACTATCTGGTGGTATCCTTGATAAGGACTCATTATGTGCGCCAGATAGACGCCAGCATTGCAGGCAAGGAGGTAGTAATAGCTGGGTGGGTGCACGAAGTAAGGAACATAGGCAAAATAATTTTCATGCTTCTGCGAGACAGGACAGGAATTATACAAGTGACAGCAAAGAAGGGTGCTGTTGACGAGCAGCTTTTAAAAAGCATGGATTTGCCTAAAGAAAGTGTAGTCATGGTGCGCGGAATAGTCCTGCAAAACAGCGAAGCCAAGCTTGGCGTAGAAATAAAGCCTATAGAAGTGAAGAACCTAAATCCTCTTTCAGGGCAAATACCTTTTGAAGTGACAGGCAAGGTTCCTGCTGATTTAGACGTTAGGCTTGATTACAGATATATAGACCTGAGAAGGCCGGAAACGACGGCAATATTCAATGTGCAGTCGACAATAATGCGCTCCTTCAGGGAAATACTTGCAGAAGAGGGATTTGTTGAAATAAAGACTCCTTCTATAGTTGCAGCTGCCACTGAAGGCGGCGCCGAGCTATTTCCAATAGAATACTTCGAGAAGAAGGCATTCCTTGCCCAGTCACCGCAACTTTATAAGCAACTTGCAGTTATCGGAGGCTTGGACAAGGTTTCAATGATAGTGCCAGCATTCAGGGCTGAAAAATCAAATACCCTTGCGCACCTGAGTGAATCTACGCAAATGGATATCGAAATGGGCTTTGCCGATTACAATGACGCCATAGAAATGCTCAAAAAGGTCGTCGTAGGAATTATTGGAAAGGTAGCAGAACGCAACAAGAGGGATCTTGAAATCCTTGGCACCAAGGCAGAGACTGGCGATGTGAAAGAGGTAACCTACTCCCAAGCGATAGAGAAGCTAAATGAGCATGGCGCAGGCCTAGATTTTGGCAGCGACATTTCAAGAGAGCATGAACAGGAGTTGCAAAAAATTTACGGGGACCTCCTCGTTGTGAAAGAATACCCAACCAAGCTGCGAGCATTCTACAGCATGCCAAATGAAAATGATCCAGAATTGTGCCACAGCTACGATTTCATATACAAAGGGATTGAAATATCAAGCGGTGCGCAGAGAATTCACGATCCCAAAATGCTAACAGAAGCGATAATATCAAGGGGCCTTGACCCTAAAAATTTTGACTTTTACATAAATGCCTTCAGAAAGGGCGCGCCGCCTCATGCTGGCTGGAGCATAGGCTTAGAGCGCTTCACCATGAAGATTACTGACAGGCGCAACATAAGGGAATGCTCGCTCTTTCCAAGAGACAGGACGCGTGTGGAGCCATAGGTGGTCAGATGTCGGCAAAAATAGAAATAATAGATGTAGAAAAACAGGACAACATGCAAATCATAATAGGGCATGCGGGCTTCATAAAAACGGCTGAAGACCTTTACGAGGCAATGAAAAATTCCGTTCCCGGAGTGAAATTTGGCCTTGCATTTGCCGAAGCCTCTGGCTCCCGCCTTGTGAGAAGCGAGGGAAATGACGATGAGCTCAAGAGTCTTGCCGAAAAAAATACGCTCAAGATAGCTTCAGGTCATACCTTCGTTATAATATTTAGGGACGCCTATCCGATAAACGTAGTCAAGAGCATACGCGATGTGCCCGAGGTAGCAGAGATATACTGCGCTACTGCAAATCCAGTCAAGGTAATAAGAGTCTCTGACGTCTCCGGATCTGCCATAATAGGAATAATAGACGGCGCAAATGCTGTCGGAATAGAAAGCGACAGCGAGAGAGAGCAAAGGCGCAAGATGCTCAGGGACATAGGCTACAAGATGTGACTCCATGACTTTCAAGCTTTTGGATGCCGCAAGCGCCCGCAAAGTTTTGTCAATGCTAAAGGCAGAGTACCCAAATGCCAAATACTACCTGAACTTCAAGACGCCCATAGATCTGCTGGTTGCAGCAATAATCTCAGCACAGACCAGGGACGACGTGGTAAATGCTATAACACCTGCGCTGTTCGAGAAATTCAGGAGCGCCTCTGACTATGCTAATGCCAGTCCTGAAGAACTGCTGAAATACATAAACAAGGTCAGCTTTGCTGGCAAAAAAGCTGAAAATATAATAGCAGCGTGCAAAGCGATAGTTCGGCAGCATTCTGGCAAGGTGCCTGCGAACATGGACGACCTTCTCGCGCTTCCTGGAGTGGGCAGAAAGACAGCAAACACTATACTAATAAATGCATATGGCATAGTCGAAGGCATTCCTGTCGATACTTGGGTACTCAAGCTTTCTTACAGGATAGGACTAAGCAGCAGCACCAAGCCGGAAGAAGTTGAAGCGGACCTTATGAAAATAGTGGACAAGAAGGACTGGCACAACATATCATACATCCTTAAGGCACACGGAAAAAAGGTATGCCAGTCAACAGTGCCAATATGCAGCTCATGCATTATAAAAGGGATATGCCCTAAGAACGGCGTGAGCAAATCAAGGTAACAGCAATGGAGTACATAGCA
>JBMFUT010000013.1:3119-19529 GCA_049966395.1 Candidatus Micrarchaeia archaeon
TATGCCCTAAGAACGGCGTGAGCAAATCAAGGTAACAGCAATGGAGTACATAGCAGACCTGCACTTGCATTCAAGATATTCTAGAGCATGCAGCACCGAAATAAGCATAAGGTCTCTTGACTTAGCGGCGCACACGAAAGGCATAGATATACTGGGCACGGGAGACTTCACAAGCCCACAGTGGCTTTCAGAAATAAAAAGCAACCTAACAGAGACAGAAGACGGATTATACAAGCTCAAGAGCGGCGGCTTTGGCACGAGGTTCGTAGTCAGCGTGGAAGTGTCAAACATATTCGAGCGCAACGGAAAGACTAGAAAGGTTCACATATGCATACTTGCGCCGAGCATAAGCACCGCGGAAAACATAAACGACGTGCTTTCCAAGTATGGAAACCTAGAGTCAGACGGAAGGCCCACACTAAATCTAGACATAATAAGCATGGTAGAAATGCTCTACGAAATTGATGACAAGGTAGTGATATTTCCTGCGCATGCATGGACCCCTTTCTTCTCTGTTTTCGGCTCTTTCTTCGGCTTCGACTCCATGAAGGAAGCATTCGAGGATCAGGCAAAGCGTGTGCACGCCCTAGAAACCGGCCTGAGCAGCGATCCCCCAATGAACTGGAGGGTTTCTGAGCTTGACAGCTATACTCTGGTTTCCAACAGCGATGCGCACTCTCTGCCAAACTTGGGCAGGGAGGCCAATGTTTTCGATTTCGGGAGCCCATCATACGATGCACTTAAGAGCGCGATAGAAAAGAAGGATTCAAACCGCTTCCGCATGACAGTAGAGTTCTATCCGGAAGAGGGAAAGTACCACTATGATGGCCACAGAAATTGCGGAGTTTCACTGAGCCCAAAAGAAGCATTGCGATACAACAACAGGTGCCCTGTCTGCGGCAAGAAGCTCACTATAGGTGTGCTTCACAGGGTTGACATGCTTGCAGACAGGCCCGAAGGCTACATTCCAGACAATGCGATACCATACGTGCATGCCGAACCTCTGCAAGAGGTGATAGCTTATGTATCAAAAAAGGGCAAGACCTCTAATTACGTCAAGGAAATGTACTCTAAGTTCATAGGGAAGTTCGGGAACGAGTTCAACGCTACTCTCAAGAGCAGTATAGAAGACATTCGCGATATTGACAAAGACATGGCTGAGGCGATAGAGAACATACGCAGCGGCAACGTAAACCTTATTCCTGGATACGACGGCGTGTTTGGCATAGTAGACATAATGAACAGGGTAAGAAAGCCTTCAAAGGGAGAGCAGCGCAACATAACTGACTTTTAATGTGCTGAAAAGCGCCTAAAAATAAAGAAAAATATAAAAACATAAACTCAAAAATATAAGCATGGAAAGAATAACACTTAGCATTATAGCTGCGTTGCTTGTCTTTGTAGCCAGCATTAATGCGCAGCAAGTTGGCAGCGCGAGTATTCATGCCCCGGCAGTCATAACCAGTGCCGAGGTCGGCACGCTTACAACAATAAGCCTCAATGTCACAGCTGGCAGCGGCGAAGTAACCGTTACTGGCCCGAGCAGCGTGGGCTCTAGCACCATATCTTCAGCGCGGACGGCCGCGGCATACGCTTCAAAGTACCTAGGAATAAACGAAAACAGTTACAACTTCTATTATGTTATTCATGACATGAATGTAAGCGTATCTGGGCCAAGTGCCGGCCTCGCATTTACTGTTCTTGCAATATCTGCTCTGTCGCACACGCCTCTCATAAGCAATTTTACGCTTACAGGTACAATATCATATAACGGCAGCGTTGGGCTTATCGGAGGGATATACGATAAGGCCGGAATTGCAGCAGAAGACAAAATGAATTTCATCATCGCCCCGTTTGCAGATAACGGCAGCCTAGAGCGCTTCATGTACTACATAACGCAACAGCACTACAACATTCCTATAGTGATGGTTGCAAACGTTTCGCAGGCGCTTCCTTACGTATACGGTTTAGAACAGCCAAGAAAAATGAGCTACAGCATTGCGGAGAACTACAATCTGCGAGCACTTCCAGAAGCAAACATGTCTTGCGCCTCGTGTAACCTCACAGCATTTTCAGAACTTACAAACTTCACTCTAAACTTCACCAGGCAAGCGATAGAAGGCATAAGCGGTAACTACTCCCAGCTGAAGTCCCAGATGCTCAATGACATGTCTCAGTATTCAGAAATAGCAAGAAAGGGCTACCTTTATACCGCGGCTGACGATTCTTTTCTTACATTCATAAATGCGTTCTTGCTTGAAAATGTCAACGACACCAACACCACAGCAGCAAGAAGCCTGATAGCCAACGTCTCTAATTACTGCAGCATGCAAACGCCGCCGCAACTTACCAGCACAAACTACGAGTACGTTGTAGGAGGCGAAATGAGACAGGAGCTCGGCAATCTGACAGCGTCAAGCGCCTTGGAGATACTTAACACATCGCAAACCACTGATGGAGTAATTGAAAGTATATACACTGCAGCTTCTGCGGAGGGATGGTGCCTAGCCGCAAACAAAATGTACTCATTGGCAGCAGCGATGAACGGAACTCCGGTAGCAACATCCTCTAGTCTTGCCCAGGCCGCGGCTTCCGCAATAGACAACGCAAGTGCCTATGGCCCAAGCGCATACCTAAATGCTGCCATAGCAGAATACCGAGCTGGCAACTATGCAGCGGCAATTTACGCTGCTGATTACGCAGATGTGCTTGACAATACTCTTCTTTCAGGAAATTACACCACTTCGCAACTAGAATCCCTCGCTGCAGCAAACATTGCCAATGCCACAACAGGCATATGGCCAGTAGAGTTCGCGCTTCAGGCAAAGTTCTACATAACTGAAGGCAGCATAGGCGGCGCGCTGAACAAGAGCATGATGCAGGAGGGATACATAATCTCTGTTCTGGCTGACAAAATGGCAGTAGCCGACAGCACAATATCGGGTTCATTCATAGGAGCGGCATATGCACCTTCGTCTCAGCAGCTTGTTTACCTCCAAAACGAAGTAAACCAAATATACTACCTGCTAGTGCTTGTTGCAATACTTCTTATTGCAATACTGATAATACTTCTTGCAATGCTGCTAAAGGGATACGGTTCAAATGCCAAGAAGAGGCGCATTAGATGATAAAGGATGCATTTTGCAAGAAACACATACTTCGGCAAGTATTCTATAGGACCGACCATTTCATGGTGGCCTACAATATCAAGCCAGTGCTTCCTGGCCACACGCTCGTAATACCAAGAAGGCACGTCCTAGACATTACAGAGCTCACTGCTCAAGAATTCTCTGAAATTTACTACATACTGAAAAAAGTGAAACCAGTGCTCCTTGAAAGGTATTCCGCTGATTCCTACGACCTTGCAGTACAGATAGGAAGGCACTCTGGCCGCACTGTTCCGCATCTGCACATGCATATAATACCTAGAGGCAAGCAGGATCCTTACCAGCTTGGCAACAACAACAAGCTCTATGAGAATCTAGAAAAGGAAAGACTTTCGGCAGATGTAAGCAAAGAGATTGTGGCGCTCAGGAAAATATTCGGATGCAAGCTCAAAATGCTCTAAGCGCGGTGTATCGATTGGCAAAAAGACATACGTCTGGTCTGGCCGGCAAGGCAGCGGCGGTTCTTAGGCTAACAAGGATAGAGCACAGCGCCATGCTCGTGATAGCGGTGCTTGCAGCAGAATTCATAGTAGGCAATACAGTTGCCCTTTGGGTGCTTTTACTGAGTCTAATATCTCCGGTTCTCATAAGCATGGGTGCGTTTGCCATAAACGACTATTTCGACATATCAGTAGACAAGCTTAACAAGAAGAAAAGGCCACTCGTCACGGGCGAGCTCAAGCCAGTTCACGCCATTTACATAACTGTGATATGCATGATTCTAGGCGTTGCAGCGAGCTCTGCAATAAACGCCTATTGCTTAGCTATAGCGCTGATTTTCGCCGTGCTCGCGATTTCATACAGCTACAAGCTGAAAGAGATTTTGCTTGCAGGCAATTCGTATATCGCGTTCTCAATGGCTATACCGTTCATCTTTGGCAATTATGTTGAGTCCACGACACTGCATTCAAGCATACTAATAATCTCAACGATGATATTCATAAGCGGTCTTGCAAGGGAAATACACGGCACCATACGCGACTACTACGGTGACATAAGAGTAAGAGCCGCCAGGACCCTACCAACCGTCATAGGTACAGGCGCCTCTGCGAATGTGGCCTTCGCACTCTATGCAGTAGCAATAGCCATAAGCGCTTACATCTTCCTTTATGTCGCACCTTTCAGGCTGAATATACTATACGCGCTCGTCATAAGCATATCTGACGCTCTGCTGATTTACGTTTCGCTTGGCTACATAACCGCAGGCAAAAGATTCTACGACAAGGCGCGCAACATATCTCTTGCGGCAATGGCGCTTGCGCTACTTGCTTTTCTGTTTTCTCCATTTGCTGTGTAGGATGAATTGATGAAAAAATGCATTGTTGCAGGGGTGCTGATACTCAGTCGTGACGGAAGGCGCACTCTTCTGATAAAGCACAAAAAACTCGGGATTTGGGTATACCCTGGCGGTCATATCGAAAAAGGGGAAACTCCTCTTGAATGTGCAGTGCGGGAGGCTAAAGAGGAGACAGGCGCTAATTTTAAGGTAATTTCTGCATCAGGCATAACAATAAGATCCCGCGTCGCTTCATCGCTGCCCATGCCACTCATAGTCATGAGCGAAGACGTTCCATACAAGACAGGCCACCATACCCATTTTGACATGATCTACCTGGGAATAGCGAAAAGGGCAAAATTCAGGCCCAACAGTGAATCTACGGATTGCCGCTGGTTTTCAAGGGAGGCCGCAATGCACTTGAAGACATTTGCCAATGTCAGGCGTATCATAGGATACGGCTTCGAGAGGTATAATGAGCTGCGCAAATAAGCTATATATTAATTGCCTACCAAATTTATCACACACGAAGAAGGTTGTTGAATGGGGGTTCTTGACGTTTCTTGGACTGAAAAATATAGGCCTGGCAGCCTTGAGGATGTCATAGGCCAGGATGCTATAGTTGACAGGCTTAAGGCTTTTGTCAAGGCGGACAGCTTTCCGAACATGATATTTGCAGGTCCCGCAGGAGTTGGCAAGACTAGCTGTGCAATAGCCATGGCAAAGGAGCTTTACGGCGACAAAATAAACGAAGCATTTCTTGAGCTCAACGCCTCCGACTCGAGAGGAATAGACGTAATAAGGGGAAAAGTGAAAGAGTTTGCAAGGACAATGGCTCTTTCTTCCAACACAATAAAGATAATATTCCTTGATGAAGCTGATGCCCTTACTCCAGAGGCACAGCACGCGCTAAGGAGAACAATGGAAAAGTATGCTGCAACTACAAGATTCATACTGAGCGCCAATTATGCTAGCAAGATAATAGAGCCGATACAAAGCAGATGCGTTGTGTTAAGGTTCAAGCCTCTGAACGAGGACGAGATGCGCAAATACATAAAAAGAATTGCCGAGGGCGAAGGGATAACAATCGATGACAGTGCCATATCTGCGCTAATATACGTAGCAGAGGGAGACCTCAGAAAGCTGACCAACGTTTTGCAAAGCGCGGCAATAATGAACAAAAAAGTCACAGACAAAAGCATATACGACATAGCTGCGAGGGCAAGGCCAAAGGAAGTGGTATCAATGCTCAGGTATGCCATATCCGGCGACTTCGCCAAGGCAAGAGAAGAGCTCAATACACTGTTCCTGGCATATGGGATGAGCGGCGAGGATGTTCTTCTCCAGTGCTACAGGGAAGCACTGAACTTGAGCATAGATGACAAGTTGAAGCTCGAAATAGTTAATGCAATAGGCGACTACAATTTCAGGATAGTAGAGGGTGCCAATGACAGGATACAGTTGGAGGCGATGCTTGCTAAATTTGCCCTTATAGGAAAAGGAGGTTAAATGACAGTTGTTGGAATAGACCTCGATGACACTCTTTCCAATACATCTGAACCGCTGCTAGCTATCATCGAGGCGAGTAAAGGGCGAAAGCTAGGCAAAAACGAGATCTATGGAATTTTCTATAACAAACTTGAATCCGAAGATCTTACTCGCAGTGAAATAATAGAGATGACCCACAAGCTTTGGAAAGACTACAAGAAAATAGAAATTCTGGACAAGCGAATTCCAGAAATAACAGACCGGCTGCGCTCCCTCGCAAAGATATATATAGTCACTTTTAACACGAGTCCAATGATATCCGAATGGCTAAATTCAAACAGCGTGAAATACGATAAGCTCATAGTGTGCAATGGCACCGCAGAAAAGCTCAGAAAAGAAATAGGAATTTACGTCGAGGACAGCAAGGAGGTAGCGGAATTCCTGGCTGAGAACGGCAAGAAGGTAATACTGATAGAAAAGCCATGGCACGACGGAATTCCCAAAAGCGCAAACATTATACCTGCTAGAAATTGGGGCGATGTTGAAAGGGAACTTTTGCGCATGCTTTCAAAGACGAGCGTTGCTTGAGCTGCCCTTTTTTGCGAAAGTAAGATAGGCAGTATGCCATATCCCTTTTGTGGAAGGTCTGGTACCTTCTTTCCTTACAAGCATTTCCCTAACAATTACTTCCACAGAATAGATATCTTTAAAATCAAGCTTCTCCAGTTTCTCGACAAAAGTCTTTACTTGCTCCATGTTAGGCAGGTAGCCTACAACATATCCTCCCTCTTTCAGTGCGCCCCTGGCATTCTTAAGTGCCTTATCTGCGTTAGGCATATCAAGTGTTACAAGGTCAACATTCTTTTCTTCTATCTTTTTTGTAACGTCCCCATTCTTGAGCACGATGTTGTGCTGGCCTGTTATATCTAAATTCTTCCTAGCTATTTCAAGGAAATCCTCACGTATGTCGTAGCTGTAAACCTGCTTGCAGACTCTTGCAAGTGCAGTTGCAAGCCAACCGCTGCCAGTCCCGGCATCTACGCATAAGCTTTCTTTTCCTATGCCAGTATATGCTATTATTATGCCTATGTCCTTTGGGAGTATTACTTGCGGCCCTCTTTTCAGTTTCCTGTAAGCAGACGGGTAAATGAACATCGAATCACAAGATAGATTTCAGCCTTGCGGCATCGTCATACATGTATGAGTTATTGAACATTATATATACTTTTGTTTCTTTGCGCTTTTTAACAATTTCCGCCACCTTTTTCAATTCCTCATCAGAAAACCTGTAGCTGTACATCATCCCCTTGCCAAAACCATGCAACCTGTAATAATAAAATTTCTGGCTAAAATCTGGTGCTACCCTGAGCGGATCTGTGCACAAAACAACGCCGCTGTCTGCGCAGTATTCTGAAAGGCTGTTTATCCCGGAAATAAGCCAATCTCCTCTCGGCTCCCATATTATATCATAACCCCCTATCCTGGAGAAGAAATCTTTTGCCCTGTCAAGGTTTGCCTTGCTGTAACCGAAGCTCGCCGGCGTTTGAAATAGCATTTTTGTCGAGCGCAAGGTTTTTGCAACCGCGATGAATTTTTCAAGCGCCTCTGTTGCGCCATCAGCGAACATGCTGACGTGGGTTATCTCTTTTGGGGCCTTTGGCACAAATTCGAACTTTTTGTTTAACTCGTCGACGTCGGCGCGCCACCTGGCTAGCGTTTTCTCCCTGGGCAATTTGTAGAACGTTTTCTCCACTTCAATTACATCAAAGAGCGACGAATACGCCTGGAGCCTGCTCGCAAAGCGGCTATTCCAGTCGCTTCCGAAGCGCTCCCTAGGGCTAAAGAACCCCAGGCCGCAGCATCCGACTTCAATCATCGCAGCACCAAGAGTTACCTGCTTGAGGATTTCCTACGGCTAGATTCCTTGTAAACTTCCCTGGCGGGCTTTTCTTTCTTCTCTTCGGGCACCTTTTTCTTCCAGTCCTTCTTAGTCTCGCAGTTGGGATCCAGATCCATTTGATATACTTTGCCCTTCCCAACGAACACTTTTATTATTGGGGTGTGGCATATTTCGCACACCTTACCGGTAGGTACTATTTTGCCCTTTTGTGGCAGCGGGTACGTTACAGTGCAATCTGGCCAGTTTGTGCAGCCGACGAAAAGCTTGTTTAGCTTTGATCTCCTTACCACCAGATCCCCGCCGCACTTCGGGCATTTGCCAAGCACTTCGGCCTTCTGACTCTCGGCAAAGCTGTTCATCAGTTCCTCTCCTATGCTCTGCTCATTGCGCTTGAACTCTTCTACTATTTCGCCGATTATCCTCTTCGCTTCGTCTATCACTGCTTCCTTGCCAAGTTTTCCATGGGCTATGTTGTCCATATCAAGCTCTAGCTTTCTAGTTAGTTCCTCGTCAAGTATTTCGCTGCAATATTTGCTCAATGCGTTGTAAAGGCCCATGCCAAATTCAGTCACCACAATTTCCCTGTTTTTGATGTATTCTCTTTTGAAAAGTATGTCTATGATCTCTGACCTAGTTGCCTTAGTCCCAAGGTTTTTCTTATCTAGCATTGCAATAAGCGAAGCCTTGGTATAACGCTTAGGAGGCTTAGTCTTTGACTCACTTATCCTGAGTTTCTCAATCTTTACCGCATCCCCTTTTCTGAAGCCGTCAAGCATTTTTTCTTCAAGCCTTATATACTTGCTATAGAAATTCAGCCACGCTTTCTCCTTGTAGATTCGTCCGCTGGCGGAATAGAGTTCGCCATTGGCATCTATTACTACCTTTGTGTCCTCCGCCGTTGCATAACCTGCAAAGCACGAAAGGAACCTTCTCGCTATAAGATCATATACCCGGTATTCCTCTCCTGAAATGCCCTTTGGCATTACACCTGTAGGGAATATAGCCGGATGCGCTTCGTCCTCTCCTGCGCCTTCGGCAGGCTTGAACATTGATGATCTTATCAAGGCATTTGCGAGCTCTGCATAATCCTTGTTTTTTCCGAGCTCTGCTATGATCCTAGGAAGGTTGAGCACATAAGGCAGCTTCTGTGATGAAGTTCTTGGATATGATATGTAGGCTTTTTCATATAGCGACTGCGCTATCGCAAGCGTTCTAGATGGGTCTATGCCAAGTACCTTGCTGGCTTCTAGCTGCAGCCCCGTGAGGTTAAACGGAGGATAAGGCCTTATCTTTGCCTCGCTTCTCTCTACTTCCTTAACTGTGGCGGAGCAGTTCCTGCTCTTCTCGTATGCTGTTTCTGCAACTTTCTTGTCGAATATTTCCCCTCTCGAATTTGCAAATTCGACGCCGTTCACTAGTGCGTATACCTGCCAAAAAGGCTTAGGCACAAAGTTCTTTATCTCTATTTCGCGTTTTGCGAGCATGCCTAAGGTAGGCCCCTGCACCCTACCTATGCTCATTGTCTTTTTTAGCCCTTTTAACACGAGCGAATGCATGAGCGCCCTGCTCATGTTTATTCCCCATATCCAGTCTATCACGTGTCTTGTCTCCCCTGCCTCGAAGTTGAGCGCGTCGAAGCTGCTCATGTTCTTGTAAGATTCTAAAAGGTCGCCAGTTGTGGTAGTCGAGAACTTCATCCTTCCTACGTTCTTGCTATAGATTCCCCTGTTGACATCGTTGTTTATTATCTGCTTTATTATGTTCGTGCCTATCACAGTACCCTCTAGGTCGTAGTCGCATGCATTTATGAAGAAGTCGCATTTCTTTCCTATTGCGGTTATTGTGTCAAGATATTTTTTGGTGTAGTATGCGTTCTTGTTGACAGCGTAAGAAGGCACCCACTCTACATCAAATACCGGGAATCCAGACATACCTTTCTTCTGGTGCAGCGTAAAGAGGTGCCCAGCCGCGGCCACGACATAGATTGTCTTGCCTTTCATATTAACCTCGTAGTAGCCTATTCCATTCATTACTCCCCTTTTTGGCTGGCCTTCGCTAAGGGACAATGCTATCCTTATGGCTACGCTTGGCTTTTCGGCCACTATGAGCTCATTCATCTAGATCAGCTTTTCTTTCTGCTCCTCTTTTTCTGTGTTGCTGGCTGTGACACTGCCTCTGGTTTTTTGTTCTTTTCTGGAGTCTTCGAGATAGAGTACGCCATTGCGAAGCCGAAGACTATTGCAGCGGTGGCGGTTATGTAGAACAAGGTGCTCCCGCCATATATGACAAAAAATATTATTGCAAGTATTGTCAGCACCATCACCGCTATCGACAAGCCCAGCGAAAGTGTTTCCTTATTGTCAATGCGTGGCATGGAATCAACTCTAGGATTAATAAATAATAAAAGTTAAATAACCTTTGCATAATAATAAAGCAGACAACGCGATTCCATGCTAAATGCAGCTGAAGTAATAGGTTTCACGCTCATAGCAGCTGCGCTCGCGGCATATGCTCAGTATTTCTTCAAGAAAGCTCTGCCGCGCTTCAAGTTCAACTTGAAAGAAATAGTGGCACTTGCAAAAGACCGCACAATAATATTGGGCGTACTAATATATGTTGTTGGACTGGGCTTCTATCTTGTCGCGCTGCGTTCTGGCGCATTGTCATTTGTTTATCCGACTTTTGCAAGTTCTTTCGTATTCATAATGCTAATATCAAAGTACATGTTAGGCGAAAAGTTAAACAGTAGAAGGATAGCTGGGGTTTTGTTGATAGTTGTTGGGATAATAGCAATAGCTATGACATATTAGGTTTTTTCATGGATGGCAAGAAACTCTTTGCGCTTGTGCTGGTTTTTAGCACTTTTCTCGGTGCCGTGGGGCAATTGCTCTTTAAGATGGGAGTCAATTCAAGCAGCCTGGCTGAATTTGCAATACTTGTTTCCCTAGGCTTCATATCCTATGCGATTTCGACAGTGATGTACTTCTACGTGCTGAGCAGGGCGCAGCTTAGCTGGGTCTACAATTTCGGGGGCATGAGCTACATATTCACGGTGTTTCTTGCGCTGTTTGTTCTTAACGAGGCAATATCTCCCCTCAGGTGGACTGGCATAGCCCTTATAATAATAGGCGTCACTGCCATAGGGCTGAGCTGATTCATTTCTGCTTTTCAGGCTTTTCCCCTTTTAGAAGAGACACTCCAAGATATGCAATCTTATATCCTATACTAGCGAACAGGAAAAGTACCACAATTTCAAGCAGCATGTAAACGCTGTCTCTCACGCTTTGGTTTATGCTGTTTGTAAGCGTTGATACCGCGCTGGAAACGTTAGCGCTTGCCTGTGCAGTAGGCATATACCCTGTAGAACTGCTGCTGAAGCTCATATAGAGCCCGTAACCAAGGATGAAAGTAAAAACAAGGAGAGCCAAGCCGATCGCTATTAACGAATAACCAAGTACTCCCATGGAATCAATTTTTTTGCATTGTATAAGTTATTATATATTTCCGTGCAAATCTCAAAACGTAGCCAGGCGTTTTTCAATGAGCTCTAGCAGGTTGAATTCAGTATTCTCAAATGCCCGCGGCGTGGATGCAATAGTTATAATTAACACTGACATACGCGATCCTAATTTTACATATCTGACAGAATTGAAAAGCGGGGTATACGAGGGCGACGTTCTTATAGCAGAGAGAAATGGCATGAAGCTTCTCACTTCAAAACTGGAGTACGAGACTGCCATATCGCAGAAGCGCGAACACCTTGAAGTGATAGAAGCACGCTCTTCTGCAGAAAAAATGCGTGGCGAGATGCGAAGCGCTATACGCGGCAAAGTAATAGGCATAAACGGCGGTTTCTTGCCGTACTCCTATTTTGCGCAAATTAGCAAGTACAAGCCCAAAAAAATAGTAGACGTGGGCAGGGCCTTCTCTGCTGCCAGGATGGTAAAAGATAGCCATGAGATTGAAAGCATAAGGCGCGCGGCTTCAATAACTAAATTCGCGATACTAGAGGCGCAGAAGAGCCTTAAGGAAGGCATAACTGAGCGAGAAATCGCGGCAAAATTCAATTATGCGGCGCAAGATTTCGGCGCGGATGGACTGGCATTCGACAGCATTGTCTCTTTTGGTCAAAACGCCGCGCTGCCACACCATATGCCTGACAACACAAAGTTGACTGAAGGATCGTTTGTGCTTATAGACGTCGGGGCAAAAGTAGATGGCTACTGCGCCGACATTACAAGAACCTTGATTTTCAAGGAGGAAAAGGCAAAAGATCTAAGCAAGATGAAGGAAATGCTAAAGGTTGTCAAGGATGCTCAGCTCGCGGCCATAAAAGCGATCAAACCTGGCGTAAAAGGCAGCACCATACACAAGATTGCCGCACAATATATAGATACTGCCGCCGGTGGCAAGTACAAGGGCACGTTTATACACTCTCTTGGCCATTCGGTAGGCATAGAGGTGCACGATGGGCCTGGCTTTTCTCCAAACGCCACAGAAACACTAAAGCCCGGGATGGTCATAACAGCAGAGCCCGGAATTTACATAGAAGGTTTTGGGGGCGTAAGGATAGAGGACGACGTCCTTGTCACTGAAAGCGGTGCGACAGTATTATAAGCGTTTTATGAGCTATCTATAAGCGCTTGCAAGAGAGGGGAGCTCTGCTAGCTTGGTTAGGCTACCAGGTTCGGGACCTGGTGACTCGAGTTCAAATCTCGGGCTCCCCGTTTTATGCTTGGGGTTATATATAAGTGAACGATTTTGCACACTATTTTGTATTTGAAGCCATAATTAGAAAAGAAGATATTGGAAACAGATGTTGAGAGATAATATATGGAACTGTAAGAAACAAGGGTAAAACCAAAAGAATTTTAAATCAAACAAATATATAAGTGATAATTACGGCAGATAAAAAACATAAGAAAAAGTATGCTATTTTGCTATTGTTTTTGTTAGTTTTCGCCATAATATTAATAAATCAACCACAAACAACATATCTTTACATATATTCGCTAATTCCTATAAAATCTTATATGGCCTTAATCGGTTCTCATAATACTTATAATTTATATCCAAGCATTGTAGCAAGTAACATTACCTATCTTTACATATACTCGCCAATTCCTATAAAGTCTTTTATGGTTTTAGCCGGCCCCCATAATAGTCATAATTTATATCCAAGCATTGTAGAAAGCAACATTAAGACAAACAATTTATATCTAACTATTTTTAACATGTCTTCATTCTCAAATTATAACTTTTCGTATTCTTTTACTGAAAATACAACATCATTTACGAAAAGAATTCAATTAAATAACGGATTTATAGAAGAACAAGTGAATTTAATTCCGTATGTAAAATTAAACAATGTCTCTATCCCAATTGAATATAATTCCACTCTTTACTATTACGGAGTTAATGTGAACCTTAATTTAACACCAGGAAAGAATAACTATTTAAATATAAATTTCACCACTCAAACAATGAATCTATATAATGTGACTGATTGGCTTTCTGTCTGCAATTACTATAATCTAAATAATAGCGAAATGGTTGTTTATAAAGGAAACACTATAAATGAAAGCAATATAATTCCATTTTCTTCTGGAATAAAATTTGGTGAATGCCAAAAATTCACAAATATAACTAACGGCGATTATACGATAGTTTCAAATTTGCCAAATGTAACAAATGAAATATGGAATACATTTGGTTTTCATTATACTTTCTCTCAATATGCACAATTTGGGCAAAATATAAAAATAATAAATGAAAGCGGAAACAAAATTACTTTTCTTCTCAACAACAGCGATGTTGTTGCTTCTGTCTTGCCCACTAATATAGAAGACATAACATTAAAAAACAATTGTAAAAATTCATTTCTGTATTTCTTTTCTGGTGACAATTCTTCATTAAATTCAACAAACAAGAATTTAATAGAAATAATAGCATATAATACTTCATTTACAGCGAACAATCTACAAGCAAACAACTACACAGCAATAGCGTTTAGTCCAAATCCAAACACTAATATAACTTGGAATATAGAAAATACTTATTATAAAACAATATTAGGAGTAGAACCACTTTGGTTTTATGAAATAACAAACTCACAAGGACCAGAATACTATTCTGTTGGAAGCATTGAAAATCCAATTATATACAATAAATCTGTTTCAATTCCGACTAACGCAAATTTAACAAATCTATATTTTTATAATAATTTGGACATATATAGCAATATTACAACGACTTGCAATTAGTGTTTATGAATTCATTAAGTGAAATATTAGAAGAAAGATTGCGATATTGAAAAATTAGTAAAAGCTAGGATTCTGGCATAAATTTTCCCACCTATTCAAGTCCGAAATGGCATCATTGCGTATTTTATTAGGTAGGCGGCGAGGCACGAAAACACGAAAATTATGATCTTCGCAATACCCATACAATCACTTAAGGTCGCACTTTTCCTACTTCTGCAGGGTTTACCTTCGAAAGAGAGAAAGGAACTTGTATGGAATATATTTAACTAGGAAGTTGACAAATTAAATTCTTTTGCGCATAACTACCTATAGAGGTTTTCTCTTCTCTTTTGTCGTAGTGAATGTGTAGTGTTAGGTCTCCTGACCCAACACGCAATTGGCGTGTTGGTTGCCTTGCCAGGAGATAGATTCAATGGAAATATATGAACTAAAAGATAAAATACTAGAGGTTTGGGCAAATGCCAGAATAATTGTGCAAAGACACGGTCATACAAAGAAATTCGCGAAGCATCTTGTTGCCTTCGTAATAAGGCAGCATGAAAACTTTACTGACGAGAAACTTGCAGAGTTCCTTGGAAGAGATCCGATCGGAAAATTGTTAGGATATAAAAAGAAACCACACAAATCTACGTTTTCAAAGGTGCGTGCAAGGTCTGATCCTGATATGTTCAAGGAACTACATGATTGGATTGTGCAAGACAAATTGAAATCAAAACAATTGCGCCTTATCGCACAGGACAGCACTGATGTATTTGCATATTCACGGAAAGACAAAGATGCAAAGTGGGGTCACAGGACACCTTCTAAAAAAGAACAGAACATGATGCGCCGTAGCAGTGAAAAGGAACTATTCTTCGGTTACAAACCACACGTAATTGTAGACGTGGATACTGGCGCATCGATTGCTGCCGAAGTAGTCCCTGCAAATACAAATGATAAGAAGCTGTTCACGCCGTTGTATAACAAAGTAAAGAAAAATTTTGTGCTGCAGTACGGTGCAAAATTCCTCGCCGATGCACAGTATCATTCGTCAAAGATATATATGCAACTGCGTTACGACGATATATTGCCAATCATTCCAAGAAGCGGAATAAATATCGCAAAACCATAGAACCTAAGGATCTGGATTACGGGAAAAGATGGGCTGTCGAACGTCTTTTTTCAGTATTAAAGGAAATGTTTGGTCTTGCGAAGAACAGATTTGTAGGTATAAAGAAGGTCACAATACACGTATTTTCGTGCCTTCTTGCAAACCTCTTGGAATATGTGATGTAATGATTTCATATTTGACGAGGTGATAAGATGTAAATGTCAACTCCCTAATTTAACGACGAAGAAAAGATTTATAATTTGTCAGGTTCCTATAATAATCTGGCAAGTATAGCTTTGCAAGAAACTTAGATCGTCCTATCATATTATGATGCTGTGTATAAATTTCCAAAAGTCGTTAATCTGAAGTTACAGTTGATTAATTTCGGTGAGTTATAAATAATCTCTGAATCCATATATCAGATTTGTGGATATAAAATCGATGGCAAATGGCGCGATTTGGATGAAGCTTGACTTCGTTATAGATAAAGAATACGATATCAAAATGACATTGCAGCTTAAAGAAGCAGGATATCTCGGATATAAAAAAATAAACCGCACCTTTCTGGAAGAAAGGTACAGGAAAGAACTGCCGGAAATGAGAATAAAACAAAAAGAATATCAGGTTTCATGGGACGGGATAGGCGAAAGTTTTTCAGACTACATAGAAAGGGCTACAAATCACGGCTGGTTCTATCCTAAATATGAATGCGTTATGTCAATCGCGGTTAGTGGAGCCTCCAATTGGGGGCATGCACCCATAATAATGAGGATCTATACGGAGGATCCATATCGCATGCGCCGAATCACTGCGCACGAGCTGATTTTATCCCACTATTTCGAAATCTACAGAAGGTATTACAACAGCGAAAGCCTGACAGACGGACAAGTATGGGCGCTGGCCGAGATAGCGGCATTTGCGCTTACTTCCTTGACCAGCGAAGCGAAATCTTTTTGGCAGAATGCCGAATACTACACAAACCACAACTACCCGCACATTGCAAAACTGCAAAATGACCTAAAACCAATATTTTTGGAGAGTATGAAGATGAAGGATTTCGACTACTATATCAAGCGCGGGATAGAACTAGCGAAAGCTTATCCTAACATGAGCCCCAAATCTTCTTGAAGTGTGGCAGCCAACACACAAAACTTGTCGCACGCCAAAGGGCGCATCCTTAGGCGATATTCAACAAACCATTTCTCTCCATGAGATCGTCATTGGAA
>JBMFUT010000014.1:0-19340 GCA_049966395.1 Candidatus Micrarchaeia archaeon
TGTGACTGTTTCGCGTTTGACGAGGTGAATAAATGTAAATGTCAGGATCCTATATCTAATGCAAACAATAAAAACTTATCCGCTGCGATGGCAATAAATATCTGCGCTTCGATTCTAAATTGCGGCAGTGGTGAAATGGCTGAGATATCTACGCTGTGCTACATATGCGGCAAGCCCGCATCGCATGTATGCAAGCTTTGCGGCAGGCACGTCTGCGAGAAGCACTTCGACTCGAAACTTGGCATTTGCACTGTCTGCAAGTCAGGAAGGCAGCAGTAGGGTGCATTGCTGCGATGCAGTGCCAGTTCAAGAGAATAAGATGCTGCCAGCCCTTATGCTTGCTTTGTAACCTTCTGTATCCTCCTTTATCGATGCGTTTACCATTGCCTTGTAGTCTTCGCTTGCGTCCATGAGCGAATAAACTTTGCCGTCCTTTATGAACTTCGGGTTCACATACCTAGGCTTCGCCTTCAGCACTACGCTGCCTTCTCCTACTGAAATGTCATTTTCCCTCAGCGCCCTGAATATCTCATTTACGTAACCTATGTTGGCAGCGCTCATCTTTTCGACTACTTCATCGTCGCTGCCGTAAAGCAGGTCATTCCTGCTTATCGCGCCTTGCTCCATAGCCCTTTTCAGCGCAGCTGAAAACACGTATTTTCTTGCTATGTCATCCTTGTTTCCGAAATAATTGTGCTCAACCCAGATAAACAGCTTACCGTAATCCATAGCTGATTTTTCCGAATCGAAGATTATCTCCCCGTTGTGGTTGACAAGGTGTTCCAACATGCCCTTTACCTGGGCCTGGTTGAAATTGGCATGCATCGCCTCCCTGAGCGAGTAGTCTATTCTGTCGGCGCACAACTCCGGAATGCTCCGCTCAAGAAGGCCGAAAAGGCTTTCGTCTGAAATCCTCATTGGGTCATAGCCGTGCCTTTCCAATATATCCTTTATCTCGCCTTTCTCAAAGTAGGACTTGTGCAGCGAGTCCTGCAGGCCCTGATCAGCATAGCTGCCGAAGAGCATGTCCACTGTGTGGGAAAACGCAGTGTGCGAGACGTCGTGGAGCAGTCCAGCCAGCTGCTCTTCAGTACTTGCGCCAAGCTTCTTGAGAAGGAGCATCACGCCGACGCAGTGCTCATATCTGCTGTAGTGCGCCGGGTTCTGCCTGTCGAATTCCTCAGGTATGCCCTGGCTGAGCACGTGCCTTATGCGTTGCATTGGCTTCGATTCCATCAGCGCTATGGTTGTATCGTCATCTATTTCAAAGTCGCCATAGACAATGTCGCTGACGAGCATCTGATCACTGGATGGCAGAGAAGTCGCTCGCCTTGGTGCCCTTAGGGAACGCCCTGCCGTTAGGCGCCTCAACAGGTAAGCCTATCTCGCCGGCGACCCTTAGGAGCTCAGATGTGTCTATTTGTCTTTCGGTGAAGAGCTCGGTGAAGCTTATGTTAGCCTCGCTCACCTTCCTCACCTTGAAGGTTATCTGCTGGTACATGCCGCTCCTCTTCACCCTTATCTTTATGCTGCCGTTCTTCAGGGCATATTCGGCTTCCCTGGTAAGTGCTTCCATGATACCACATGTTTAAGCTGAAACCAAAAAGGAAACGAGTTAAATAAATATATGCTGATATAATAGCATGCCATACAATTATATTGCTATCGCCATATTCTCGGCAATAGCGATTGCGCTGCCCTTCCTGATTATTCTTATCGCTAAGTTGATAGGCGAGCCAGAAGAGAGAAATCCTGTCAAAAATTCAAACTACGAGAGCGCGGAAGCGAGCATAGGCGAGAAGTCTAGCTTGGCTATGGAGTACATGCACTACTTCCCGCTTTTCCTAGGCTTCGAGCTCATAGCTGCAATAGTTATAGTGTGGGTCGCTGTAGCAAGGAGCATATCATTTAATTACGACATGTTCGTGCTGCTGCTTGCAGTGCTGTCAGCAGTCTTTGTGATGTTCGGCATGGCGCTTGCTCACAAGGTTGATACGTATGAGTACTGAAGAGGAATTTACCAATGCCCAAAAGGAGATGGAGCAGCTGGTGATAGATTCGATGAAGACTTACAAGCCCCCAAGGAGCGCGCTTTTTGTGAAGCTTTCAGACATTACGAAAAAGGCAATGAAGGAGCCATTGAAGTGGAGCAGGAAGAACTCCCTGTGGCCTCTTCAATTCGGCCTCGCATGCTGCGCAATGGAGCTCATGGATTTCGGCTCGTCTAGAATTGACGCCGAGCGCAAGGGCTATCTTCTATTCAGGGCGAGTCCAAGGCAGTGCGACGTGATGATTGTTGCAGGATGGGTAACAAAAGCAGTCATACCTGAAATAAAGAGGCTTTACGAGCAGATGGCCAAACCAAGGTACGTGATAGCTTATGGCGAATGCGCAACAAGCGGCGGCCCGTGGTGGGAAAGCTACAACATAATAAAGGGCATAGACCAGGTTCTGCCCGTGGACGTATACGTGGCAGGATGCCCTCCAAGACCAGAGAATCTCTTCGCTGCGCTTATGAAGCTGCAAGAAAAAGTTGGTGGTAAAATTGAAGGTTGACAAGAGCGAGATACTGGAAGCATGCAGGCAGGCCAAAAAGGACGGCTTCGATTATCTGGTAAAGATAACAGCTGTAGACTATTCAGACCACATCGATGTAATATATTTTGTCAGGGATATGGAGAAAAATGCAGACGCAGTCATCGAGGCGACATTGGACAGCGTTAATCCGAGCGTGCCAAGCGTAATGGAAGTTTACAAGGCTGCGGACTGGTACGAAAGGGAGCTCTCGGAAATGTTCGGCATTGAGATAGAAGGGAGAAAAACGAGAAGGCTCCTGCTTGAAAAGTGGGAGGGAAGCAAGCCCCCTCTGAGGAAGAGCTTCGTATGGGGCAAGGATTGATTTGATGCCTGTAACAAAAATAAATGTAGGGCCGATACACCCGAGCACTCACGGCGTCTTGAGATTGGTCGTGAGCCTCGACGGGGACACCATCGTCGACGTCGAGCCGCATATAGGATTCCTTCACCGCGGGGTCGAGAAGCTAGTTGAAAACAGAATGTACATGCAGAGCATAGTCTACATGGAGAAGCTAGATTACGCCGCGCCTCTGGCATACGACGACCTGTATGTAGCTACTGTCGAAGAAGCAACTGGTATAGAGGTAAAGGAAAGGGCGAAATACCTAAGGGTGGCATTGCTTGAGCTCCAGAGGGTGGCGAGCCACCTGCTGTGGCTTGGCACAATGTGCAACGATCTCGGCCTGATGTTCAGCCTTTTCATGTGGACTTTCAGGGAAAGGGACAAGGTGCTCAGCATACTGGAAAGCATTACGGGAAGCAGGATGTTCTACGTGAACTTCAGGCTTGGTGGACTGGTAAAAGACATTCCTGCCGGCTTTGTCGATACTGCGATAAGCGAGCTCGCGGATCTTGAGAAGCGCATATCGGAATACGAAAGGTTCCTTGAAAAGAATCCAATATTCATCGAAAGAACCAGGAAAGTTGGAGTACTAAGCAGGGACGAAGCGATAGAGCTTGGAGTCACAGGACCAGTGCTCAGGGCGTCAGGAGTGGAATATGATGTCAGGAAGAACCACCCGTATTACGTCTACAGCAAGCTTCATTTCAAGCCCCAAGTGCAGACCGGCGGGGATTCGTTGGCGAGGTACAAGGTCAGAATGCTAGAGATGAAGGAAAGCATAAGGCTAGCAAAGGAAGCGCTTAATAAGATGCCAGATGGAGACGCGCTCGGGATGAAAATAAAGCTTACGTCGCCTCCTGTCAAAAACAGCATAGTAACCGTCAGAAGGGAGATGCCGAGAGGAGAAGGCAATATGTACATGGTGGCAGACAAGCAGAAGCCCTACAGGCTTGCAATAAGGAGCGGCAGCTTCGTCAATCTTTCAGCGCTGCCGTATATGGCAAGGGGCCGCCGCTTCGCCGATCTCTTCGCTATATTGGGCAGCATAGACGTGGTGATGGCAGATGTTGATAAATAGCCCCTTGGTAAAGGTCTTTGCTTACGCAATAGCCGCGCTTGTATTCATAATAGTCTTCGACTACATGTTCGGGTGGATGGAAAGGAAGGTCGTGGCAAAGGCGCAGTTCAGGCACGGCCCTACATACGTTGGCAAGTTCGGCATACTTCAAAATATGGCCGACATACTGAAGCTTCTTTCGAAGGAGAACATAATACCTGACAATGCAGACAGGCTCGTCTTTCCTTTTGCTGTGCCGCTGCTGCTTGCGATGCTGCTGTTTCTTGTTTTCATATTGCCCCTCACGCCGCGATTTGTAGCGTCAAACCTAAGCCTTGGAGAGCTTGCAATTTTCATCCTTCTGGCGTTTGCGCCAATATTGCTTTTCCTGGGGGGATGGACAAGCGGCAACAAGTTTGGCGCAATAAGCGCGCAGAGGTCTGTGCTCATACTCCTCAGCTACGAGATTCCTATGATTATTGTCATCTCCACTGTAGCCTTGGCGGCTAACACCTACAATCTTGTTGGCATAACTAACGCGCAGAGAGGCATGTATTTCGCGCTGACGATGCCTATAGGGCTGTTTGTGTTCTTCGTGGTGATGCTTGCCGAGTTCGAGAGACCTCCATTCGACCTCAGGGAGGCCGATTCCGAGCTTGTGGCAGGATGGCTTACTGATGTAAGCGCCCCATACTACACCCTCAGCCTTTTTGTGGACTACACCAGGATGCTGCTCGGAAGTGCCTTGATAGCAATACTTTTCTTCGGCGGATGGCTTGGCCCTGTAATGCCCTCTGCTTTCTGGCTGCTTGCAAAAATCGTCATAATAGCTTTCTTCATAGTGCTTGTCAGGATTTCAACGGTGAGAATGCGAATAGACAGGGTGCTGCGCCTAGGATGGCTTTGGATGCTGCCCCTTTCGCTACTCAACCTTGCGTTAACATTTATATTGTTTGTAAGGTAATTGTAATCGGCTGGCCTGATGAGGCAAGCCTTGGCGGGTGCAAAATGGATGGTTCTTGAAGCAATAGCAAAAGTGGCAAAGAGCCTTGCGGAGGATCGTTTCACAATCAATTTTCCAGAGGAAAGGGAGGGAGTTCCAGACAACTACAGGGGGAAGCTGAGGCTTGATGTCAAGACTTGCATAAGCTGCTCGGCTTGTGCCCTCATATGCCCAAACCATACTATAGACATGGTGGAAATAGTCACAGAAAAAGGCGTCAAGAAGATGCCTCAGGTAGACCACGAAAGATGCCTCTTCTGCGGCCTGTGCGAGGAAGTGTGCCCGCCGCACTGCCTGGTGCTCACCAAGGACTACGATTTCGAAAGGACTGACAGAAGGGATTTCATAGAAAGGCCTGAGGAGCTTGAATAGGTTGTCTTATGGCTTTTATTGAGCTTTCGGTGTTCGCTGCGATTGCCGTGCTTTCGTTAGTGTTCTCCATGCTGGTCTTCGCGGCGAAGAAGCTCCTTCACGCAGTGCTGGCGCTTACTTCTGTGTTTGCGCTGAGCGCAGCGCTGTTTGCGCTTCTTGGGCAAGAGCTTGTCGCGCTGCTGCAGCTTTTCATTTTCGTGGGTGGCCTATCGCTTTATCTGATGGTGACAATAGCCGCCGAATACAGAGGCAGCGAGTACACGCGCCTTTCTTATATACCAATAATCGCGATTGTGGTTGCCGCCGCAATGCTTCTTCCAATGGCAGGGATATTCTACGTGCAGCAGCAGAGCAACAGCTTCCTTTCAGCAGCAAGTGCTGGCTTCTCGAATTACTACGCTATACTTTACTTTATAGCGACAATGCTTTTCGCAGTAGGGATAGGAAGCATATTGGTGCTCAAGAGGCTAGTGAGGTTGGTTGTTTGATGATTTTGGGCTATCCGATTGCGCTTGCAGTTGCGCTTTTCGCAATAGGGCTTGCAGGGGTAATAGCCAGCAGGCACCTGCTAGTGATAATGCTTGGAATCGAGCTCATGCTAGTCTCTTCGACTGTGGCTGCAGTTTCTTTCTTCAGCTTTTCAAGCGCAGGAAGCGACATAATGATTGTGCTGCTCGGCATATGGGCGATTGCAATAGCCGATACTATAGCATTTGTGACTTTTTACACTTACATAAAGTCGCGCGGGATGGATCTTGATATAAGCAAAATGTCGAGGTTGAAGTGGTAAAATGATGGCTCTGCTGATGATAGCGCCTTTGATAGTTGCGATGCTGCTGTCGCTGTGGCTAAAGAGGTATGCGCACTACATAGGCCTGCTCGGCAGCCTGTCGAGCCTTGCGATGCTGCCTTTCGTCGGCAGGGGAGTTGAAAGGATAGTGTGGTTCAGCATAGGAAGCTTCAGCCTTTCGATAACGACAAGCATAGGTGCGATGAACATGCTGCTCCTGTCAATTGTCGCTGTAGTAGGCGTTCTGATATTTGCATATTCTGTTGGTTACATAGACTTGCCCAGCGAGAGGAGGCGCTTCTTCGTCGAAATGCTTGCCTTTGAGGCTGCAATGCTTGCTTTCGCAATGGCAGGAAATTTCATATTGTTCTTCGTGGCTTGGGAATTCCTAAGCCTGACAAGCTACTTATTGATAGGCTTCTGGTACAAGAAGGAAAGCGCAGCGCGTGCGGCAAGGAAGGCCATAACAATAGTGCTGATAGGTGACATATCCCTCATTGCAGCGATAGCTATAATGTGGTCCGTTTATGGAACTCTGCAGTTTAGCACGATACTCACAGTGGCAAAGCCTCAAGCCCTAGTCTACATGGCAATGGCGCTGCTAATAGTTGCGATTTTCACAAAATCCGCGCAGTTCCCATTCAGCGAGTGGCTTCCAGATGCCATGGAAGGCCCGGTGCCTGTCTCGGCATTCCTCCATTCTTCCACAATGGTCAAGGCGGGAGTCTTTGCGGCCATAGTGCTGTTTCCTCTTTTCGTTCTCTATCATCTCCTTTACGTGCTGCTGGCATTCGGTATAACGACAACCGTGCTTGCAACGCTAAACGCGATGAGGGAGACCCACGTAAAGAGAGTGCTAGCATACTCTACCCTGAATGAGCTTGGAATAATGTTCACCGCGATAGGAGGTGGAGCAATAATAGCCGCAGTTTATCTCTTCTTTGCCCAAAGCTTCTACAAGGCTCTTCTATTCTTCAGCAGCGGAATAATGATGAAAGCTTCTAAAAAGGAAAGCATAGAGGAAATCTCAGGCATAGCCCACAACAAGCTCATATACAACACCACGCTCTTCGGCGTGCTCTCGCTGGCAGGCTTCTTCCCGTTTGCCGGCTTCTTCGCCAACGTCGCAATAGGCGCATCGCTTTACAGCAACATCCTCTTATATGCAATACTTGGCGCGGTATCATTAGGCACTAGCTTCTTCATTTTCAGGTGGCTCTACATGCCCATGAGAAACAAGGAGACCGACGCCGCAGACATAGGATATGACGCAATTCCAAGTAGCATGAAATACTCTGCAGTTCTCATGGCAGCCCTGGCGCTTGTGTCCGTGCTTTTCTTCAAGGTTGTCACTAACGCAGCCGCGACAACTTACCTACCATATGCAGGCACATTTTCAATGCGCTTGACAGACATGGCGGTAGAAACAATACTGGTGGCGCTCGGCGCCTACATAAGCTACAGGATGTACATGGAAGCAAAGCTTGCAATAGAATGGAAGAAATTATACAAGATAGCGCAGAACAGCGCAATTGTCAACGACCTTTATTCATACGCTGCCTCTGCATTCGTTCTGCTGAGCGACGGCGTAAACATGTTTGACCTCGCAGTTAACGACACCTTCGACAAGTCTGCAGCATACATATCAGCCTCAAGCGGCTTCCTGAGGAGAAGCGTCAGCGGCAGCATAAGCCTTTACATTCTCGCCTTCGCAATAGGCTTCGTGCTCCTCGCAATATACGCGGTGGTTTTCGGATGATCCCAATATTGCTAATAATGCTTGCAATGCCGGTCATAGGCGCTATCCTTGCTGCTGCTCCCAGGCGCGGCTCAAATTATATCTCAGCTGCATTTGCAACAGCGGTGCTGCTGATTGCAATAATTGCGGCGCATTACGCCCAGCAAGGCATACTGGAGAGCTACAGTTACATAAGCAGCCTGGGCATAGGCTTTGACCTGTCACTTAACGGCATATCGGTTTTCCTTATGCTTATGACAAGCATAGTGTTCTTCGCCGCAGCGCTGGCAAATTTCTTCTTTGTGAAGGAGGAAGCCAGGAGTTTCAACGCCCTGTTCATGCTTGCCGAGACTTCAACGCTAGGTGTATTCCTCGCCGCCAACTTCTTCCTTCTTTATGTTTTCTGGGACGTGGCGATAATAATACTATTCTTCATGATATTCCATTACGGGGGCTACGACAGGAGGTACGCCTCGATAAAATTCTTGATATACTCGATATTCTCAAGCGGCCTTCTGCTCATAGGCATATTGCTGCTATACATGTACGCGCCTGCGCACAGCTTCAACATATCCTCAATAGAAGCCACTGCCGCCTCAATACCCAAAGGGGTGCAGGCTGCAATATTCATAATAATGGCGATTGCATTCATGATCAAAATACCCGTATTCCCGTTCCATTCCTGGGCGCCTGACGCTTATACAGAGGCGCCGCCTACAGGCAGTGCGATAATTGCTGGTGTGCTTTCAAAGTTCGGCGCATACGGAATGCTCCTGCTCTTTATGACTCTGCCAGTGGCAAAGGAGTATTCAATGTATGTCGCTGAACTCCTTGTATTCTCGATATTCTATGCCGCCATAGTTGCCGTAACTCAGAAGGAAATAAAGAGGATGTTCTCTTATCTGAGTATAGCGGAAATGGGCTTCATAGTCTTCGGCATAGCAGCATTCAACCAGCTCGGCGTTTCAGGTGCGCTTTACGGGATGTTTAGCCACGGGCTAGTTATTGCGGCGCTCATGATAGCAGCATTTGCTGTTGACAAATCTCTAGGCACGACGTTGATATCAAGGCTCAAGGGCATAGCCAACGTGATGCCGGGCTTTTCCTACCTAGTGCTTTTCTTCATCTTTGCCGCCATAGGGATACCTCTCACCACAGGCTTTGTGATGGACATACTTATACTATTTGGGGGAGTGAAGGCGTTTTCATCTTTCGGCGTTTTGCCCATATTTGCCGCAATAGTAAACGGCGGATACTTGTTATGGCTTTTCGAGAGGTCATTCGCATCATCGCACAATGAACCGAAGGTAATAGAATACCCAGAAAAAATGCTCTACGCCGCGCTCTTTTCAATAGCCTCGTTTGTCGTCGTGTTCGGCGTCCTGCCGTTCCTGCTGCTTAGGGTGTTTGCCACATGATTTACCTTTTCGTGTATTTCGCAATTGCTGTCATTGCTCTGCTTTTCGGGAGCCTGCTTGCTAGGCTTGTTGGAAAGCGGAAGCCCCAGTTGTACTACAACCTTGCGCTTCTAGCAGTCATATCCTACCTGCTCCTTGCAATGCTCATGGCAGGAGTAGACGGGACATTTTTTGGTTCCGCAAGCCTAAACTCCTTTTCAGAGCTTTTCATGTTTGCATTCACAGTTGCAATGCTGCTGGTAAACCTTCTTGCATATGACGCGGGAAGTTACCCTGACTTCGCCATACTTGGCAATTTTGCCCTTATGGGCATGTACCTAATTGCCGTTGCGAATTCTATGGTGACTATACTAATAGGCCTGGAGCTCATGACCTTACCGACTGTCTTCATCATACTTTTCGACAGGAGAAGGACAGAAGCCGCAGCAAAGCTTTTCGTAATGTCGGCGGTTTCAACAGCATTTTTTGCTTTTGGCCTAGCTCTCATGCTCAGCGGCGGAGGCGTCGCGCTTTCAGTGTATCCAAAGGCAGAAATAATGCTTTTCGCAGCAGCCATATTCGTTGCAGCAATAGGTTTTGAATCGTCGATATTTCCATTCAACCTCTGGGTGCCTGACGTCTACGAGGGCGCAAGCACACATGCCACTGCAATGCTTGGCGGAGTAAACAAGAAAGCCGGTTTTGCAGCACTCATGCAGATACTGATACTGGTGTTCATATCATACCACTCCCTTTTCCTGTTGGTAGCACTGCTCTCCATACTTACGATGTTCTTCGGGAACATAGTGGCATTGGCGCAGAGAAACGTGAAGAGGATGATGGCTTACTCTTCAATCTCGCAGGCGGGCTACATACTCATAGGAATTGCCGCAGCTACGCAGTATGGCACCTCAGCGAGCATATTCCAGATATTCGCCCACATGTTCGCATTTATAGGCATAATGGCGGTTGTGATGCTGATGGAGGCGAAAAACAGGGTCGAGATAAATGATTTCATAGGCCTTGGAAGCGAGAATCCCATTGCGGCATTCTCTCTCTCGATCTTCCTTCTTTCGCTTCTGGGGATGCCTTTCACAATGGGCTTTGTGGGAAAGTTCATGCTGTTCTCAAGTGCAGTATATGCAAAGCTCTGGTGGCTTGCGCTGCTCGGGATAATAAACACGGCAATATCACTATACTACTATTCCAGGCTCATAATAGCAGTTTATACCGGAAAGGCCGGAACAAGAAGGATACGCATAGGATTGCCTGTAGCGGTTGTGATAATAATCTGCCTGGCAGTGGTGCTAGGGCTGGGTATATATCCACAGCCCCTCGTTTCGCTTGCTCAAAATGCCGCCGCATACCTTTTCAGATGAGAGTTAAACTGGTGAAATCATGGCCGCGCCAGAAGACGCAGAGCGCATAATAGATGAATACTCGGGCATGATAAGCAGGGGCATGGCCAACGCCATAGCAGACGGCGAAGGCAGTGGCAAAAACGTAAAAATCGGCGTTGGCGAACTCATATCCTCATCTGAGCTACCGCAATCTGTAGACATAGAAGACAATGTATACAGGGTGTTCAACAAGTGGCAGGCGCACGGGAGCAAGAACAATTACTACAGGAGAATGGTGCTTGGTAGCGAGGGTAATACTGTGAATGTAACACTGTGGGGGGCGCACTCCGATCTGGCAGATTCTCTTCCAATAGAGCGCGGCGACACTATAGTAGCAAGCAATCTTACTGTGCGCAAATGGCAGGGATCAATCGAACTTGCCAGCACAGCGAGCACTTCATTTTCAAGAGTAAAGTACTCTTCCACCGGCATCACCGACTATTCAAAGATAGCGCCAGGCTCCAAGGAAATAGATATCATAGGCAAGATTGTAGAAGTAGGTACTGCCCACTCATTTACAACGCTGAGCGGCAGGCAGGGAAGCGTTTCCGACTGCATAATCACAGACGGCAAACTGACTATGAGGGTCGTCCTTTGGGATTCATCAAGTTACTACGCCAACTCAATGAAGCCCGGAAGCTACGTCAAAATAGAATTTGCAATTGCAAAGCAGGCAGCCGGCGCGACAGAGATACATGCAGGCAACAATTCAAGGGTATTAGTGAGCCAGAAGCTAATGAGCAGGCTGCGCGGCTCAGACTAGCGTTCGCCATAAGTAGCCAAGAAAGACAGGTACCTTCCTACCACTATGCTTGGCGCTGAAGGCCTTGTGCTCTGCACTATCTTTGCGATATCATTCATTCCTATCTTGACTTCAGACTCTGTAGAAAGGCTCTGCTCAAGCGCGTTCATCTTCACCTGCCTGCATATGTTGGC
Source organism: Candidatus Micrarchaeia archaeon (assembly GCA_049966395.1). GTDB lineage: Archaea > Micrarchaeota > Micrarchaeia > Micrarchaeales > CABMGC01 > JBMFUT01. Next base: position 11,614 of record JBMFUT010000014.1, read on the forward strand.
AATGTCCGCTCCGGTGTATCCAGGAGTCATCTCGCCCAGCTTGTTGAAATCCACATCATCTGCAAGTGGCGCTTTAGAAAGGTTAAGCTCGAAGATCTTCGCTCTTTCGGCTTTTTCAGGAGGCGGAACAAATATGAGCTTGTCGAACCTGCCTGCCCTCAGGAGCGCGTTGTCGAGCGCCTCGGGCCTGTTTGTAGCTCCTACAATCACTATGTTGTACTTGTCCTTTATTCCGTCCATCTCTTCCAGGAATTCCCCAGTAAGCTGTATACCCAGCTCGCTCGCCTTGTCCCTGGAAGGAACCAGCGCGTCTATTTCGTCAATAAAAAGTATAGATGGCGCATTCTCTTTTGCAGTGTCGAATGCCTGCTTAACTATATTCACCGCCTTTTCTGGGCCGTACTTGCTTATTTCTGAGCCCGCTATGGTTATCATGTGCACGTCCCCGACTTCGTTTGCTATAGCCCTCATGAGCATTGTCTTGCCGTTGCCGGGAGGGCCGAAGAGCAGTATGCCAGTGATGTTTTTTATGTCGTATTTTTTGATGAGTTCCGGATGCATTATTGGGACTTCTACCGCTTCATAGAGCGCCTTTTTGGCTGATTCGAGCCCCACAACGTCGTTTATGCCTATTGCGTCTGCCCTTTTCTCCGCCACCTCGGGATTGCTGCGCCTCTCGTAATCCAGCCTGAAGCGCTCGTATTCCTCGAGCTGCGCGAGCGAAGTTGACGGCTTAGTGGCCTTTATAGCGCGCACTATATCTGCCATTGTCACTTGCAGCATCTTGTTCTGTGAAACCGCCTCGTCTGCAATGTGCCTTGTTATTTCTTCGCAGAGATTTTTTATATCTGCAGCGCTGTACCTGTCTGTCATCTCGGCAAGCTTCTGCATGTCTACGTCGTCGCTTATCGGCATTTTTTTGAGATAATACTTAAATATCTCCTTTCTTCCGTGGAGGTCTGGCAAAGGCAAGTATATTACCTTGTCGAATCTTCCCGGCCTCATTATGCTAGGATCAAGGAGGTGCGGCACGTTAGTCGCGCCTACTATTACAACATCCTCTATCTTTTGGAAGCCGTCCATTTCGGTAAGCATCTCAGACAGAAGCTGCCTGCCGCTCTCTGTTTCCTGCACCTCCCTGCTTACTGCTATGCTGTCTATCTCGTCAAGGAAGAGTATGCAGGGGGCGTGTTTCCTGGCAACCGCGAATATGTTTGCGAGCTCCTTGACGCTCTCACCAGGGTAAGGCGAAAGTATGGATGATACCTTGATATAGAAGAACCCTGCCCTTATCTCGTTTGCCAGCGCCCTCATTATGTAAGTTTTTCCAGTGCCGGGAGGGCCGAAGAGCAGTATGCCTTTGGCAGGCTTTATTCCATACGCAGCCTGGAGCTCCCTGTGCTCTATGGGCGCGAGTATGGCTTCCTTCAACTCTTCCTTGGTGTGCTCGTAGTCTGCAACGTCGTCCAGGGTCTCCCTTCCTCCTCCAGATATGTCCTCAAAAGCTGCACCAAACTTCTCCCTCACATCCTGCTTCATTACCGCCAGCGCCTGCACTATTGGGACGTCGTAGAACTCTAGCAGAAATATCACTATAGGAGTTGCAGCGAAGCTAATGACAGGATACCAGCTAAAATTCTCCAGGGTAAAATATGAAAACGCTATGTAACTCAAAGGTATTATTCCAGAGAAAAGACTAGCCAGGGTGCCCTTGTACTTGGACCTACTCTTTATGGCATAATTCCCCATTGCAAATACCACTATGAGCCATATTGCAAGCTGTATGGCAACAAGCGGCAAATTGAATTTCAGCGATTCAAGGAGCGCCGAAACGCCCTTGAAGAGCCTGCTGGTCACTTCAAAGCTTGCAAACTTTGCCAGTGCGGCGTTCCAGGATGCAGCGAAGCTGCTGAGCGCAGGCGCTGCCATAGAAGGCGCAATAATCGAGGCGGTGACCGGCATGGCGGAGACAATGTAGCTGTGGGCCTGCGCCGGATTGTAAACAATGCTTCCTGTATTCTGTATCGCCGTCGCGCCTGAGATCATTACTATTATAGGCACCACTATCATTGCCGCAATTGCGGAACGCTTTATCCCTATTCCAAGTATTGTGATAGTGAAAGCAGGTATCTCAAGGAAATATCCTATGCTTGAGAAGGGCAGCGCAGTGAGCGCGTAAATCGCGGTTATTGTTCTATAGTGCTTGAACCCCGCAAAAAGCGAAATGCTTATGAAAATCATGAAAATCCATGCAAGCAATGGCGCCTGGTATATGAACATGGGCAACGTTTCAAACAGCATTGCCACAAGACCTAGAAGGGGATGTAGCATAGTCAAAGCGAAAGCCACTATTACTAGCACTATAAGTATCGGCCATGGAATGAAAGGCAGCGCAAGAGAAACACTTATTATAGCGAAAGTTATTGCAAGCGCGTCCGCAAAGTTCTTGTGTGACACGAAGTCCTTAACAACGTCCTTGAACCAGTATGAAGAAAGGGGTATGTGGCTCGCTTTTGGATGGATTATCGCCTTCTGGCTTCTCTTACCAAAGGAGATTCCTCTTTTGCTTTGCGCCTTAGCCTTGTTTGAGGGCTGCTGCTGCCCGCTGCTTTGGGTAGGAGAGGCTGGCATAAATTTTATAAATATCTATAAGTATATTAATATTAGCGTTTTTGAACCCGTTGTAGCTCAATGGCTAGAGCGGCCGGCTGTAGTTTGCAGACTTCTGCAGTTAAGAAGTGGTAACCGGCAGGTTGGGTGTTCAATTCACCCCAACGGGATTACGCCTTTTCAAGCTCACCTTCCTGCGCAATGATAAGCGGCCTAGATTCAACTATCGCCCTTGCTATCTTCTCCCTTCCGCTTTCCAGCAGGCGCCAGGCCGTGCCCCTGGAAGTTTTCATTCTGCTTGCGATTTCTTCTTGAGTTAGCTTTTCCACGTCGCTAAGCCTCACTGCTTCAAATTCAGGATAAAGTAATTCTATAGGCTCCTTGCCTAGCATCGGCCTTGGCATGAAAACTTTGAAGCGCGGCATTTCCTCTATGAAAAGTCGCGAATGCGGTCTTCCCGGGCCTCCGTGGTGCGCATACCATCTCCATCCTTGCATGTTATCATTATTATTTGATCCGAAAGCTTTAAATATGTGCATATGCACATAATATTATGTGCAAAAGCACAAAAAGGTGAAAAACAATGCCTAGATTCGGAAGAGGAAATGGAATTGGAAACTGCGGCCACGAAGGCTATGGAATGGGCTATGGCAGGGGCTTCGGCTTCGGTCTTGCCAGTGATGACGCGCCTTTCGGCTATGGGCGCAGCTACAGGGCTATTAGCAAGGAAGAGGAAAAGGAAATGCTGGAAGCCCAGAAAGCGTCTATAGCTTCAAGGAAGGCGGCATTAGAGGCCTTGGAAAAGGAGATAGACAAGAGACTCGAAGAACTCTCTGCAAAGTCCTGATGCTTTTTGGCGGCTCGCGCCGCCAAAGAGCCCAACTCATCCTTGGAAGAGCATATTCTGATTACCTAAATTCGCATAAATCACAAAATATTAATAACTGAATGCCTAAAAGATATCGATGCCTCGGTAGTGTAGTGGTCCAGCATGCGAGCCTGTCACGCTTGCGACTCGGGTTCGAATCCCGACCGAGGCGCTTGATTCTACCGTCTGAAATAAAGCTCAAAACTCATGGAAAGTGAAAGCAATAAATAAATATATTATATTATAGTGGTGTGGCAAGCAAAAGAATTCTTGGCTTCGAGGTCGGCGCAAGCAAGATGATAGCGCTTGTAGGAGACCTCTCCGGAAACGTATTCTTGAAGATTGTCACAGCTACAAAAAACGAAAGAACCGATAAAAAGGTGCTGCTCAACCAGCTTGAAGGCCTGCAGAAAAAATTCTCTAGGAAATACGAATTTGGCTATGTAAGCGCGACTTTTCCAGGTGCAATAAACAGGAAAGGGATCGTTGCATACGCCCCTAACTTGCCGGGCTGGAAAGGATATAATCTGCTCAATGCGCTTAGGGAAAGGTTCGATTCTAAAGTATTTATTGAAAACGACGCAAATGCGCAGGCGATTGCAGAAAAACTCTACGGGTACGGCAAAAACTACAGCAATTTTGTCTATTTGACTATTGGTACTGGAATCGGTGGCGCGATATTCATCGACAACAAGCTTTATGCAGGGCATAAAGGCTGGGCTGGCGAATTCGGCCATATGGTAATAGACAAAGGGCCCGAATGCGGCTGCGGCAGACACGGCTGTCTCGAGGCACTGGCCTCCGGCAGCGCAATCGAAAGGATGGCAGCAGAGGTCAATATGAAGATGAGCGGCAAAGAAGTATTCGAAGCGTGGTATGCGGGAGACAAGACTGCCAGGGCAATTGTAAGAAAGGCAGCAGACTATCTCACCATAGGCATTGCAAACATCATCAACATATTCGACCCAGAGGCCATAATCATCGGCGGAGGTATAACAAGAAACAACGAACGCCTCATAGAATATATAAGGAGAAAAGTGCCTGCAGAGCTTGGCAACTATAAAAGGAGAGTGAGGATAATACGCGCTTCTGAAAGCCTCATCGAAAAAGCCCCGCTCGCTGTCGCCGCGTACAATCTTCGCATTAATTAGCGACAGTCAATGCAGCTTCTACTCTCTGAATGCTAATAAAAGTTCGCTACTGTTTTTGCCAAGCCATTATCCCAGTATTGAATCATTCCGCTGCTTTTAGGCTTCATTTTGCTACCGCAGTAAAACAAAATAAAAAAAGATAAACAAAGAAAGCGGGAGGGTTTTTATAACTTTTCTGGCGATATGTTTACGTGGGGATCGCATAGGGGAACAACCAGTTTCTACAGATAAAAGCGATAAGAAACTGCATCCTTATAGAATTCTTGTTCTTTCCGACGTTTTCAGTGGCACTCCTGCATTCAGCAGCGATAATTTCATAGGCCTTGCGGAATATTTCAAACAAGGCGGCGAGCAGAAGCCCGACATGGTAGTTTGGTTCGGCGGCACTTCTGGTCTCCTATCATGGATACCAATATACGAGCACGAAGACCAGATGGAGCTTATACAAAAAGGCATAAATTTCATGCCAAGCATTGCAGCTGTTGTAAAGCCCCATTTCGAAAGGCTTTTCAACGTGATTGGAGACAAAGCCGAGATATTTGCTGTGCCAGGTATAGCAGATTACGAGAACATAAAAGCAATCAAGACTGATTTGGATAGCGCATACCGCCACAAGCACGAATGGCTTCAAAGCGAATTCGCAAAAAGAAACTTAAGCATGAAAACCACAAAGGATGCAATAAAAGAAGCCGAGCATTCCAGGGACGTTTTGAAAAAGTACCTTGAAAAGCACCCTAACGACCAAAGGGCCCTTAAGGAATACAAAAACGCCGAACGCACAATAAAGCTTAACAAGGCGGAATACGCCGATTTAAAGGAGCACGCGGAGATGCTCAAAGTCCTTATGGACGAATACATGCGCGGGCTCAACAAGGACAAACTGGAATCTACAATAAAGACGCTTACAAAATTGCGCAAGGAAGAAAATGCCAAGCTGGAAAAGCTTGACAATTCTAACGGAGGCAGTGCGGAGTACTACCACGTCCTATCAAATATAAAAGCAATATCAAACCTGCTCAGAGCTGCCAAGAAGAGACTTATAGAGCTTGGAAACCTGGAACTGTCGTCATCCCCAAGCGGGCCTGAATCAATCATAGAATTTTTCACACACAACGTCAGGATGAAGCCAGAAACAGCCAAAATAACGAAGCAGCTTGCAAAGATAGACTACTTCTCATTCGTAAAGGATGTAGACAGGAACCACAACATAAACATAGTCGAAAACGATATCACTGTAATACCTAAGAAACTTAATGGCTTCGAATTCAACATAGTCCTAAAAGGTGTACCTAACCTGGGCGTGTCAACAAAAACCTATTCAGTAAATAGCAACACCAAAGTTGTAGAGAACTTTTACAACAGCATAGAATCAGTGGGCGACAGAGAAGTGCTTAAGAAACCGCTTACGCTGCTGATTAGCGGCGGGCATATCTTTACATCTTTTTCGGTAGAACCTACTTTCGACCTAGACAGCAGCCGCTTGCTAGTGTCACTTGCAAAGGGACCTTTTGCCGACAGGGAGGCGCTAGGAGGAATGCTTAGAAAAATGGTAGTAACAAGGACAACGAAAGAAATAGAAAAACTGCCTCTGGATTCAAGTGCAAGCATAATAGACATATATCCAAATGGCGAATTCTCGCACACTCTGCTGACAAGCAACCTGCTTAAGATAAAGCGCATAGAGTCGGACAAGGAGGAACTGCCTATCGCAAATAAGCTGATAGAGGAAAAAGTGAAGAAAAAAGCAGAAAATAGAAATGGAAAAGCTTCATCTAACGAAGAAAAGGCCATAGAAGAGAGCATTGCAAATGCCGAGAAAATAGTAAAAGACGAAAAGCTTGACATGCTCAGGATGCAGCAGCGCAGGCCTTCCGAGTTGAAAGACTACGAGGCGAAATCTCTTTCCGTAAAGCAGATCCTAGGGTTGATCTCGCATGCAAGCGAGAAGATACCGACGGACATAACTAAGATCGGAGCAGTGGCTTACAGCGATGTACACTGGGGAGGGTGGGCGCAAGTAGACCTTCTTGACACGGCGGTCAAGCTTGGCAAAAAGTACTTCCATAACCTCGATGACAGCAAGATCCCAATATTGCTTTTGAATGGCGATATGATAGAAGGCAACCTTGCAAATTTCAAAAATCAACCTGCCAAAAGGACGCTCCCGAATACTCCAGAAGAATATAAAGCATACTTGGAGAAGCGCGGCTTGAGCCAGGAAGAAATATACAAAGAGCTATACAAAATGCACCAGAATGTCAGCATAATAGAAACAATAAGCGCACAAGCAGAAACTCTTGTTGAGAGAATGCTTCCGGTTATAGATGAAGTAATAAGCAAAAACGGATATATAATAATAGTCAGTGGCAATCATTTCAACAACACAGTCAGAGGCCACGAGTGGGACGAAGCGACAGAATTAGAAGGCAGAATAAAGTCCTACCTAAAAGGCAAGGGCGTAGGAGAAGATAGAGTAATAGTGGTCACAGGGGAGGAATACGGCATAGGCAACATACCTATAGGCGATACCGAAAACACAATAAGGGTACAGCACAAGCTTGCTAGAGCACTCGAAAAGAAGCCAAAAGCAATATCACTAAAAAGAGTACCCACTGCCGCTGTATTCGAAAGCCATTACCACGAGGCGAGGGAAACTGCCAGCGGAGACCTGCAGACCTTCGAGACTGTTAGCATGCAGTATGAGGACGAAAACACGTATGTTTCTGAATTCCCGCAGGCGATAAGCAACGCCACGAGAGGGTTCATAATAGTAGAGGCAGAGTTCAAGGACAACAAGACCATAAAGAGCACATACACGCCAATACTAAGGGCAAACCTAGAGAGGAACGGCGAACTTGAACGCTCGCTTTACGAAGATTTCAGGAAGGAGACATTTACTATAAGGGCTCCGCAGCAAAAAGAGAAAGTAAAATAGAATGCAGCAAAACAATCTTCTAATTGTCAGTGCAGAAAATATTAGGCTAATGCTGCCTGCAAATATTATGGACAAATTGACAATCAAGGGCCCTTGTAGTATAACTTGGATAGAACGCGGGCTTCCGGAGCCTGTGATCCGGGTTCGAATCCCGGCAAGGGCG
>JBMFUT010000015.1:0-19162 GCA_049966395.1 Candidatus Micrarchaeia archaeon
TAATTACCATGGTAATTTCTATCCTATAGGACCCGCAATGAGCTTAGCGCTCAACGTTAGCACTTCTTCGTCTAGCGACAAGTTGTATGTCTGCCAGGGCTCTGACAATGTTCTTACCGGCTTTTCGCCTGACTATGTTTATAATACAAGCATGTCTGTAAATTACAATGATACAATAGACATAAAATTCGGCAATTACATCAATGGCATTTACAATCCAAACCTCGCTGACGAGCTCCTAATTACTAGGATGAATGTGGAAAATTACACCAAGCTATTTGGAGGCAATTCCCCATACAGCTGTTATACTTCCAACTATAGCGTAAGCAACAAAGTAAACAACAACGCTCAAAGCAACGTATGCGCCTACATGCCTTCGGTTAAGTACATGAGCGGCCCCGTGTACACTCTTGCTAATCCATTCAAGTACTTGGAAAACCTAGGCTCAGACAACTTCCTGACTTTGGAAGGATACTACGGATCAGAATTTGGAGGGCAGCACTCGCCCGGCTACAGCAACTCTACTATAAACAGCACAATAAGCTCTAATCTTACCCGCACTGAAAACGCGTTCAGCAACAATGCCACTGTGAACGTGTCCACGCTGCAATCGGAAGGGCTGCTGCTCAACCAACAACATCTTACCAGCGCTATATCTGGATATGTAATGGTGCCTTACACCTACACTTACACTATAACGCAGCAGAGGAACAACTTCGTGCTCATAAGCTCAAATACTCCGACAGGTGAAAGCTGCCCGAGCCCGAGCAGCCTTGACTACGGCCCAGTTACTACTACACAAACATATTACACTTACGCGCTAGTCGATGGCAGTTCTAACCAGCTTGTTGCTCCGGTAGAAGGGGGCGCGACTTACCTGCAATATCTATACAACAGTAAGTACTATGTGCCAAACCTTTCAGACCTAGGGCTCATAATACCTCCTCAGATACTTTACAACCTCAGGAACAACAGGCTTTTCGGCTACTCGTCAGTTTCGCTTTGGACGCCTCCTTATTGGACCCCCCTCAATCCTCCTCAGGAACTGCCAGAATACATAGACTGGGGCCTGGCTCTGAATGCAACTGATGCATTTGACTATGGTATAAGCATATACAATCAGAGCTTCGGCGGAGGCACTTACCCTGCGTATGAAAACATATACTCTAGCAACATAGGGCCTTTGTACGGCCAGAGCGCTCTAAGCAAAATATATACCTCTTTCTTCCTCGCAGACAACATACAATACTTCTCCAGCCAACCGATATTGCCTAACTTTGCAGCGCTGTTTGATTGGTATAAGGAGGAAGCGTACCTTGGTCAATTGTATACAACACTCAACTCCACGAATTATGGCGCATACAACTTGCTAGGGTTCAAAAGATTGATTTACATGTTCAACGACAGGTTCAACAACACCATATACATGCCGCTAGACGCAGACATAGCCAATATTACTACAATCAACCTGAAGGTCACTCCCGTGGTGAAAGAGAGCAATGCAAACTTTACCAAAATAACAATAAATGGCACCGTTGGATATTACACTTACTTTGGTCAGAAGTTCACGCCGCTGCAGGGAGGTCATATTTACTTGTACTATGGCAGCGACATAAACTTTGTTGGTTACAACGCGCTGCAGTATCCTGCAAACGCGACACTGTGCGAATACGGCAGCAACGCGATAACGCAAAGCAGCAACTGCATTCTTTCTAACCCTATATGGACTGGGCTCCAGGCAAATGCAAACGTCACTACTTACGCGCCCTCTTTCAATGCCAGTGGGGAGTGTTCAATGCCTTCCAATTCGCTCTTGACGCCTGTAAACTCGATTTACACTCTGTGCAACATATACGCCAGCAATAAATTCGGATTGTCGCAGTTCTGCCCTCCAACTGGAGTGGGCAAACAGCAATTCTGCCTTCCTCTGTTCTCTAACGGCACTGGAATATGCACGTCGCAGATAGGATTGATTAACATATCTACCACAAACAGCTACGGCAATTTTTCTTACACCACAAATGCTTGTGGCATACAGCAGAACATACCGATAATTGCGAAATTCTACGGTTTGCCTCCGCCAGAGCCAATATATTCAAATGTCATACTTCTTGGGCAAAGCGCGCTTGATCCTTATGACGCGTCGCAGTATGTTTCTTACAATGTCGAGATGATCAACTACACTTGGTCGCCGGCAGAGGCAGCATCAACAATAGACATAGGAATGGTGCTTCTCTCCTTCGGCAGCATCGAGGAGCTTTCGATATTTGCTTCGGTGGCGCTCGCCGCGGCAATACTGCTGGCGCAGATGTATTTGTCCTCCAAGAAAAGGATTGGCAATGACCGCAATGCCTGAAAAGTAATCACACTTTGTATACTGCGCTCCCTTGCTCCACTTTCCATTTGAGCTTTATCCCTACGTCGTCGCCTGCCTCGGCTGACTGGACGTCGTTCCTGTTTATCTGCATGCTTTCGACCTTTTGCCTTATGGATGCGCTTTCATCTCCGATTTCTATTGTGTCGCCGATTGAGAGCTCCCCTTCAAGCCTTATTGCTGCAACACCCAGCTTGTCATAGAAGCGCTCGACAACACCTATGCGAACTTTTTCTTGCACGTGGTGCTGGGAAGATGATCTTGCCTCCCTGGCTTCCAAATCAGACATTACGTCATCGAGATCGATGCCCATGATTACACATCGCAGATAATGCTTAAAGCATTTTTGCCATTTTTCAGACTTTGTTGCTCAGCGAATATTCTAGTATAGAAAGCGATATCACCAAAGACGTACCGGATGCAAGAAGACCTGCAATGCTCATAGAAATTGTGCTGTATCCTACGCCTGCTGCCGAAAAAAATGCCAGTGATAGACTTGAATAGGTGCCAATTCCAAATCGCTCCTTTCTCGCTGCATTCTTCGCTGATATCAGCAGCGAGACTTTTTTTGTTGCTTCATTTTCTCTGAAGAGGTGCAACCTGCCCAAATCAGATACAAGTATATCGCTGCTATTTGCAGAATGCCCTTTCTCTTCAGCTGCAGGGCGGAGCGCTTGAAAAATAGGGCTAGTTTTTTGGAATTCCATTGCTATACTATTGCATGGAAAAAAAATTTTAATATTTCTTAGCAAAAGTATTGCAAATCTCTGGCGCTTGCGAAATGTATTTATAGATATTGCAGTGCTATATTAGAATGCTTGCACGGTTGCGCTGCTTGTTTATGCCGCCTTGCAATTGCTTTGATTTACACTGGTGTAGATATGGGAGCTTACAAGTATATCAGCAAGACGTTTCAGGAAGAGTACAAAGGGCGTTCCTCTGAGCTCAGGGGAAGGCTTGTAACATGGCGCTCAGAGCCTTCTGTGAACAGGATAGCAAGGCCGACCAACATAGCGAGGGCAAGGGAACTTGGGTACAAGGCAAAACCAGGAGTGGTAGTGGCCAGAGTAAGGATAAGGAGAGGGCTCTCTATGAAACAGAAGCCACGCGGAGGCAGGAAGCCTTCCAAGAGCGGCAGGTATTTTGCCTACCGCAAGTCGGAGCAGGCGATAGCCGAGGAACGCGCCGCAAGGGCCTTCAGCAACTGCGAAGCGCTTAATTCTTATTTTGTCGGCGAAGATGGAAATTACAAATTCTACGAAGTCATACTCGTAGATAGGTCGCACCCATCCATTTCAAGCAGCAAGGAATATTCTGCAATGCTTTCGCAACGGGGCCGCGCATACAGGGGGCTAACTTCTTCAGGCAGAAAGCACAGGGGAATAATGCACAAGGGATTCGGCACTAACAAGAACAGGCCGAGCATCAGGTCAAATACAAGGCAGTAAGCATGCGCGCGACCATCATAGTGAAAGGCAAGGTCCAGGGCGTCGGATACAGATGGTTTGTTAGGCAAAGCGCAAAAGGTATAGGCATAAAATGCGCGGCGCGAAACCTCAAAGACGGTTCCGTTGAGATTTTCGCAGAGGGCGAAAAGGACAGCATAAATGGCATTGTTTCGCTGCTTAAAAATAGAAAGCCGCCAGCCGCGTCTGTTGATTCTATTGAAGTCTACGAGGAGGGAAGCAATAATTACAGAGGGCCTTTTGACAACGGCGCCGACGAGGTGGTGGTTTGATTGATACAGAGAGGAAGGCGGCGCGCTTTGAGGCAAACATAAATATTTATATAGATAAACGTGCAAAGGATTACACGTTGCTCTTTGACAAGGTGAAATACAAAAGGAGCGGCGCCGACGTGAAGGTCGACGGCGGAAGGATATCTATCAAGATATCGGCGAGAGACGCCACGGCGCTTTTTGCCACGATAAACAGTGTAATGAAACAATTCGCGATAATATCGAAAACCGAGAAGCTGCTGGAGCAGTAGCAATATATAAATATTTTCAGCCATAATCAAAAATACTTTCTCCACAATCAAGGGAAACACAGCTAAAAGCAAAAAGGTAAGTACAATGAGAAGAGGTTCGCTAGAGTACTGGCCACACAGGAGAGCACAAAGACAAATGCCAAGAGTGAGGTCTTGGCCTAGCATAGCCGAGCAGTTGCCTGAGGGCATTGTTGGAGTAAAGGTTGGTATGACGCACGTCGCCATGATTGACAATTCCGAAGGGCCTTCGAAGGGAAGCGAAATTGTTAGGGGCGCAACTGTCGTCGAAATACCTAAGATTTATTTCTACGGTATCAGGCTGTATGACAAGGGCTACGCAGGATACAGAAAAACGTCTAAAGATATTTACGCTAAGCAGCAGATAGGCTCTTTGCACTTCAAGGAGTCTAAGAATGCAGTTGAAAGCATAAGCAACATTAAGGAGGAGCTGCCTAAGTATTCTGATCTTACTGCACTTATGTTTGCAGATCTTTCAACGCTTCATACAGGAAACAAAAAGATAATGAGGTTCGAAGTTGGGATAGGCGGAAAAGACATCGAGGAAAAATTTGCAACTGCAGAAAAGTTCTTCGGGAAGCAGGTAAAGGTTTCAGACTTATTCAAGGGAGGCGAGCTTGTAGACGTCACGGCAATAACGAAGGGCAGGGGATGGGCAGGCGTTATAAAGAGGTACGGAGTTGCAAGGTTGGCAAGGAAAGCAACTAATAAGATAAGGCACGTAGGTACACTTGGCCCTTGGCATCCTCCAAAGGTGCTTTATACTGTGCCGCAGGCGGGCCACATGGGTTACAACTACAGAACCGAGACAAACAAGAGAATACTTAAGATAGGTTCGGAATCAGAGAGCAGCGCAATAAACGTGAAGGGAGGATTCACGAACTATGGAGAAGTGCACGGCGATTACATTATCGTTGAGGGATCTCTGCCAGGCGTTGCAAAGCGCATCGTGAGGATAAGGAAGGCGCTGAGAAGCAGAGCGCAGCCGAAGGATGTGCAGCTTACATACGTGTCTTTGAAATCTAAGGGATGATTATGCAGGTAGACATTTGCAAGATAGACGGCACTGCAATTGGAAAGGCTGAGCTTCCGCAAGCGTTCAGCAAGGGTTTCCATGAGCATCTTGTCAGAAGGGCGCTCCTCGCGGAGCAGAGCCTGAAATACCAGCCGCAGGGCCACTATGTGCTTGCAGGAATGCAGACAACAGCTGCGTATATAGGAAGAATGAACAGCTACAGGACAGGCAGGCACATGGGCATTGCAATCAGGCCGAGGCAAAAGCTGGGCGGAGGAGCTATGGGTGACGTTAGAAGGATACCTTCGAGTGTAAAAGGCAGAAGGGCGCACCCTCATACTGTTAACAAAAAAATTGCTGAACTCATAAATGCAAAGGAATACAGGGAAGCGCTAAAATCTGCAATATCTGGCGCCGTTAGCTCTGAGGTAAGGGAAAGAATAGGAAGGGAAATGCCTATAATTGTAGAGGACAAAATAGAGAGCATAGTAAAGACCAAGGAGCTTGTCAATGTGCTTTACGCTCTTGGGCTAGGGAATGATTTGGAGAAATCGCACAAGCCAAAACTGAGGAAAGGGCTTACTGCTTCAAAGTCAAGAATAAGGAAGTTCAGGAAAAGCGTGCTTATAGTAGCCAAGGATGCTTCAAAGCTTGAGATTGCCGGAGCCAACATACCCGGAGTTGACGTTTGCAGCGTTTCTGAACTGAGCGTAGTGAAACTTGCACCAGGCGCGGCTCCTAGGCCGATGATCTGGAGCGAAGCCGCAATCAAGGAATTAGATTCGGCAATAGGAAAGAGGAGGTTGTAAAATGAAGGTTCTCATGTATCCAGTGTCTACGGAAAAAGCAATAAACATGATAAACAAGGATAATATTATCACTTTTGTCGTTGATTCAAGGGCCAAGAAGACTGAGATTGTGAAAGACTTCGAATCCACTTTCGGAGTCAAGGTAAAGGACATATCTACTATGGTCTCGCCGCAGAATACAAAGAAGGCATTCATAAGGCTGGCCCCAGAATACAAGGCTACTGACATAGCAATAAAGCTCAAACTGGTGTAAAGATGGGAAAGAGGCTCAAGCAACAGAGGCGCGGAAAGGGCAGCAATGCATATACTAAGCCACCGCACTATTCAAAAGCGGATGTCGTTTTCGGAGCGCCGCACGAATCGACAGTTTATGGTGAGGTAATAGAGCTTGTTGACGATCCAGGGCACACCGCTCCACTGATGAGAGTAAAGTATGAGGACATGAGCGAGAGGCTCCTCATTGCCCCTGAAGGAATAATGGTGGGCAACAAAATAGAGGACGGACCTAACGCTTCGATTGCCATAGGCAATATAATGCCACTGAGCGCAATACAGGACGGTAGCGCAATATACAATATTGAGATAACCCCAGGGGATGGAGGAAAGATGGTTAGGGCGGCGGGTTCTTATGCTACAATAGTTTCCCACGTAGACAACAAAGTTACAGTCCTTTTGCCTTCGAAGCAGCAAATAGATTTAGACGGAAGCTGCAGGGCCGAGATAGGCGTAGTGGCAGGCGGAGGAATGGAGCAGCAGCCGATAATGAAAGCCGGAAAGAATCACTATATAAAGCACGCAATAAACGCCACGTGGCCAAAGAACAGGGGAGTAAAGTCCAACCCTGTAGACCATCCATTCGGAGGTAAGCAGCACCACAAGGGAACATCGTCAATGGTTTCGCGCAATGCACCGCCTGGCGCAAAGGTCGGCCACATAGCGGCGAGGCGTGTAGGAAGAAGAAAGAGAGGCTGATTAAATGGCAAGGGTATTCACATTCAGGGGCAAAAGCATTGAAGAGTTGCAGGGCATGAGCATAGCCGACTTCGGCATGCTGCTTAAATCCAGGCAGCGCAGGGCGCTGCTCCGCATGGGCATCGGCTACAAGAGCCTGATCAAGAAGGTTGAAAAGGCAAAGAAGAGCGGCTCCGAAAAGGTCATAAAGACCCATGCAAGGGAAGCCGTGATATTGCCAAGCTGGATAGGGATGAAGTTTGCAGTGCACAACGGCAAGGAGTTCAAGGAGATGCTCATAACTCCTGAAATGCTTGGCCACAGGCTAGGAGAATTCGCATTTACTACTAAGAGAGTGTTGCACTCAGCGCCTGGCATCAGGGCGACGAGGGGCAGCAAGTTCCTCGCGGTGAAGTAATGAAATATTCATTCAACATACAAAAGGAAGGAATTGTTCTTGCGCAGCGCTACGATATAGACGCAAGCTACAAGGACATGGGCGCGGTGTGCGACGCTATAAGATACCTGAAGGCGAATTACGCGCTCTCTCTCATAGACGACATAATAAACAAAGGCAGGCCCATACCTTACAGGAAGCACAACAAAGGCATGGGCTCAAGATCCGAACTTGGAGGCATGAAGGGCGCCTATCCTATAAAGGCCGCTAAAGAGGTAAGGAGGGTTCTTGTAAACGCCATTGCTAACGCAAACAGCAGGGGAATGCCTGGAGAGGAGATGTATGTTGTTCACGCCTTGGCCAACAAGACGAGAATAGAAAGGAGGCAGCCTTCGAGAGGCACGATTGCTTACGGAAGGGGAATGTACGGAAGGTCAGCACTGGCTTATAGCGATTTGGAATACGCAAAAGTTGAGATAGGCCTTGCTGATGGAAGCGAAAAATGGCTTACGCATAACATGAAATATTTCATAAGGAAGCTGAACGCCAAGCGCGAGGCAGAGGAAGAAAAGGCAATTGAAGGCAAGCCGCGCAAGGGCAAGGCCACGCAGACCAAGCCAGCGAAAAGCGAGCCGCAGAATGTTGCCAAAAATGCCGAGGGCGCCACTGCTCAGCATGCCGAGAAGGTAGTCAAATGACCGTAGAGAGAAAATTCATAGAGGATTCAACGATAAAGCTCAGGGTTTCAAAGTATCTAGAGAAGGCGCTGAGCAAGGCTGGCTTTTCTAGGGTAGAAATACAGAAGACGCCTATGCTTACAAGGATAACTGTTTACGTTACAAATCCAGGAAGGGTAATAGGAAGGGGAGGAGAAACCATAAACAGCCTTACTGATACGATAAAAACCAAGTTCCGCATAGACAATCCGCAGATAAGCGTGGCTGAAGTCACGAATCCTAAGCTAGAGCCCAGGCTCGTGGCCAGGTATGTCGCGCAATCATTGGAAAGAGGCGCCAACGCCAGAAGGCTGCTTCACATGGTCCTTAGAGATGTAATAACAAATGGCGCCCTGGGAGCGGAAATCATTGCTTCCGGAAAGCTTGCGGCAAAAGGCGCAAAGGCCAGGACAATAAAGGTGAGGCATGGCTATCTGCCAAAGGCTGGAGGAGTCACAAGCCTTGTGGACGAAGCGAAAATTGCGGCTTATCCGAGGTACGGCGCAATAGGCATAACAGTAAGAATAGTACAGCCAGGAACCGTCTTCCCAGACAGGAAGATAAAGGAGATTGCGCTGCCTAAGAACATAGCTGCGGCAACATAGATATTTATATGAGAATGGTGATATTTTATGCACATGAAGGATTTGAATGCGCTTTCTAACGAGTCTCTCATAGCCAAGCTCAATGAAATCAGGCTAGACCTCGCGATAGAGAAGAGGAAGGTAGTTTCAACAGGTGTCGCGAGCAAAAAAGTTAAGACAAGAGAGATGAAGAGAACAATTGCGCAGATACAAACACTCCTAAAACAGAGAGGTGCCAAGTACTAATGTCTGAAATTTGCCCCAGATGCGGTTTGCCTAAGGAACTCTGCGTATGCGACGTGCTTGACAGAGAGGCATCAAAGAAAATAAAGATATATACTGCTAAGAGGAAATTCAACAAGTTTGTCACAGTGGTAGAGGGCATGGCAGGCGACGAGCTTGAGAAGACGGCAAAGGAGCTCAAGCGCATACTCGCGTGTGGTGGCACTTACAAGGACGGTTTCATAGAGCTGCAGGGGAGCCACAAGGAAGAGGTAAAAAAGGCACTGCTTGGGCTTGGATATTCTGAAGATAGCATAGACGTCGCTTGAAAGCAGCTATTCCTTTGGAATTGCAACAAAAATCAAAAAATTACCTTTTTTATTTACTTTTCAAAAGGTGACACAAAAAAGCAGCTAAGTCATCTATATAATTGTCCATGCCGAAATCACTTTTGGATGCGGCACAGGGCGATGGCTTATACTAGTTCGTCACAAAGGCGCAATTTGTAAGACATCCACTCTCCACCAATGTGCCTTTTGCTTGCCACACGCTGCCTGCGCCCATCCTCAAACTGTTTTATTGGCTGCAATTAGACAGCACAGCTTCTTTGCAATCTATTTTGGAATGCAAAGCCCGCACAAAAAGGTTAAAAAGATGCACAGCATAACTAATACTGGTTAGATGAGGAGTGCGTTGATTGTTTCGCTCATCGTGCTGCTTGCGCTTGCTGTGCAGCCAGCGCATGCCTATTTCAACATGACATACTTAAATGTCACAGTGGTTCCGCAGCTCAATGGGAGCGCGTACGTTACCGAGACTTACTATCTTTACATAACAGGGCCTTCAGTTTACCAGTACAATTCCTACAGACAGGCAATAAATTTCACCATAAGCAGCTGGCAGCAAGCGCTTGGAGTAAGCGGTCTCACTGAGCACATAATAAACCCGTCAAGCAGCCTATATGACTTCAAGTTCCTTCCTGGGCCCCCACAGTATTCAGGCACCACTGCAACTGCTGAGATTCTTATGAGCTACTATGTCAACAATGTCACCTCAATAAACGAGACAGCACCAAGGCGCTTCGAGTATTCTTTTAACAGCTATGTTTTCAACTTTGCGCACACCGCAAGCGGCACGGCCTTGCCAGCAAACACGAGACTCAACATAATAATACCCAAAGAGGCAAAGGTCGTTTCTGTATATCCTTTGCCGGACTATCCATCGACCGGGTTCATAGGCAACTACACTGGCAAGACGGAGTTCTCTTGGTACAGTCAGGAGCCGCTGTCAAAGTTCGTTTTCATTTATATAGTGCCGCAGTCTCTCGGTGACGAGGTGCTGAGCTACTTTTCCAACCTTTACAATAGGTATTCTGTGCTTCTTTACGTGCTGCTTGCAATACTCGTAGTGGGGGTTGTTGCCTACCTCTACTTTAAGGTAGTGAGGGTGTAATAGGTGCACAAATACGAAGTATTGCTGCTAAAAGAGCTTGCGAAAGGCAGTGCGCACAGCGTCGGCGAGCTTGCGTCGAGGGTCAAAATAAGCAAGGACTCGGCGCTGTGGGCGCTAGAAAGCCTGTCTAAACAAAAGTATGTTGAAATAGAGAGGAAGAGCGCAGAGAGCGCGGTCGTCACGGAAGAAGGCTTGTCATATTCAGACAAGGGAATGCCTGAAGAGCTGCTGCTTGAGCGCTTGGCAGAAGGGCATGCGCCAGCGAGCGAACTTAGGTCCAAAGAGGAAAGGATAGGAATGCAGTGGGCTAAGAGCAAAGGCTGGATAACCATAGAAAAGGGCATTG
This sequence comes from Candidatus Micrarchaeia archaeon, assembly GCA_049966395.1. Classification (GTDB taxonomy): domain Archaea; phylum Micrarchaeota; class Micrarchaeia; order Micrarchaeales; family CABMGC01; genus JBMFUT01. The sequence goes on from JBMFUT010000015.1 coordinate 10,874, forward strand.
TAGCAATTACTGATGCTGGCATCGCTATGCTTGGGAAGAGGTCGATAGAATCGAAGATCCTTTCAGAGCTCAAGGAGAATCCAGAAAATTACGCTGCATTAAGGGAGAAGTTTCCTAAGGAAATGGAAGAGCTCGCCAAGAGAAAGCTCTTAGAAGCCAAGAAAGCTGAAGTGATAACGCGCATAGAGATTACAGATATCGGAAGGAAAGCGGCAGAGAGCTCGGAAATTGAAGATGAAATAGGAAGCGTGACAAGAAAGATGATAATAGAAAGAGGGTGGGAAGGAAAGAGTTTCAAGAGTTATGACGCCAGCATTGAAGTCGAAAGGGCAGCAATATCGAAGAGGCACCCGCTCAAGGGCATCATAGACAAGATAAAGGAGGCCTATGTTGGCATGGGCTTCAGGGAGGTAAGGGGGCCTGTGATAGAGCCTGCGTTCTGGGTGTTCGACTTTCTTTTTGTTCCGCAGGACCACCCAGCAAGGGACAAGCAGGACACATTCTACCTTTCTGAACCTGAAACTATAGAAATAGAAGACAGGGAGCTGATAGAAAGAGTAAGGAAGGTGCACACTGCCTCTTGGAAAATAGACTGGAGCGAGAAAGTGGCAAGCAAAGCCGTACTCAGGACTCACACTACAAGCGTATCTGCGCACCAGATATATCAGATAGTCAATGATGGCAAATATTCTTTTCCTCTGAAGCTGTTTTCAGTCGGGAGGGTTTTCAGGAACGAAAATATAGACTACAAACACTCCACTGACTTTTACCAGACCGACGGGATAATTGTAGGGAAAAAGCTTACCCTTGCAAACCTTTTTGATACAATAACAGGCATTTACGCTGCGCTTGGCATAAAGGTTAAATTCAAGCCTTCATATTTCCCGTTCGTGGAGCCTGGGGTTGAGGTAGACATATTTTACGAGCCAAAGAAGGAGTGGCTTGAATTGGGAGGCGCAGGCATAATCAGAAAAGAGATAATAGGAAACAGGGACCTTGACGTGCTTGCATGGGGCCTTGGCGTAGAGAGGATACTTCTTGCCAAGGATCCTTCTATAAACTCTATAATGGAGCTTTACGGGAGCAGCGCCGGATGGCTGAGGAATAGGAGAGTGATATAGTGCCAAACGTCGTTTTCGATAAGGACTACATTTACAAGCTCGTCGGGAAGAAGTTGACTGATGAAAGGCTTGCTGATCAGATAATGAAGATGGGGCTAGGCGTAGAAGCTAACGACGAAAAGTCCATAACAATAGAGGTCGACGCTAACAGGCCTGACCTTCTCGATCCTGTAGGCTTTACAAGGGCACTTAGAAACTTCATGCACATCAATAATAGTTTTAGGTACAAAGTGGAGAATGAAATCGCAGCAGAAGTGCACGTAGGAAAAGAAGCCGCCAAAGTCAGGCCTTACATATCCGCGCTTGTTGCAAAAGGGCTCAAGCTAGACGAGGAATCCCTCAGGCACCTGATAAACTTTACAGAAAAATTCTGCGACACTTTTGGAAGGGAAAGAAAGAAAATTGCAATAGGGCTTCACGATTTCAGCAAAGTAAAGCCACCTATTTACTATGACGCATTCCCCGACGAAGAATATGTCGCATTGGGAGGAGAAAGATTGAGATATTCGCAGGTGCTGCAGAAGCACGAAAAGGGAATTAAGTACGGCAGCGTCATAGGCGCGGTGAAGGTTTTCCCGGCGATAAAGGACTCTGATGGCACTATGGCGCTCATACCAATTCTCAACTCAGAGCGCACTAGGATTACGGAAAAAACTAGCGATATATTCGTCGATATAACAGGGACTGAGAAATACTTCATAGGCAAGACTGCCGATCTCCTCGCTGCAATGTTCATAGACATGGGCGCCAAGGTATATCCAGTCAAGGTATATTATACAAAGAAGAAAGCGGTGGTTACGCCAGAGATGGCAAAGAGGATCATCAGCGTGCCTCTGATAAACATGGAGCTGCAGATAGGGACTGCAATAGGATTCAACAACGTGATATCGCTTGCAAACAAAATGGGATACGAGGCCGCGTTAGTAGGAAGGAAGGTGCGCTTCTACGTGCCGCCGTACAGGCTCGATATATTAAACGAGCAAGACATAACTGAAGACATTGCCATAGCCTACGGCTACGAGTACATAAAGCCTATACCGCTGTATTCCATACACCCTGGCGGCGTAGACCAGCTGACGCAACTTGAAAGGAAAATAGCTGCAATAATGACAGGCATGGGCTTCGACGAAAATTCCAACCACTATCTAACAAACGAGAAAGTTAACTATGACTTGATGAGGCTTCCTGTCGACAGGGAAAGGGTAAGGATAAAAAATGCAAAGAGCATATCTATCACAATGGCAAGGACCTCTGTCCTCCCTTCGCTTCTGCAAAACTTAGGCAGTTCTTCTAATGATTCGATGCCGCAGAAGCTCTTCGAGTTTGACATAGTATTCTCAATTAGCAAAAGGAAACCTGTAGAAAGGTACAACCTCGGCGCCGTAATGGCGGCTCCTAAGGCCAACTTCAACGACATAAAGGCAATAGCTGAAGCTGTGCTTCACGAACTTTACGGCAATTATTCTATAGAGCCATTCTCTTCAGGCAGCTTTATTGATGGCAGATGCGCAAAAATAGTAGTTGAAGGCAAACAGATAGGAGTATTGGGAGAGATTCATCCAGAAGTGCTAGGCAACTTCGGAGTATATGAGTCAACGTTCGCATTTGAAATAGATGTTTTAGGTATGTAAATGCCCGCTATAGAAGTAAAGAAGCCTGCAATAGCTGAAACGGGTAGCACATTATACGCTTTTCTTCACAACGGCTCGCCAATGCTTGTTGAAATTGGCAGCGAAGGAATGGCATATTCTAAGGTTTTTGCAGGCAACGGAATGCTGTTTAACGCTGGAGTTGCGTATTCTGGAGACGAGGAGTTGCATGACAAAGTTTGTCTGCTGCAGCAAGAGGACAAGGGCAAGATAGTGAACATTGACAGGCTTGTAATACACGATGCAGCGCTGCTGGCGTATGTCAAAGAGGAGATTCGCATCGTGTTTGCGGAGGGCAAAAATATATACGAGTCTGGGTTTTCTACGATGTTTGAAAAACCAGAGCTTGTGCTCTTTGACAATAGGTATGCAACATCTAGAAATATCAGGCTTGAAAGCAGCATCATACTGCACGTAGACCCCACAATGAAAGACGCATACAATGAAGAGATTAAAAAGCTGGCCAGACATTTTTTTAAATAGCCTCTTTTGGCGCAGGCAGGACTGCCGTTCTGATTGCCTCCAAAAATTCTTTTATAACTTGCCCTGCAATTAGTCTAGGTAATTTAATGCGCGTCCTTAAGAATCTTGGAAAGACTGACAAAGAATTGTTAGGCATCATGAAAAAAGAGCTCAAAAGGCAGAGGGAAAGCCTTGAACTCATACCTTCCGAAAATTTCGCTAGCCTTGCTGTCATGGAAGCAGTAGGTTCAGTGTTGACTAACAAGTATTCTGAAGGATATCCTGGGAGAAGGTATTATGGCGGCAACGAATTTGTGGACAGGATAGAAAACATTGCTATAGAAAGGGCGAAGGAGCTCTTCGGAGTCCCTTATGCCAACGTTCAGCCTTATTCCGGTTCGCCTGCAAACCTCGCAATATATGCGGCACTGTGCAATCCTGGGGATGTTGTAATGGGCATGAACCTTACAGACGGAGGCCATCTGACGCATGGTTGGAAGACAAGCATTACGGGGCAATATTTCAAGAGCGTGCCATACCATGTGAAGAGCGACGGCTACATAGACATCGACGAGGCAAGAAAAATTGCAGATGAGAGCAAACCGAAGATAATATGGATAGGGGCGACTGCCTACACTAGGGCGTTGCCTTTCAAGGAGTTCGCCGAGATTGCAGATGCTACGGGGGCTTATCTTGTGGCTGACGTATCTCACGTTGCAGGTCTGATAGTAGCTGGAGTACACGAGAGCCCGGCAAAATGCGCCGATGTAATAATGACGACCACGCACAAGACGCTCAGGGGGCCGAGGGGCGCGATAATAATGGTCACTGAGAAAGGCTTGAGAAAGGATCCAGAGCTAGCGAGCAAGATAGAAAAAGCAGTATTCCCTGGCTTGCAAGGCGGGCCGCATGATCATACTACGGCGGGCATAGCGGTGGCGCTGCTTGAGGCGTCGAAGCCAGAGTTCAAGGAGTATGGAGAGCAGATAGTGAAGAATGCCAAGGCCCTTTCAGAAGAGCTCAAGGCAAGGGGTTTCAAGCTTGTCACTGGCGGCACCGACAACCACATGATACTTGCTGATCTGACCCCGATAGGCAAGGGCATGGGGCTATATGCACAGGAGGCTTTGGACAAGGCTGGGATAATAGTTAACAAGAACACTATCCCTGGCGAGCCTTTTTCGCCATTCTATCCTAGCGGCATAAGGCTAGGCACTCCCGCCGTTACAACAAGGGGCATGAAGGAGCAGGAAATGAAACTCATAGGGAGTTATATTGCGGAAGTCGTTGGCGAGATAAGGAATTACAGCATGCCTGAGGACAAGGAAACGCGGCAAGAATACATAGCAAAGTTCAGGAAGGAAATAGGCAAGAACAAGAACATAAAAAAGGTAAAAAAAGAAGTGGTTGCACTTTGCAAAAAGTTCCCCATATACGATGGCATTAGGATATAGTCAGATTTGTATGGCTTTCTTTTTCTGCGCTATTCTTATTTCTGCGTTAAGCCTCCCCAGCTTTGTTTCTGACATGTCGATGAAATTCATGTGCTTCGTGACAGAAGGGTGTACGCTGTTAACTTCATTATATACAAGCTGGACCATCTTTCTATAGTCGGGATGGCCGCTTGGGGTTGTGCGCAGCTCGCAGAAGTGATACAGCTGCCTGGCGTTAAGCCTGTAGTACCAGTGGAGATTGTAGCCGAAAGTGACGACATATTGCGCCTGGTAAGGCAGTTTCTCGTGCAGCTTTTCGTAGAGCTCACTGACTTCCTTCATCTTGCTTTTGTAATCGTCTGCTATACCTATTTCGTTGTATTCATTGCGCAGCTCATAGCCCAGCTTTGTAGAGAAATTCTGCCTTTCCTGGGTCCCTATTCTGTGCCTCTGAAGATCGCGGTATATGCCGACTCTCCCGGTGAAGTCGAACAAGTAATCCACATTCTCGAAGGCTCTTCCTGGCTTGTTGCGCCTGTTAGTTCTGTTGCCAACGTACATTGCAATTAGCATTTCCTTTTTTTCCGGGTCCATCTCCTCGGCTATCTTGTATGCAGCATCCATCGAGATGCCGTCGTTGTATTTGTAAACTAGGGCTGCGACAATCTTTTTGCTAGCTTCTGCATCAGGATTTTGGAAGCCTTTTCCAGTGTAGTCTACAAGAGTCACCGCCTTTTTTGCGGGCGCTGCCTCCAAGCTTGAAATTTTGTATTCGCGCATCTGCTTCTCCCTGTTAGATAGCAACTCCTGATAGTATTGATCGTGCTTCTCTACTACCCTGTGTATCAATGAAGGCGCTACCTTGCTGAGCTCTTCGTAAATGTTGGCAGCTATCCATCTGCTCTCGCCAAGCTGCGATGCTAAAAGCTTGTTTAGCATGTTTTCATATGCTCTTGCATTTGCATTTATGCCCACGTGCGTCAGCGTTGCCATAGGTAGGTAGTCCCTCATGAAATCCAAGGCGTTTGCCTTTATTGCATTATCGTAGGCTTTTACCAGGTCGGTTTCGGTTATGCCGGTATCCTCTTCTATTTTTTTGCTTAATTCGCTTATTCTTAACTGATTATCGCCTATCCGGAAATACTGTGCATCTATAGGGTTCTCATCCCTAATGTACTTTATCATTTCTGGCGTGCCCCTGACATACGAATCGAAAAGCCCATTCATCAGTTCCAGATAGTCGTCGCTCAGATTTGATTGCATTATGTCCGGATCCCTGTAGAACATATAGCTGCCATTTGGCAGCTTCTTGTCGAAGAACACATATCTTGTGGATTTTTCTATGAATGATGCGCCTATTCTCGAATCCTCAATTTCTTTTACGGCAAGGTTCGATATGTACTCGCACGATAGCGGCAAACCGCCTGACATTTCCTGTATAGAGTCGTCGCCGTAATCGGCAAGCCATGACAAAAAGAACTCGCGGCCCCTGTCCCTGTTTGGCAGGAATTCTTTAATGAATAGCTTCCTGCCTGTGTATATTGTCCTGCTGTATCTTGAAAGCAGCGCGCCAGATTGCTCGGGAGTGAGTTTTTCGGATAGCTTCCACGCATATACGTTCTTATCGACATTTGTGACGACTTTGTTTAGCTCTACAACCTCATCTTCAGCAAATTCTTCTACTATAAAACCAGTATCGCCATCCCAAAATTTCAGTGCAACTCCGCCCATATAACCCCGCTTGTTATACATCATCAACAAGATTTTTTATTGCTTTGTTGCGCAGCTTGCGTTAAAGTAAAAGCCGATTATGATTTCGCAGTTAATGCAGGGTTAGGATACTGCTATAATTGCATTTAGGTTAGCTGTTATAGACCTAGCAGACAAGGTTATGGCGCTGTTAAAAAAAGAGCCAATTTAACTTTGCATATACAACCAAGAAACAAGTGCTCCGGTCGGGATTTGAACCCGAGTCCCAGCCTCGAGAGGGCTGTATCCTTGACCGGACTAGACGATCGGAGCACGCTTTTCTATTATGCCGCAAAATAATAAATAATGTACTGACTAATTAATAATGATCTTATGCTCTGCGACAAATATGCGCCAACCACACTGAATAAGATAATAGGAAACCGCACCGCAATTGAAAAACTAGTAGATTTCGGGATAAGCTGGCAGAAAGGAGAGCGACCTCGACCAATAATAATATACGGGCCTAGCGGAGTGGGCAAGACTGCGGCTGCAAGGGCGCTGGCATATTCTAACGGCTTTGACCTTGTAGAGCTTGGAGCAAACGATTACAGGGATGCAAAGAGCATAGAAAAGATGCTTTTACCTGCAAGCAGGTCTGTAACGCTTTACAACAATAGGCTTCTTATACTAATGGATGAGATAGACGAACTTTCAGGCAAATTCGACGCTGGCGCAGAAAAGGCCATACTTGCGCTGCTTAAAAATTCGATGCAACCTATAATATTTATAGCAAACAACTTCTGGAGCCAGAAAATAGCTTTCCTAAGGGAGCACGTTGACAAGGTTGAATTCAAAAAAGTCCCTCCTGACGAGATAGTTTCGCTGCTAAAATCCATAGCTGGGAAGGAAGGGATTGGCATCGATGACAAGACGATTGAAAGAATTGCGGCCAGCAGCAATGGCGACGTGAGGGGGGCTATAAACGACCTTGAGGCTATGGCTGGCGCAAAACCAGAGCTCATTGAGAATTTGGGCATAAGAAGCAGGAAGGTGGAAATATTCGGGGTGCTTGACGGCATACTGCTTTCGAAAAGCTTCTATACTGCTAAGGCGGCACTTGAAAATTCGGATGTTGAGCTAGAAATGGTGCTCAACTGGCTAGAGGAGAATTTGCCAAAGAGATACTTATCAAGGCAAAGCCTCTCCAGAGCTTATGACGAGCTTGCATTGGCTAGCAGATTTTTGGAGAAGGCTAAAAGGACTAGCTACTATGGTTACCTTAGGTATGTGAACGTGCTCTCCTCCAGTGGCGTATCTCTTGCGAGTGATGGCAACATCAGCATGATAAAGCCATATTCGTTCCCTGCAAAGGTGAAATACTTAAGCAGCACCAAGGACTACCGCTCGCTGCTGAATATCACTGCAACATCGCTTATAAGCATACTGCATACTGACAAGAGGAGCATAATTAGCACTTTCATGCCTATGCTTGCAACCATGATAAGAAAAGGCTTAGAAGAAGTAGGGAGCGATGAGACTTTTGAATTCATAGAGGCTAACTATCGCATACCTAAGGAGGCTGCAGAGGTAATAGCGGGCATAAGGTCGCGATAATTCAGATGATGCTTGCGCAAAATAATAAATAGCAGATACATCATAATTGCATTGTGGCCTCGGTAGTGTAATGGCTCGCACGGAGGGCTGTGGACCCTCAAGACCGGGTCCGATTCCCGGCCCAGGCCCTTCTGCAGCAAGGTATTTATCTTTTTTTTAGCAGTTTATCATGACGGGCATGCACAAGACAAAGAAGTCTTTGGGAAAAGCTTCATCAAAAGCGCAAAGCGCAATGGAATACCTTATGACATACGGATGGGCAATTCTTATTATCGCAGTGGTTTTGGGCGCACTGTTCCAGTTGGGAGTTTTCAACCC
>JBMFUT010000016.1:0-15747 GCA_049966395.1 Candidatus Micrarchaeia archaeon
TTAAACTTTTCTATATATAAATAGTAATAGCTAATGGTGTTTTATTGAGAGGAAAAGAACCGCTTGTAACATGCGACAACTGTGGAAGAAAAATACCGAGGAGCAAGGCAGTAGTAGACGAAAAAGTAATAAGGTTTGACACTGAAATGCACACCGAAGGGGATGTGAGGTTTCTCGAGAAAAGAAAGGTTTATTACTGCATAAGTTGCGCCAAACACAGAGGGATCTTTGACAAAAAGAGGGATATAGCAAGCCGCATGAGGAAAGTTTGATAATACGTGGTGCGAATGCCTGTCGACCCTAATGACATGCTTATATTCAAGCTCAGGGGAATGCATTTTGAAGGGAAGGGCGCGCAAAAGAGCGCCGCACCAAGGATCGCTGAGCGCGCAGCACAGAAAAGCGCTAATCCTCCTGGCTATTCGGCACAGTCTGCCAATGCAGCGCAGCCGCAAGTAACAGTAACACAGCCAAAGATAACCTCTGCAAAGGGCGAGGAGGAGCAGAAAGAGGAGAAAATTGCTTCTGCGCAACAATTTTCTGCGAAGGTGATGCAGGAAACAGAAGCGAAAGTGCAGGCTGCCCAACCCCAAGCTCCAAGCAAGCCCCAGAAAAAGCAATACGAAGAAGAAGAAAAAAGGATAGTTGAAGAATTCATAAGCAGGCAGAAGATGGAAGAAGCCGAGACGCAGTCAGAGATCGCCGGGGTACAGAAGCCTAAGAAAAGGCTTACAAAGACAGAAAAAGAAAGCATGGATAGCGCCAAAGACCTGATGTGCGTAAACCACCCGTGGAGGCCTGCATATGCCATTTGCGACTACTGCAAGAGGCCTTTCTGCTACGCTGATCTTGTTGAATACAATGGCAAATTCTACTGCCTGGAGGACATAGACAAAGTAACTAAGAACTTCGAGGTCTCGGCAGAAGCAGAAATGAATCCGTTTATCATTGCATCCGGGGCCGCATTCATAGTAAACGCTCTTATACTTGCATATTTCGTCTACCCGCAGGTAGCTTACTTTTCCGGGCAGGCAGCCAAAATAGGGCTGGCAAATTTCATTTACACAATAAATTACAGCTACATGCTCTCGGTGCTTAACCTCATTGCGGTGCTGCTCGGCATTGCAGCGGGGGCTCTGCTCTTCTTGAAACTCAGCAAAAACATCTACAGCATATTCATGGGAGTTGCCATGCTTATCATTTCAAGCTACATTTACCTCATAAGCAACGCTTTGTATCTTCTTGCTGTTACAATTATAGCAGCTGTTGCTGTGGGAATGCTTGCATATGGCAGAATACCTGCAAGTGCTGGAGCAACAGAAGAAGAGCTTAAGCCTACTGAAATAGAGTGGCCACGACTTGAAACTTTTTAGCTATTTGAACCTTATGGTATCAAGGTTCATTGGTGCGCGCGATTCGACGCGCATCCTGTTTCCAAGCGCCCTTGAGAGATCTTCGCACTTGTTTTCCTCGCCGTGCATGGTGAATATCTTCTTTGGAGAAGGCCTCATGTCTTCCACGAATTCCATAAGCTGCCTGCGATCGCTGTGGCCTGAAAATCCTTCTACAGTCTTGATTTGCATATTGACCTTTACTTGGGAAAGCCTGCCGTCTTCGTCAGGCAGGGGTATCTCGCTTACGCCGTTTTGTATCCTTCTTCCAAGGGACATGGCGCTGTTGTAACCCACAAACAGCAGCGTGTTCTTTGGATCCGGAGCCATCGACTTGAAATATTCGAGGCTGACCCCTCCGTTAAGCATTCCGCCGCTTGCGAGTATTACGGCCGGGCCCTTGTCGAGTATGTCGCTTCGTTCGCCCTTTGCAACTTCGAATATTTCGCTCTCGAATGGCGACATGTTGCTGAGTATCCTGTGCTGAAGGCTTGCCTTCAGGAATTCTGGATATGCGGTGTGTATGGCGCTTGCTTCCAATATCATTCCATCCAGATAGATTGGCGCTTCTATTTTGTACTCTGGATTGCTTGACATGTAGTTTTCAAGAACAAGCATTATTTCCTGCGCCCTCCCCACGGCGAAAAGCGGGACCAGCACCTTTCCTCCGTTTTTTATTGTTTCTATTATCGTGGATATCAGCTGCTTCTCGGCGTCCTGCCTGTTTGGCGTTATGTCGTTCTGCGCGCCATAAGTGCTCTCTATGAAAAGAGAATCTACCCTAGGGTATCTTACATCGGCAGGATCGAAAAGCCTTGTGAAGCCGTATTTCATGTCTCCGGTGTGGACTATGTTGTACAGGCCTTCGCCTATGTGCAGGTGCACTGTGGCGCTGCCGAGTATGTGCCCGGCGTTGTGATAGGTAAGTTTTATCTCGTCTGTTACGTTTGTCACTTCGTTGTAGTCCCTTATCACCATGTGAAGCAGCATTTTCTTTATGTCGCGTTCATCGTAAAGAGGCGTCCCTCCGCTCCTCTGCACAAGCTTTGTGTAGTCGTATAATAGAAGCGCCGCGAGGTCCCTTGTCGGAGGCGTGCAGTAGACCGGGCCGTCGTAGCCGTACTTGAACAGATATGGCACGAAGCCTATGTGGTCCATGTGCGCATGGGTGAGTATTATTGCGTCTATGTCGTTTATAGTTATATTTGCGCTGTCTAGGTATGGATATGCCTTGTTTCCGTTGCTAGTAGATGCATCTGCGCCTTTTATTCCTGGTTCTGGGCTTATGCCGCAGTCTATAAGTATTTTTGAATGGTTGGTTTCTAGTAGCAGGCTGCTCCGGCCTACCTCTTTAAATCCACCAAGCGCGGTAGCCTTTATCCACTCGCTCTTCATTATGGGCTGGTTTATTTTCTTGCCTATTGTAGTGAGGAACTTCTTCCTGAAATCGCTTTCGTTTATCAGCATTTGCCTTACGGCAGTTATGACGTCACTATTGATTGTTGGAACCCTGAGCACCTTCGGCACCCAGTTTGTCTCGGAGACTATGCTCTTAAGCGTAGAGCCTTCCTTGCCTATTACAAGGCCAGGCTTCATTGCTTCTATGAACACTTCTCCGAATTCTGGCACAAACCTTATTCCGGTTTCTGAAACCCCTGCCTCCTTGGGTATTATCTGTTCTATCTTCTTCTTTGCATCTTCAGGATTCATCAGGCTCGCGGCGTCGCTCCTGACTATGAGTTTCTTCTTTATAGCGGCTGATATGTTTCTTATTATGCTTTCGTCAGAATAGAAGTGGGAGATGTTCTTTACAAATATCGCTATATCTGGCCCCTCGTACTCCGCTTTTATGAAACCTGCCTCAGGAGGCACAAGTTCCTCCACTTTTTTTAGTACGTTTGCATCTTGATTGTCTGCCAAAAAATCACTACCACTGATGTATTGCTGTGCTGCGCATCATACTGGTCTTAGTAAAAAGTCAATTTTTACTTTGCGAGTATCTTTTCTATCTCTTCGTTTGAAAACTCCTTGAAACCAGCCTTTGTTATCGCAACTATCTTCGTTTTGTCTCCTGTTGCTGAATCCCTTTTCATTGCTATCTTAAGCGCCTTTGCAACTATCTTCACCGCAGCGTCCGTAGTAATGTCCTTCTTGTAATTCTCTTCCAAGTAGCCGTATGCGGTGGGGGAGCCGCTGCCTGTTGAAGTGAATTTGGTTTCGGTTATGAGACCGCCTAAAGGATCCAAGCTGTAAAGCTCCGGGCCGTTTTTGTTTATTCCTCCAACGACGAGCTGCACCATGTAAGGCATCATCTTGTTCTGCTGAAGCAGCAACTGCAAAAGAGAAGCCGCCGCTGACGGTGACATTGGTTTGTTTTCGTCCATCTTGTAGAACTCGTTCTGCATTTTCAATATTTTTACAATGTACTCCGCGTCGCCTACGCCGCCTGCTATAGTTATACCTATATTCTCGTCTATCTTGTATACCTTTATTGCTTCTGAGCTGGCTATGAAAGTATCCATTGTCGCCCTTGAATCGGCGCCCATTACAACGCCGTCACTGCAAACTACGCCAACTGTAGTTGTGCCTTTCAGGAACTTCTCAGCAAGTTCTTTAGTGTCGTAATCCATCTATACACCTTATAGCATAAACCGTGCAGAAACAACAAAACATAAGCTTAAGCAAAAGAAAATAAAACAAAATTCTATATGATTAAGCTACCGTTACCTATAAAATACTTGCTGGTATCTATGGGTTCCGCGTATGCAAATGTCCTGTATCTTTTTGTTATTCTTACCTTGTAGATCTTTCCTATCCTGGTCTTTGCGTTCTTTATGAAGATCACGAAGTTGTTTATTTTCCCTATCCCTTCGCCGCGCGGGCTCTTTGCGTCTATCTTCAACTCGTAAGTGCCGCCTTCGGACAGCTCTTCTTCCATCACACACTCTCCCCTTAAATGTTAAATATAAATCTCGCCGCCCTACAAGATATAACTGCTACAAAAAACATTATAAACTTTGTGTGCAAAAAAAGACTGGAAAGTAAATATTATGCTAGCTGCTTATCGTTATGTTCATTATGCCGTAGTTTATGTACGGATTTGAAGGAGGATATTCTTGGGGCTGCATTGATATTATGATCTGATTTATGCCCTGCTGCAGCGTGACATTGAATGAATAGCTGCGCATGGTCTGATTTATAGGCAGCACTGCAGTCGCATTTCTTGGGTTGAAAGAGTAAGCGTTGCTTATGCGGTATATGTATAGGTATGAAGGGGAGTATGACAGCGCATCGAAGCTTATTTTCGCCCTTGCAGAACTTGGTTCGTAGATTGTAATGCCCCTGGTCGCGTTGCCCCACCACAGCTCGCCCAGTGTGGCGTTACAGCTTGCTTGGGATGTGCAGAAATTCCATCCGGGCAGCCACGTGCCAGAAGTGTATGCGAGCTCGGATTTGGCAGCGCGATTCTCCAATGCGGAGCTCGTGGAAAATACTATTGTGGTGTTGCTCTGGTAGACAGGACCACCGAAGACGCTGGAGAGGTAGCTCGCAAGAAGCATTAGCTCCGACTGGTTGTACGCCTGTCTCACTATCGAAACAAATGCAGTATGGTATGCCGCCAGCCAGAAGAGCGTGACATTTGTGTAGTTTTCGCTGATTGGGGAGGCGTATGTAAGGCCTTCGCCGTGCTCTAGATAAGCCGCCGCGACGTCAAGAGGAATGGCGCTGACAGAAAGGAATTGAGTATAGTTGCCTGGGGAGGTGTAGCCGCCCACCATAGGTCTCTTAAACGCCGTTTGGTAGTAGGATTCCATGGCCGGATACAAGTCTGGCATAGTCGCATTGGGAATGTTTGGCAGTATTAGCAGCGTGAAATTCCCCGTCATGCCGCCTATTTCATAGTATGCCTTAGGTATGTGCGCGTTCGCGAACATTGCATTTGCAAAAGAGGTGGAGGGAGGCGCCCCGGCGTATTCTGCAAGCACAATTACAGTAACTGCTACAAGGGCATACAGCGCATTTGTTCTAGAGTATAGTAATTTGCTTCTTGACAAGAGTTCCTTGAACCCATAAGCGGCAAATATGGCAAGGCTCATCGTCACCATTATGTCGAAAGCTGCAGGAGCGTCGACAACGTTCAGGATGGGCACGTTTTGATAGGCGATGTATATGCCAGGTATTGCAATAGGTTTTGCACCTATCTGCAAATAGGGGCCTAAAGAAAGCCAAACGGATACAAGCAGCACGAAAAGCCATACGCCTAGGGTTTTCAACCTGCTTCTCTTGTAATCATAGTAAAGGCCTATTAAGGAAAGCGCAAGAACAGAATAGCCTAGGTATGCCGTCTTGTCATAAGGGTTTGCGGCGAACAGCGCGTTGTAGAATTGCGGCGGCTTTGCGTTGAAAAGCGAATTCAAGTAGCTTGGCAGGAAGAAAGATACAAGACTTTCGCTCTGATATTCCGAGCTTTGCGTGCTTAGCGCCTGGTTACCCTGAAATGCTGCGCCAGTTCTGTTGCCTAGTATTGGCATCAGCAGCGGAGCGCTCAAAATGAGGATCAATATTACAGAAGCTGCAAAATAGACGGCAAATTTCCTGTTGATGATATCTGGCCTTCCTTTTGTCGATAGATAGAATATCAAGACAAGCGCAATAAGCACTATTGACATTGCACCCTGCCCTATGCCACCCATGAAAGCGGCGAAAGTGAAACTTAGCGCAAGACCTACAGATAACGATGGCTTTTTGTCCTTTATGAGCAACAGCGTAAATATTGCCACAAGAGGAATGAACTCTATGGATGTCCATTGCAAATGCATGTAAGACTGCGCTATGTGAAACGGACTGAAGGAGTATATTATTCCGGCCAAGAACGAAGCGGATTTGCTTGATGTGACAAAGAAAGCTAGGGCGAACATCGTGATGCCAGATAGCGCAAAAGCCAATAAGAAAAGAATATTATAAGAGAGCGGCAGGCTTATTTGCTGCAGGGGTGCGGTCAATATAGCAGCCAGAGGCATGATATCCTGTGCCGCTATGCTCACTCCTATTGGGTAGTAGAGCATGCGCGTAAAGTAGGGCTGTGCGTGGAGATTGAATGTGGCGTAATTGAACCACCACAAGCCCCACATGCCCTGGTAGGCGCCGCCTGCGCCATTGGCAACCGTAGAAGTAATGTTTACTGTAATTGGCCAAAAAAGCGTCATGGCGATAGCCAGGTATACTGCAGTAATCACCGTCATTTCTGCTGCCGTGAGTTTTGCCTTGCCTTTTGAAACGCGAGATTGCTGAGTATCCTCAGGCTTGCTTGCACTGGATTCAGCCCCTACAGTCGCAGGCGCAATACTTGCTTTTTCCTCCATGTTAAGCACACGCAACTAAGTGTATTTATTCAAAGGGATATAAATCTTTATTTTGTTATTTATGAATGCGCAAGTCTGATTTGCGCAGAATTTCAAAAGTGGATCTATGGATGATGAAGGAGTTGGGAGCAGGGGAGCAAGGACGCTTTACTCTTTAATAGTAGGCAAAATAACTGGAGTAGTTATAACGGCCGTGACTTTCATAGCAGTTGCAAGGCTCCTTGGGCCAAGCGGCTATGGAATCTACACCCTTGCATTGGGATTTTCAGCTTTCATAGGCGCGGTGGGTCATTTCGGCATAGGCACATATTTCAACAAGCATCTTGCGGAGTTCATAGCAAAGGACGACACCAATGGCATAGTAAGCGCGCTCAACAGCGGCTATTTCATACTTGCCGCAATAGGCATTGCGCTGTCAGCGATAGGTATAGCCTTCAGCGGGCTTGCAGTTGCACATTTCTTCAAAAGTTCTGGGGTTCACGCGCTTACGCTTGAAATAGCGTCGCTTACTATTCTTTTCTCGATGCTATACGGGGCAGCTTATTCTGCGCTCGTCGGGGTAAGCAGGGGCAAGCACGCGGCGCTTGCAGCAAATTTGGTTTACACTGTTCAGCTAATTGTAGGCGTAGGACTTATACTTTCTGGTTTTGGAGTCGACGGGGCAGTATTAGGTATACTAGCAGGATACATTGTTGGGGCTGCTATGACTGGCTACTACATTGTAATGGCACTGTCGCGGTATGTGAAGATTAGAATTTACATTCCGAGCAAGGCTGAGATTGGCAATGTCCTGAGGTTTTCGCTCCCCATAGCAGCTAACAACCTTTTGAATTCTGGCATAAGCAACTTTGCCATAATGCTTCTTGGTGTTTATGCCACTGCATACCTGCTTGGAAACTACGGCATGGCGACAAAAGGGCTGAACCTTATGCTAGTGTTTTCGGGCACTATGACGACGGTGCTCCTAGCGACTTTCTCCTCGGCGGTAGCGAAGACAAGAAGGGAAAGAATAGGCGCATTCTACAACAAGGCGCTGCTCTACTCGCTGCTGGCGACCCTGCCGCCGATAATATACATAGGCATCCTTTCAAAGCCGCTTGTTTTCATATTCATAACAAAGCAATATTCGCTTACGCCTCTATATGTTAGCCTAATGGCCCTAGGCACCGCAATAGGATTGCCTTGGTTATACTCCAGCAGCTTCATGGTTGCAAACGGCTATGTAAAGAAGGTCCTAAAGTATGCTGCGGTTTCTGTTGCAGTGCAGCTTGCCGTTCTTCTGCTGCTTGTGCAGAGATTTACAACCATTGGAGTTATAATAGCAATATTCTTTGTAGGCAACATTGTCAGCGACTTCCTCCTTGCCGAAGGGATAAAGAAAGTAATAGGCATAAAGTACGAAACTAAAAAGCTCTTCAAGGTCATGCTTACCGGAATTGTTGCAGCGGCATTTGTATCTGTTGCGCTGCTGGTGCACAATCTATGGGTGCAGCTTTTGATAGGCGCGGCGCTGCTCCTGGCAGCGTATCCCATCGCTCTCGTTGTCGTGGGAATTGTCAACGAAGCAATGATCTCAGACATAACGAGGATTTCCAAAGGACTGCCTGTGCTAGATAAATTTATCAATTTAGAAGTATCGTATATATACGCGCTCTCCAAATTTTTCAGGGTAAAAATAAGCTGATGGCGTGGCGTCAATAATAGAAAGCGTCAGTGCTACAGAACTTGGCGTGAGGAGCGCGAATGTTGCCTCGTTCGTGGTTTTCAGCAAGGTCTACTCTGTAATAGTAAGTGGAATAGCATTCATAATAGTTGCAAGGCTCCTTGGGCCAAGCGGCTATGGAATCTACACCCTTGCGCTCGGCGCCGCCGGCGCTTTTGGGGCATTCGGATCGCTTAACATAGGTGCTTATTTCAACAAGCATCTGCCAGTGCTTGCCATACAGCGCAACAGCAGGGAGATCAACGAAGTCGTGAGCAGCGGGCTCATGCTGCTCATAGTAATAGGGCTGGCGCTTTCTTTGGTGGGCATAGCTTTCAGCAAACCCATTGCGCTACGCATATTCCACAATTCCGAAAGCATCTTGCCTATAGAAATTGCAATGGTGAGCATAGTGTTATCAATGCTTTACGGCGCGGTATATGCCGGGCTAGTAAGTTTCGGGGCTGGAAAGAGGACCGCGCTCGCGTCTGTTGTAAACAATTCTCTTCAAGCCGCACTTAGCGTAGGGCTTGTTGTGCTCGGCTTCGGGGCCCTAGGAGCGGTGTCCGGATTCGTAATAGGACTTTTTGGGGCATCGCTGACAGGAGTCGCGATGCTTAGTAAGTACGCCAAATTCGAAATAAGCAAGAGCAGCATAAAGAAATTGTTTCCAGTGCTCTTCAAGTTCTCCTCTCCTCTTACCGGGGCAAACATAATAGGCAACCTTGTCAGCAACTTCGGCATAATAATTCTTGGCGCGTTCTTCTTACCTGGCGTCATAGGAGCCTATGGTGTCGCGACTAAAATAGGCGCGTTCATGGATATAATAATAGGGTCTATAGGAACAATCCTTGTGCCCATGTTCGCTTTGGCCATGGCAAAGAGCAGCATGAGGGGCAAACTGGAGAAATTTTACAACTATTCTCTGTACTTTGGGTTCCTTCTTGCGATGCCTGTTATAGCGTATGTTATTGCGCTTTCTGGCCAGATAGTTGCGACTATTTTCAGCTCGGGATATCACGCTGCTGCACTTTACATGTCACTTATAGGCGTCGGTCTCCTTATAGGCATAGTTGGCAGCTACAGTTCCGCGCTGCTTACAAGCATAGGCTATGTCAAGAAGGTATTTTACTACGCTGCCATAAGCGGAGCGCTGCAAGCCATAACGCTTGTGGCACTTTCTAAGGCAGTAGGACCGGTTGGGGTAATAATAGCGCTCTACTTCGTTGGTGGCATAGCCAACTGGCTGCTTTACGAGAATTTCATAAGAAGGCAACTGCGCATCGCCGTGCGCGCCAACATATTGAGGCTTGCGCTTGCCAACCTGACCCTTTTCTTTTTGATATATGCCTGTTCTATGGCCCTTGGAGGTTTAAGATATTCCTTCCAGCTCATAATAGGGCTTGTGGTGCTTTTGTTCGCTTATCCTGCCATAGTAGCTAAGTTCGGTGCAGTAAACGCCGAGCAGATGGCAATATTGGAAAAGCTGGGCAGGGGAGTGCCTATATTCGGGAAGTGGCTTGACGCAGTGGTGGCATACTTGAAAATTTTTGTATGAAGGGATTATATGGGAAAATTATCCAAAGAGAGCAGCTTTGATGATATAACTGCAGTAATACCTACGCTCAACGAGCGCGAAAATATAGGCATACTTATACGCTACATAGAAGAGCATTATAAGTCGATGAGGATTATGGTCGTTGACGACGGCTCCAGTGATGGCACCAAGGATGTTGTGGCAAAAGCAGCCAAAAAATATAGAAATGTGATTTTCATAGACAGGAAGGCGATGCACATGCAAAAAGGGCTCACAGCCAGCATAGTCCACGGCATAACTTCAGCAAAAACCAGGTTTGTGATAGTAATGGATGCGGACATGCAGCACCCTCCTGAGATAATCGGAAAAATCGCCCAAAAATTGAGAGATTGCAATATTGTAGTGGCGACAAGAGCAAGCGTCAAAAACTGGGCTCTTTACAGGAAAATTATCTCTAAGAGCATGATATATTTAGGTTACGCAATTCTTGTGCTCAGAAATGCGGAGCGGTGCAGCGACATATTTTCCGGGTATTTCGGCGTTGACCGCAAGCTATTTGCCGAAGTATACGCTAGAAACAAGGAGCGCTTCGTTCCCTACGGCTACAAGGCGCTTTACGATTTCCTCAAATGCATCAAGCGCGGGCAAACCGGCATATGCGAGGTGCCCTATGACTTCAGGATAAGGGAAAAGGGTTCCTCGAAGGCCGGCATAAAGCAAGGAATTGCGCTGTTCAAATCGTTTTTCTCTTAGAATGATCTTTGCTGGCAGAAACGAAACTGACGAAGAGTGGCGCCGGTGCCTCTAGTCGCGACTTGAGTTCAGGATGGGACTGCGTGGCGACGCCGAATTGGCCTTTCCACTCCATTATCTCCACTAGCTTGTTATCTGGCGTAACTCCGGATATGAGCATCCCTTTCTTCTCAAAGAGTTTCCTGTAGCGGTTGTTGAACTCGTACCTGTGCCTGTGGCGCTCGTATATGAGCTCTTTGTGGTATGAGCTGAAGGCTATTGATTTCTTGTCGGTTATCTTGCAAGGCCAGGCGCCGAGCCTCATTGTGGCGCCCTTGTCCTTGATTTTTCTCTGCGAAGGTATTAGGTCTATAACATTGTATTTTGTCTTTGCGAATTCTGTAGAGTGCGCGCCTTTCAGAGCGCACACGTTCCTGGCGAACTCCACCGCCATAAGTTGCATGCCAAGGCACAAACCCAAGTATGGGATCCTGTTTGACCTTGCATATTCTATCGCTTTTATCTTGCCTTCTATCCCGCGCTTCCCAAAACCTCCGGGCACTATTATTCCGTCAACGTCTCCAAGTATCTCGCCAGGCAATACGCCGCTCTTCTCGAGATCTGAAGATTCTACCCATTTTATGTCTATTCTGGTGTTGAGCGCTGCGCCCGAGTGGATAAGGGCTTCCTTGACGCTTGCATAAGAATCGCGCAGGTTAGTGTACTTTCCGACTATTGCTATCTTTACCCTGTCTTTTGGTTTCTTTATCCTATCGACTATGGCCTTCCACTTCTCCAGCTTGTCCTTGTTTATCTTCCTTTTTTCAAGATTAAGCTCGTCTATAAGCATCTTGTCGAATCCTTGAGATATGAACCTAAGAGGCACTTCGTACAGCGTCTCTGCCGTGGAATCATCTATTATGCGCTCTTTGCCGATATTCATGAAGATAGAGAGCTTGGCCTTTGTTTTCTCTTCCAGAGGCTCATCAAGCCTGCATACCACGAAATTGGGCATTATGCCAAGCTGCATGAGCATCCTAAATGCATGCTGGGCCGGTTTAGTCTTCTGCTCGCCGACTACGTCTATTTTTGGTATGTAAGTCAGGTTTACAAAAACCACTTTCTCCTTAAGCGCCAGCTGCCTCATTGCTTCTATAAAGTAGTTGTTTTCTATGTCTCCGGCTGTGCCCCCGACTTCTATTACCAGCACGTCGAGCTTGTTTTTGTTTGCGACCTCCTTGACGTGGTCTATTATGTGATTAACAAGATGCGGGACTATCTGCACGTCTTCGCCCAGGAAGTCGCCATGGCGCTCTTTTGCAAGTATGCCGCTGAATATCTTGCCGCCAGTCATTGAGAAATCTTTTGTGAGGTTTTTGTTTATGAAGCGCTCGTACATCCCGAAATCCATGTCTACTTCGCTTTTGTCGTCAAGCACGAAGACCTCCCCGTGCCTGTATGGATTCATGGTGCCGCAGTCGTAGTTCAGGTAGCCGTCGAATTTTAGAGGCATTATCCTGTAATCATAGAAATCGAGCATTTTCATTATTGAAGAAGTCACTATGCCCTTTCCGAGGCCGCTCATTATAGAGCCTATCACGACAACAAATTTAGGAGGCATGATGTATATGTGCAGGCAATTATTAAAAATCTTGCCCGCTCTTATTTTTAGTAAATTACATCCGGCAATCTTATATTTCCTTCAAAGAAAATGATCCGGCGGGAAGCTGTTGCATCAAATAATCTATATCGTCAAATTTGAATTTTCTGGCGATTAACTTAGCCGCGTCAGATTTTTTAATTTCTCCAGGAGATATTTTTATGTATGTAAGAATATTGAGCCTTGAAACTGTCAGCGAAGGGGCTATGTTGATGCCTTTCGCGTCGACAGATATGCTGAGGCTTGGGACAAAGCTCACTAAGCTCTCGCTGGCGTTTATCTTGTTTTCCGATACGAATGCGCAAAGCTCGAGCTTGGATCCCTTGAACCATTCGCGTTCCCCTGATATCAGGAAGCTGCCTGCTGAAAGGGAGCCGTGCTCTTTGGACTTTGATACCTGGCTGCGCTTGGCAGCATATACGTCAGCAGAAGAAAGACCCTGTTCCCACGCCCTAGAGTGGCATGCGGCAAATTGCGCTGCTTCTTCCTTCGCTTCCCTACTGGCAGATTCGCCATTTTTCATTATTACTACTGAAGCCCCGAATATGTCGGCATGAAAAAACAGATCGCCAGCGTCGAAATACCTGGAGTTCAGCTGCTCGTTTTGCTGTGCATCTCTGCCACCTATTACGAGCATGCCGTTGCTTGCTATGAACCAGTGAAACTTTTCATACCACTCCTTGCTGGAAATTTTCCTTATTGCTTTTGAAGACGGCTGCTGCTTCTCTTTGTCTTCGTACTCCTTCAGCTTCTGCTTGAGCTCGGCAATTGCAGCCTCTGCGCCAGACTTCTTCCGCCTTGCCTTTTTAGACATTGAAAAATAGTCCTGGGCGTTTTCTTGCGCAGATTTTGTTATGTCTATTCTGGCTTCCATGGTCATACTATGAAGTCTATAATAAGCGATATTATATAGCCTAGTATTCCTATTATCAGGATTCCGAAAAGCACTATCTTGAGCGTCCTCTTGAAAGTGGGCATGTCGGGCTTGTAGCTCACGCTTAGCACGTGCTTTGAATCGGCATAGAACTGCTTTAACTTCTGTACAATGTCGAACTTCATAGAATCATTGCGCAAAGCAAGATATTATGGCAGCACAATTTATAAATCCCTTTTACTTGCGCGGCTCGTCATCAAAAATCTTGTCAAGATCAACTGACTTTGTTTCCTCAAGCTTGTTTTTTATTCCTGTTTCGGTGTAGTCGGCAAAGGTAACGCCTCCCATTACCACCATTATTTTGAGGCCGCTCTTCTGCATTGACGGGTCTATTCTCGCGCCCCACTTGAGCATCGCCTCATCGTTTATTCTGCTCGCGACCTCCTGGAAGATCATTTCGGCCTCTCTCAATGTCAAGTCCTCGCCACCAATTATGTTGACAAGCGCCTTTTTAGCAGTAGAAAGATCCACGTCCAGCAGCGGGCTTTTGAGAGTGTTTTCTATGCCTATGAGGGCTCTGCTGTTAGATTGCGCTGCTATGGCTTCCCCGACTCCTATGACCGCGTAGCCTGAATCCTTGAGAACGCTCTTCAAATCGGCAAAATCCAGGTTTACCATTCCTGGCTTTGTCACCATTTCCACTATGCCCTTGGTAGCATTAGACAGCACTTCGTCGCTTACCCTAAAAGCCATGTTTAGCGGGAGATCAGGAGCCACGGAAAGAAGTTTGTCATTTGGTATTATTATAGTAGTGTCGGTTGCGCGCTTGAGCTTCGAAAGACCTTCGAGGGCATTTCTCATCCTGAGCCGCCCTTCTGTGGAAAAAGGTAGGGTTACTATTCCTACAGTGAGCGCACCAAGCGCCCTTGCTTCGTTTGCTATCACAGGAGCTGCCCCGGTGCCAGTGCCTCCTCCCAGGCCGCATGTAACGAATACCAACTGGGCATCTCCGAGTATGTGCTTTACATCTGGAACTGACTCTATAGCTGCCTCCTCTCCAAGCCTTGGATCGCTTCCTGCTCCCAGACCTCTGGCGGACTTCTTTCCAAGCAGGATCTTCCTAGTAGCCTTTGTCTTTGCAAGATGCGGGGCATCGGTGTTTGCAGCAACGAGAGTTGCGCCTTCTATGTTGAGTTCAGCCATTCTAGATACCGTATTTGAACCGCTCCCGCCTACACCTACAATATATATCTTTGGCTTTGCTGATTCTATAAATCGAAGAAGTTCTTCGTCATCAGGAGATACGAAACCATTCTCTACCATAATATTACCCAGTCGCCTTCAAGATATTTGTAGATAAAAAAACATATAAAGTTATTTATGCCAAGAAGATTGTCATATTATCGACGTGAGTGGTATAATGAAAAATGACTTGCTATCAAAAACAGTGAAGGATGTCAAAATAGAAAAAAACATGAGCGTAAAGTCGCTTATAGACAACATGAGGAACATTGGCGGCTTTTCGGCGCAACACATGGTTGAGGGGATAGACATAGTGTCAAAGATGCTGAATGACAAGGATTCGTTCAACTTTCTTTCCTTCCCAGCAGACATAATAGCAACTGGATTGAGGGGCATGATAGCGAATGCGGTGAAGTACTTTGATGCCATAATAACAACCGGCGGGACGCTAGACCACGATCTTGCAAAGGCATACGGAGGCAAGTACAGCCTCGGCCGCTTTGAAGTCGATGACAGCATGCTCCACAAGAAGAACGTATACAGGCTCGGAAACATATTCATAGGAAGGGACGAATACGGCCTTTCTGTAGAGAATTACTTCAACGACATAATTGGCAAAGTGGTAAACGGAGGGAAGGAGGAATTCAGCGCAAGCGAACTCATAAGGGAATTCGGCAGAAACATGAAAGACAATAACTCAATAATAAGGCAGGCATACCTGCACAACGTGCCAATTTACTGCCCTGGAATCCTCGATGGAGCATTCGGCACGCAACTTTCTATATTCGCCCAAGACCACAAGTTCAAATTGAACCTTATAAAAGACGAACTCGAACTGAGCAACATAATGTTTGACAACAAGGTTACAGGAGCTTTGATGGTAGGAGGAGGCATAAGCAAGCATCACGTAATATGGTGGAACCAATTCAAGGGAGGCCTAGATTACGCGGTCTACGTAACAACGGCGAGCCAGTATGATGGAAGCCTTTCCGGGGCAAGGCTTACAGAGGCGGTGTCCTGGGGCAAAGTCAAAGAGGACGCAAGATACACTACGATAGACGGCGATGCCACAATAATACTGCCTATAATGTTTTCATACCTGAATCTTGTATAAGTGGCAATACACATGCTCCTCGTGATATGCGAGTATTTCGTCTTCGCAGTATTCTTTGCGATGCTTGTGCTTGATACTAAAGGCCTTATCGCAAAGCGCGAACTATACAAAAAGGATCCTAAATTCAACCCA
>JBMFUT010000017.1:0-14468 GCA_049966395.1 Candidatus Micrarchaeia archaeon
GCGCCGTTGTTGTTGGAGAACTCAAAGTTTGCAATGCTGCCATTGTACGCGGTATAGTTCTGATAATTTGATTTCGAGAACCGGGCCATCTGCTGAAACAGTGCTGGCGTTGCGGATGATTGCGAATTAGCCAGCGAAATGGGCACGGGCTCATACGAAAGTGCAGCGCCCGAAGCTTAGCAATAGCCTTAAATACTGTACTGCAAAATATATTTCATGCCATAGCCTTCTTTGCTATGCATTTAATGTTTGTCGTGTGTTTTTCATGTCTTTGTTGCTTGTGGTAATAGAGGCGTTCCTAGCCATCATGATACCAGGAGTGCTGCTCTCTTTCGCCCTACTTAAGAAAACAAGCCTTCCAACTTTCGAGATAGTCGTAATAGGATTCATATTCGGCCTTATATTTCCCCCGGCAGCGGTGTGGCTCGAATCCTATTTGATACCGTACATCCATGCATTCTCTTTTTCGGCAGCGCTCTACAATGCGAACGTCATTATGCTTACTATAATAGGGTTTGCGCTGTGCCTGCAGCAGCGCGTCTTCACGCTTAACGACATATCAAATTACATCTTCGGAGCGAAGCCTCATCGGGAAGAGGCGAGGATAGAAGAATTCGGCGAAAGGATAGCAAAGCTGCGCAAGGAGATAAGGTCTTACAACATTGATCTGCATATTGTTAATGAGCATGAGCGCGAGGAGAAGGAGCTCGCCGCCAGGCACAGCGAAGAGATGTCGATGCTAAAGTCAGTCTCCCCGGAGGAGCGGGCGCGCATATCTGCAATGCACGCCGAGGAAGAGCGCAAGCTCATCGAAGAGCACGAGAAAGAGGAAAAATCACTTCTGGAAAGCACAGCCAAGCAGAAGAAAAGCGGCAACAGCACAATGTGGACAATTCTCTTGCTGCTGATGCTTTTCTCTTTCGGCACAAGAATGCTTAGCATAGGCATAGCCCCCAGGTTCTTCGAGTTTGATCCTTATTTCGACATGATAAGCACCGAATACATACTCACTTACGGCTACCAGCTGCTGTACGACCATTCAGCATGGCCGACTGTTGCAACTGGCACAGTGCACAGGATACAGCCAATAGTGCCGTATCTTGAAGCTTATTGGTACGATCTTGCCAGCGCAGGTCCTCACAGCGCGCTGAGTACCACGCTTCTGAGCGACGTGAGCAGCTTCTATCCTCCAATAACAGCAGCGCTTCTGGTCTTTGTAGTTTTCATGTTCATATACCACGAGTACGGCAGGTTCCCCGCCCTTGTTGGTGCCGCGCTTGCGACAGCAATGCCTGTGCTAATAACAACTTTCATAGCAGGGGAGCAGCTGCTGGAGCCTTGGGGCATTTTCTCGATGTTCTTCTTCTACGCTGCATACCTGCTCGCCGTTAACAATCCAAAAGACAACAGGTTCGCAATACTTGCGGGTATAGCATTTGCCTCGACATTTCTAGGCGCCCACTACTACACCGTCAATGCCGGAGTGTTTGCAATATACATAATATTCCAAGGCATAATACACGTGTTCAGGAGGGAAGAGACAAGGGACTTCTACAAGATGAACGCAATAGTGATAGCAGTATCTGCAGTGTTCTACGTACTCTATGCGCCTTATGGTGCTACACTAACTGAGCGCATACCTAGCATGTTCCACATACCTATAATCATAGGTCTCCCTCTGTTCTCGCTGCTCTTCATATTCATTTTCGAGAAGCTGCCGCATCTGCTCAAGAGCCGCAAGATGATAAAGGAGGTTAATTTCAGCACATACGCAGAATTCCTGATTCTGCTGTTAGTTATAGTAGGCGTGCTGGCTGCCTTCACATCGTTTGGAGAGCCGCTGCGCGTTTACATATCGCTTAGCGAGCACTTTACCACGCCGTCGATACCGCTTTTCATGACTGTGCAAGAGTACGCTCCAACCGGAGCCAACTTCAATTTCGGTGCTGCTGGGCTTGGCCCAATAGCCAACAGTGTTGGCGGAATCGCAATAATAGTCTGGGCCGTAATGATTGTGTTTTTCATTTTGATGATTGCTGCAATATTCTACAGGAATTCTAAGGTAAGCATACTTGCAATTGCAATGGCTATACCTCTTGCAGTGGCAGCGATGAGCGAGGTCAAGTACCTGCCGCACTTCGGCGTCGCCTACATAATAATGCTTGCATTCATAATAGGCGAACTTGCAATATACGTCAGGAATGGCTACTCTTTTGGCAAGAAGCGCGAGATGCAAGAAAGCAGCACAAAAAGGGCGCTGCAGGCCATATTAGTCTTCGGCATCCTTCTGGTAATACTTGAATGGCTGGTGTTTGTCAATGTATTTTCCGCAATAGGCCAGAACTGCAATACAATAGCGACAAACTTCAATTCAATAGGCTACGACATGTACTGCAACGTAGTTCCAAATGCGTGGCTAAACGCAATGGCATGGGTCAAGGCAAACGTCGGCCCTTATGCGCCTAGAGTACTTTCATGGTGGGACTATGGAGACTGGATAAACTGGTTTGGCAACAGCAACGCGGTGCTGCGAGGCGACAACGCAGTTGCGACATTAGACTACAAGACGGCCGCAATATACGTGCTCGGATCCGCAGACGGCTACAATGCTTCTGTGCTGGCGCACTATATGAACAGCATACAGACAAAATACGTGATATTCGACAACGAGCTGCAGCAGAAGTGGTCTGCATTAGACTTCCTTGGTTGCGTTGC
Organism: Candidatus Micrarchaeia archaeon; assembly: GCA_049966395.1. GTDB lineage: Archaea > Micrarchaeota > Micrarchaeia > Micrarchaeales > CABMGC01 > JBMFUT01. Next base: position 2,716 of record JBMFUT010000017.1, read on the forward strand.
TGTAAACGAGACAAGCAAGGCCGCGGCTGTAGCTGCAGGCAAGCAGTACGGCCAGCCTTACATGCTCGGGACCTCGCAGTGCGAGCTCTCCCACGATCCAGTATACGCGCTGCTGCCAGCTTCTATCAACAATGTCAACGCCTACTGCCAGTTCTCAAATTCTTCTTTCACAGCTGTAAAAGTCCTGCTGCTTGCGGGCAATACCTTCTTGAATGAAACCTACTGCGTGTCTTCGCAGATATACACATCGACAGCGCCAGAGCCACTATACACCGCTAATGGCACAAAGATAAACGCAATTATAATACCTAATGGCCAGTTCTACTATGGCCAGCTAAGCGTGAGCGGCCAGAACTTCATAGACTTCATGGTACTCTACACGCCAAACGGTCCTAACGATTCAATAACCGACGCTCCGACGGAATTCTACCAATCTACATATTACAAAGGATTCTTCTTCGGCAAGCTACCTGATTTCACGCTCGTCTACCCGACAAACTTTACTGGAATGAACTACGTAAACACCACTGCCGCGGTAATGATATATGCTCTTGACAATTATACCGGAGGTCTGCCTCCAGTCACTCCAAAGCCGCCTTGGGTTAACAACAATTACACAATGCCAGGCTGACTAGATGAAAATGATCGTAGCGCAGCCCTATCTCAATCTGATGGGTGGCGCGGAAAAGGTGGTGCTGAACATAGCCCAGCACTACGATGCTAAGATATACACCCTAGAGTACAAACCGTCAACAACTTTCGAGGGCTTCAGAAATCTCGATGTCGAAATAATAGGGAAGAAGATCCCGCTGTCGGAGCACTTGCCTTACAGGGCTTCCCAAGGCCTTAACTACGGCTTCAACTTCTACAATCTCAAAGTGAAAGAAGACTACGATTTGATAAACGCGCACATATCCCCAAGCGAATGGATAAGGCACAAGAACGAGAGGGTGCTGTGGTACTGCCACACGCCGCCGCGAGAGGTTTACGACCTTTATGCAACAAGGATGAAAAACAGGTCTTACAAGCAGAAAGTGCTCTATGCAGTGCTTGCAAGCAGCTACAGGTTTGTGGCATCCAACATAGTGAAGCAGATAGAAGGGATAGCCACAAACAGCGAGAACACAAGAAGCAGAATAATGAAGAACTTCTCTCGTAACGCCGCAGTAATAAATCCCGGAGTAGACTACAAAGAGTTTTACAACAAAGGGGCTGAGAAGTTTTTTCTCTATCCTTCAAGGATAATACCCAACAAGCGCCAGGATTTCGCAATAGACGCATTCGCAAAGTTTGTGAGAAAGAGCGGCCTCAAAAACTACAAGCTCATAATAGCGGGGGCGCTGTCAAAGGACAAGGAGCACCAGCAGTATTTCGAAAAGCTGAAGTCGAAGAATGTGCCTGGAGTAGCATTCAAGGTTAATGTGGGAGAAAAAGAACTACATAATCTGATGTCAAGGTGCACGGCTGTGCTTTTTGCTGCAATAAACGAGGATTTCGGCTATGTGCCTGTAGAAGCGATGGCCAGCTCAAAGCCAGTAATTTCAATCGCAGAAGGCGGGCCTAGCGAAACTGTAGTGAATGGGAAGACAGGCTATCTTGTAAATTCTCCAGAAGAAATGGCGGACAAGATGCAGTACGTTGTTGAGCATCCAGACGTAGCCGAGCAGATGGGTGCAGAGGGGAGAAAAAGAGTAATTGAAAAATACTCCTGGGAATCCTTTTTCAGGAAGTTCGACAGGCTTGCAACAAAAGTGGCCAAAGGAGGCAGTTTCTAGCTAAGAACTTATTATGAATTTTGATATTACCTTTGTTGCATACTCCAGCACTTTCTTTATCGCTGCCTGGGTGTTAGAACCAGTGCATATGAGCTTGCCATTCTTGAAAAGTATTATTACCGCCTTAGGGTCCTTTATCCTGAAAATAGCACCAGGGAACTGTTCAGGCTCGTAGTCTACCTCCTTTACGTTTTTTGAGAGGGTGAACAGGTCTATCGTCGCATGGAGGTCTGCGCTGACGACTATATTCTGTATCTTTATGGGAGGCTTCATGTTAAGCTCTCTCTTCTGACCTTGTTCTTGTGCAGCCATGGGTACACCTTGCGCCATTCCGGCATTGCCAAATTTGGCGCTGTGCCGTCAGGCATTAGAAATATGGCAACAAAGGTTTATATATGTTAGGAGAGCGCCTCGATAGCTGCTAAGGCAGTGCTATTGCTTTTGCAACTGCCTTGCCGCAAGCTTCTCCATCTTTGCCACTTTTTTTATCATCGCAGTGGCGTTCGAACGCATGGCCTTTTCGTCGAGTTCCTTCAGCCTGGAATTGCCGCTTCGCACGGCGCTCCTTGCAATGGCAACTGAAACCTTGGTGAGCACTTTCAATGTTTCCCTCATGCTATACGGCGTTGGCAATATGTGCTCAACTCCCAGTTCCGCGCCTGTCGCTTTTGCCAGTGCCTTTGCGCCTTCCAGAAGCATTTCGTAGTCGACTTTTGTAGCCCTTGCATCAAGAAGCCCTCTCATTATGCTTGGAAATCCCAGGACGTTATTTACCTGATTGGGGAAGTCTGATCTTCCGGTGGCAACTATGAAAGCGCCTGCCCTTTTCGCATCATCATATGAGATTTCTGGCACAGGATTCGCTAACGCAAAGACTATGGGCTTGTCGTTCATGCCTTTTATTACCTCTTCAGTGAACGCTCCTGCTTCCGATACCCCTATCAGGACGTCAGCCCCCTTTGCTGCATCCTTGAGCGAGCCGCTGATCTTTTCTTTGTTTGTGCTTCTGGCTATTTCCTGCTTGAATTCGTTCATGCCCTCTTGCCTTCCTTCGTAAATTATGCCAGTCCTGTCTACCAAATAAAGTCTTTTTGCTCCTGCCGCGAGCAGCATCTGCGCTATGCCCAAACCTGCAGCGCCCGCGCCGTTTATCACTATCTTAGAGTCCTCCAGCCTCTTCCCAGAAAGCTTGAGAGCATTCATGAGCCCCGCGGTGACAACCATAGCCGTGCCATGTCTGTCGTCATGCAGCACCGGTATCTCGAGCATTTTAGAAAGCCTGTCTACTATTCTGAAGCATTTTGGAGATTCAATATCCTCTATGTTGAATGCGCCGAAAACGGGCTCTATGGCCTTTGCAACTTTGACTATAGACTCTTCATCCTGGAAGCTCAGGCATATTGGGACAGCGTCAACGCCTCCATACTTCTTGAAGAGCAGGGCCTTGCCCTCCATAACAGGCAAAGCCGCCTCTGGTCCAACGTTTCCTAGGCCAAGCACCCTGCTTCCGTCTGTTATTATTGCTATGTTGTTAGACTTGCCGGTGTATGTAAAGACCTTAGACTTGTCGGTGCTTATTTCTTTCGAAGCAACCGCTACTCCAGGCGTGTAGTGTATAGAAAGATCTTCCCTGTTGCTGATCGAAACTTTAGGCGCAATCTCTATCTTGCCCTTTGTCGCGGCGAAAATTTCCAATACTTCATTGTCGCTCTTCATGAAATCACTCAGCATAAGCGCTTACGCCTGCGCCAAAAGCGCAAGCAAACTATGTTTCAAACTTATCCTGCGCAAATTATTTTAATCTATTGCAGGAAAACAGTGACTTTTAATTCGCGAATTAAATGTGCACCAAGACCAAATTCCAGGTATGATATTGTTAAATAGGCATTCTTCGGGATTCGCAATACCTTCATGCCTCCTTTTGGCATTCGGGAGCGCAACTTTTACATTCTCGCACTCATGGCAACGTTAATAATAAAAATCTATCCTGTATATAATAATATCAAGTTACGGGGATAGTAGGATTGCAAATTGTCACTTCGGTATTTCTGGCTAATTGCTTTCTATTGGTGTAATCAAAAAGGTGAGAATATGGCTGAAAATCAATTGGGAGGGCAACCTTACCTTGTGTTGCCTGAAGGAGCTACAAGACTTCTAGGTAGAGAAGCGCAAAGGACAAACATAGCAGTTGCATACGCAGTTGCAAGCGCAATAAAGACAACACTAGGCCCAAAAGGAATGGACAAAATGCTGGTAAGCGAGCTTGGCGACATAGTCATAACCAACGACGGCGCAACAATCCTCGAAGAAATGAACGTGGAGCACCCTATTGCAAAGATAATGGTAGACATAGCAAAGACCCAGGACAAGGAAGTTGGCGACGGCACAACAACCGCAGTGATACTCGCAGGGGAACTGCTCAAATCAGCTAGCAATCTCATAGAGCAGGGCATACATCCCACAACAATAGTAAGAGGTTACAAGATGGCCGCCAGTAAGGCTAGTGAAATACTTCAGGCGTCCTCTTACAAAGTCACCATAGACGACGAGGACAAGCTTGAGAAGATAGCCCTCATATCTATGGGCTCCAAGAACATAGGCGACGACAAAACAAAGAGACAGCTCGCAAAACTGGCGATAGCGGCAATAAAGCAAGTGAGCGTGGTGGCAGATGGCAAGCTGACAATAGACCACGATTTCATAAAACTGGAGAAGAAGGAAGGAGGCAGCATCGACGAGACAGAGTTTATAAACGGCGTGCTCGTAGACAAGGAAGTGGCGCACCCAGGAATGCCAAAGTCAATAAAGAACGCGAAGATAGCGCTGCTTGACGTGGCGCTCGAAATAGAAAAGACGGAAACCGACGCCAGGATAGAAATAACCTCGCCAGAGCAGATGCAAGCGTTCCTTAGCCAGGAAGAAAAGATGTTAAAAGACATGGTGGACAAGATAGCCAAGAGCGGAGCAAACGCAATATTTGTACAGAAGGGAATAGACGACGTCGCGCAGCACTACCTTGCAAAGGCGGGCATAATGGCTGTAAGGCGTGTAAAGAAGAGCGACATGGAGAAGCTCTCAAAGGCGACAGGCGCAAGGCTTGTCACAAGCCTGGATGATCTCGGCGCTGAAGACATAGGCTTCGCGGGACTTGTAGAAGAGCGCAAGGTTTCTGGCGAGCAGATGGTGTTCGTGGAGAAGTGCAAGGACCCTAAGAGCGTTACAATATTCATAAGGGGCAGCACGCAGCAGGTCGTAAACGAGGTAGAAAGGGCCTTGAATGACGTCATTGGCGCGCTCTCGAGCACTGTAGAAGAGCAGAAGTACGTGATCGGCGGTGGCAGCATAGAAGTTGATGTAGCCAATGCGCTGAGGAGCTACTCAAGCGACGTCGGCGGCCGCGAGCAGTTGGCAATACAAGCATTTGCAGACGCCATAGAGATAGTGCCAAAGACGCTGGCAGAAAGCGCCGGAATGGATCCTATAGACACCCTAGTGCAGCTCAGGAGCAAGCACAAGAGCAAGGACGGCAAGGCATACGGCGTTGACGTATACAGGAACCAGACCAGCGACATGGAGAAACTCGGCGTGATAGAGCCCCTGAAGGTCAAGGAGCAGGCGATAGCGAGCGCGAGCGAAGCCAGCGAAATAATATTGAGAATAGATGACATGATAAGCTCCAAGGGCAAGGCGCCATCGTCTTCAATGCCGCCGGGAGGCGCTCCTGGCGAGATGGAGTGATCCCTTCCTTTCTTTTATTTTTTATTCTTTTTGCTTTGCATTAGGTTTTTTTATATTTGCTAGTGCTAAAATATACTGGCGCAAGCCGAAATTGATTAGATGCCAAAGATTGTTCTCGTGATAGGCACCCCCGGTGCAGGAAAAACCACAATAATGAACGGGGTTACTGAAAGCAAGAGCATCAAAAGCTACAAAGTAGTCAACATGGGCACCGAAATGCTCAAGAGGATAAACAAGCACATGGAGCGCGACAGCATAAGGAGCAAGCTAAGCAGCGCCGAGATAATGAAAATCCGAGCAGGAGTCCTGGAAAGCATAAACCGCATGAAGGGAAACATAGCAATAGACACACACGCTTCGGTGAAGACGGCAAACAAAATAATACCAGGATTCTCTTTTGCCGAGCTGGCAAAGCTCGACAAGGTAGTTTCAATACTTTACATAGATGCGCCAGCGCGAGAAATATACGCCAGGCGCCTCAATGACAACTCTAGGAAGCGGGAGAGGGAGAGTCTATCAGAGATAAAGTTGCACCAAGAAATAAATTTCTCCTTCGCAATAGCGTATTCCGCCGCGCTCAATGTGCCTATTTACATACTTGAAAACAGGCAGGACATGGTGAGCAAGGCAATAAAGGAAGCTAGCGACATACTAAAGACATCTTTCGGTGAGTAATTTGTCAGCTGTAGGCATAGAAATATTTGCAGCAAGCATAATATACGTGGCAGTTTCAGTGTTCCTTCAGCGCAAGCTTTCAGACATGAAGAAAGTGTACGCCATACAGGAGGAGACAAAAATAAAATCGAAGGAACTTAACGACCTTGCCAAGGCAAACGCCAGCAAGGAGGAAATGATGAAAAAGCAGCAGGAGCTAATGGCTCTTGTCCAGCAGAGCATGAGAGCCCAGATAAAGCCCATGCTTGTAATACTGCCATTGTTCTTTGTAGTGTACTACGTACTTCTGCCTTATGCATTTGCCGGCCAGCAATTCGTGTTCTACTTGATGGGCATGAAGCTCGGCTACAAGCTCTTTTTCATATTCGTGGCTTTCGTGCTGGGCTTCGCGTCTTCAATAGCCTTCATGATCTATGACAGGATGAAAATAGCAAAGGAGCGGCAGAAGGAAGCCGCTGCGCAGCAGGTGCAGTAGATTTTTATATGCGATGCCAGTATAAATTCATACTTATAAGGGTGTTTTATTGCCAAAACCAATGCACAGGTCAAGGAGCTTCAGGAGGCTCGACAAGGTGACTCCTAAGAAGCGCCACGTGATACACTACAAAAGAAAGGCGTCGTCTCTGCCGCACTGCGCAATATGTGGCAAGGAGCTCAACGGCATACCAGGAAGGAACAAGCTCGAAGGAAAGTCGCTTAGGACCAACTCGAGGATATTTGGGGGCGTGCTGTGCGCCAGCTGCGCATCGCGCGTCATAAAGCTTGCCAGTAGAGTGGAGAACGGCGAACTGAGACTCACAGACATAAGCGTAAGGGACAAGGAATACGTTTTGCAGATGGTATCCCACTGAAGATGTTCACATGCTCTCGATAATAATATCAGGCATGCCTGCGGTAGGAAAAACGACGGCCGCGAACCTGCTCGCGCAGGAACTGGGCTTGAAGGTTATTGGAGGCGGGGACATACTGAAAGAGATGGCACGCGATAGGGGTTACGATCCGAAGGACGAAACGTGGTGGGACACAGACGAAGGCATAAGCTTCCTGAGGGAACGCGAAGTCAATCCCGAATTCGACAAAGAAGCAGACAGGAGGCTTCTGCAAAAGATAAAGCAGGGCAACGTCATTGTCACGAGCTACACCGCCCCTTGGATATCAAAGGTGGGCTTCAAGGTTTGGCTTGACGGGAGCCTGGAAAAGCGCACTGAAAGAATGGCAAAGAGAGACAACATAAGCCTAGAAGAATGCAGGGCGAAGATAATAGTAAGAGACAAGGAAAACTACGAACTTTACAAAAGGCACTACGGCATAGAGTTCGGCACAGACAAAAAGCCTTTCGACATGGTTATAAACACAGACAACCTCACAGCAAGGCAAGTGGCCGATGCGATACTTGAAAAGATGAAAGAAACTGGAATATGGTGATTTTTTGGCACTGGTAGAAATAGGAAGAATATGCGTAAAAAAATACGGAAGGGATGCAGGCAGCAAGGCGGTAATCACTAAGGTGATAGACAAGAATTTTGTCAATGTTATAACTTCCGAAAGGAAGAAGGAACGCAGGTGCAACATAAGGCATCTTGAGCTGCTTGACCAGAAGATAGATATAAAAGACAAGGCCGCCGTTGACAAAGTGCTAAAAGAATGAGCGTAAATACCGACAAGGGCAACACATAAATTACTTGTTGTGGTATTGTTATTCGTGGCTAAAATAAAAATAGGGAAGAAAGCGCTCGGCGTAATAGGCAGAGACAAAAAGGTAATGCTCACTACTACCAGGGAATCCTATCCTTTCGTTGCAGATCGCGGAGACGGGGATTTCGTCTACGACATAGAGGGCAACAAATTCATAGACTTCTCTAGCTTCATAGCAGTTTACGACCTCGGGGTCAATGCCAATTCCTATGTCAGATCTGCCATAAAAAGTCAGGTTGACAGACTGATGCATTCTGCATTTACCGATTACTATTCAGAGATGCCTGTTCGCTTTGCGGAGCGGCTTATCAAGATGTTTCCGAAGGGCTTTGGCAGGGTTTTCTTCTCCAACTCCGGCACAGAGGCTAACGAAGCCGCCCTTAAATTTTCAAAAGTTTTCACAAAGAGGCAATATTCAATCGCTTTCTACAACGCTTTCCATGGCAGGACAATGGGCTCCCTTGGGCTTACGGCTTCCAAGAGCGTTCAGCGGGAAGGCTTTGGGCCGTTCAATTCTACAATACACGTGCCATTTGCATATTGCTACAGGTGCCCTTTCAAGCAGGAGTACCCTTCATGCGGCCTTGCCTGCGTCGATTACATCAAGAAATACCCGCTTGGAAAGGAGGTTTCGCCAAGCGAGGTTTCGGCGATTTTCATAGAACCTATACAAGGAGAGGGCGGCTACATAGTGCCTCCTAAGGATTTCTTCAAGGAGATAAGGAAAATAGCAAGCGACAATGGCATCCTTCTTGTTGACGACGAAGTACAAGCAGGGTATATGAGGACAGGCAAGTTTCTTGCCTTAGACAACTTCGGAGTAGAAGCCGATATATACACAATGGCGAAGGCACTTGGCGGCGGGCTTCCAATAGGCGCTACAATAACAAGAAAGTCGCTGGGCGACATACCTTCTGGTTCGCATGCAAATACCTTCGGCGGCAACCTCGTTTCGATAGCCGCAGCAAACGCCTCTTTGGAATACATGATGGCTAACGAGTCCAGGATAAGAAATGCCGTTCGTTCAAACGGCGCCTACATAATGAAGAGGCTAAACAAGATGAAGGATGATTACGAGATAGTCGGAGATGTAAGGGGAATAGGAATGATGATTGGCATTGAAATAGTCAAGGACAAGAAATCCAAGGATTACGGAATAGAGGAAAGGGAAAAGATACTCAACAATTCCTTCTACAACGGTCTGCTCCTTTTGCCAGCGGGCGCGTCATCGATAAGGATAATTCCTCCTCTTACCATAAAGAAAAGCAGCCTAGAGGCAGGGATGGACATACTGGAAGACTCCATAAGAAACGCTAACAAGTGATTTTTTGGTTTCATATGACGGGAAATACTACATGTGCGACATATGCAAGCTGCACTATGCCAAGAAGGAAGATGCGGAAATGTGCGAGAAATGGTGCTCCACGCACAACGCGTGCAACCTTGAAATAACCAGGCGTTCAATAGAGAGAAGCGGACAACATTAATTTACCTTTGCCACTATTTTTCCTGGGGCGGTCTGCTGGAAGCCTGTAATATCATCAGTGTAATTTATTTTTATGTTACCAGTGAAAAGAGTGCCGGGAGAGAGCGCAGTCGGAGAGCAAATAATACTCACGTAGCTGCCGCTCCCAGAAGCTACGTACACCTGGTTGGAAGGCGGATTGTAAGGTGGCTGCATGGTGATTACACCGCTTGCCTGTGCACACCCGACCGCTGTAATATTCATAGGATCCTGCATTGAGTTCACTATCTGCACTGAAAGGGTGCCGTTTGAGTACAAGAAAAAGTTGCTGCAAGAGAGGCCTGAAGGCAGAGTGCACGATGGAGTCACGAAGGCATTGGGACTGAAAACCCCGCTGGCTACAAGCGTCGCGAAGACTATGGCTATGATGAGTAGCGCCCAGCCATACGTCATGAGGTATTCCATTGCTGATTGTGCTCTCTCCATGTAACTGCAATAGCATTGCTGAAACAAAAGATATAAACTTTGTCGTGAAATTAGCATCAATGATCTATTCGTTGAGAGTGGCGCTGATAAAGCGGATGAAAATCACGCGCTTCCAAAAGAGCGTGCTCATTGCTGCTTCGCGCATACCTATGGGAAAAACAATGACGTACAAGGAGCTTGCGGCAAGCATAGGCAAGCCTAGCGCGAGTAGGGCTGTAGGCGCCGCGCTGCACAGGAATCCGCTGCCAATAATAATACCTTGCCACAGGGTCGTTGCCTCGAACGGCCCAGGCGGCTACTCTCTTGGCACCGCGACGAAAAAGCTTCTTCTTTTCTTCAAGCTCTAGCTGCAACAGAGTAAACTCCCCTGCTGACTCCTATGCGCGCCTGCACGACGCTCCTGACAGTTGCGATGCCAGATCTCGTGAGCTCCAAAGGCCTATACTGCTCCCCTTTCTCTGCGAAATCAACCATGCCTTTTTGCTTAAGCTTCTTAAGCGTGTACCAGACGCCGCTCCTCGAGAAGCCATACTTATCTGACACGTAGTCTACAAATGCTGTAGCGGAAGTTATGTGATCAAGGCCTATTTCTGACACAAGTATTTCTTCCTTTTGAGAGCACTGCTGCCGCTGTCTCTCTTTCTTGATTTCTAATAAGTGTTGTTTTATTGCATGCATAAAAGCACCTTAAAAAAGAGTTAAAGACCGCTTTTATGCAGCAACGAGCACAAATGTGCTATAATTGCTTGTGCAGCTGCAGCTAGCCCTAATTGGCATATCCCACTTTATTGTGTGCTGCTGCATACCGCAATCATCCTGCATTGGCTTAGAAAAGCCTCTATGTATTATTCTTGTATCTGGTAACCTTTTTAAATCTTTTCTGCAAATTCGTTAATCATTCATGTGTTTTGGCGCCAGAAAAGCATATTATAATTGACACCCAATATCTGTTTGCATGTACCTTTACGCTTTAAGGATAATCTTGCTGCTGTCAATAGCCTCGCTCTACGCTATATACGATGTGTACAACAAGCGCAATGTGCCTGAAGTTTTCGTGTATTCGTGCTTTGCCATAGGCATCGCGCTGACGCTTACTCTAGCACCAAGCGTTGCCGTGTTGAGCATACTAATTGCAGTGGCGATCCTTGCAATAGGATACCTACTTTACAAAGCCGGCCAGCTTGGCCTGGGTGACAGTTTCGAATTTGCGACAATCTCCCTAATACTGCCAATACAGCAGTCAGCGCTGCTTTCTAGCAACAACCAATTCGGAATGCCCTTCATAGTGTCGGTATTTATAGCAACCGGAATAGCCACCTTGATCTCAGTGCCAATATACTACCTGCTTTTTGCGGGAAACGCCTCCGGCTATAAGGATTCAAAGATCAATGCTGCAAGCATAATAAAGGGCCTGGCATTGCTGCTGGCATACATTACGCTTTTCTTTTTCATAACATTTTTCTTCGGCTTCAGGGTCGTATCTCTTGTGTTGATACTGGTTCTTGCAATTCCATCGGCAATTCTCGGAATATACGAGCAGCGCATAAACCTACGGATGATAAATTTCGTTTATCCTAGCATGCTTGATGAGGGTGACATAATAGCCACCAACCTTATGAGCGATTCAGACATAAATTATTTCAAGAGGATTTCGAGCAATTTCGGCAAGCTCGCCACTAAGAACCTTATAGCCAAAATAAAAAATTCACGGAAGAAGCTGCCTGTATACAAGGCCGCAGTTCCTCTTGCCCTTTTTATCCTGATAGGCACTATAATATCAATCCTGTTTGGCGACGTTCTGCTCTTCCTGCTTTAGCAATACAAGCTAGAATTTAGCGCCGTCTAAGGTCAGGCGTGTGACATACTAGCAACAGCACCTAATTTCGCCATTTTGCCTTTTTCAATTAAGTATTTAACAA
>JBMFUT010000018.1:0-14173 GCA_049966395.1 Candidatus Micrarchaeia archaeon
GGCGGCGCGCCCATAGATTTGCAGAACCTTGTTGCATGGTGGCCACTTGACGGCGATACGAACGACTACAGCGGCAATGGCAACAACTGTGTACCTTCAAGCATCTCCTATGTCTCGAACTGGTGGAATGGCTACACGCCGCCGTGAACATCGGCTTACTTTGCATGTCTTGTATATTTTGCACGCCAAAAGAAGCATAATCTATAGTTAATTCAAGTCGCGCTTTCAGAATATGTATAATGCTATGAACCTGTTCAGCTTTTTTATAAATACGAAAAACGGATTTACGTTTCTTTTTACGTCCTTTACAAGTGGCTTGTACTTTACCTTTTCTTCAGGAGTAAGCTTTCCCTCCTTGACTATCTCTGTTTTCTTTCCCTCGACAATTTGAGTCTCTGTCTTGCTTATTATTTCCTTCCTTATCATTGAGTACCATTCGTCAAGCGTGCTGCCGTGGATCTTTATTATTTTCAGAAAGTCATGCATCTTTATTTTTCTCTTTCTGCCTGTCCTGTCTTCTTCTACCGCAGGTATCAACGCAGCTTTGTCGCATATTTCCATTATGTCTGCGTTTGAATAGCCGGCAGTTGCCCTTGCAAGGCGGCCGAAGTTTATGAATCCGCCGAGAGGCTTGTTCCTTGTGTGGTATATAAAGGCAGCCTTTCTCGCCTTGTAGTCTGGCGGGGGCACGTATATGGCTTCGCCGAACCTTCCGCTTCGCTTGAGCGCAGGATCTATATCCCATGGCTGGTTTGTAGCACCTATGACGAAAATCCCCTCTGGGTTCTTCTCAACTCCGTCCATCTCCTGCAGGAACTGGTTGACTGCCATGCGCATGTAGTTCTGGGATTCTCCTGCTGACTCGCGCTTTACGCCTAGCGCGTCTATTTCGTCGAAAAATATTATGCACGGCGTGTTTTTCCTTGCCTGTTCGAAAATGGCGTGCATGTTCTTCTCTGTATTTCCAGCGTACATGTCTACTATTTCATTAATCCTGGCTATTATTACGTTAGAACCGGTCTCTCCTGCAATGGCATTTACTATATAAGTTTTGCCGTTGCCTGGAGGACCGTAAAATATAACCCCCAAGCCAAGCTTCTTTCCGTATGCTTTTAGCAGTTCGGGCTTCTTTATTGCAAGTATTATGTTGTCGTGTATGAGCTCTTTCTGCTTTTCCATTCCTACGACATCTTTGAAAGTTATCGTTGCCTTGTGCCACTTTGTCTTCTTTATTTGGCCTTCGCTTATCTCCGTTTCGGAATATTCTTCCTTTTGAGCCGGAGCTTTTGTTACTCCTGGAACTTCCACAGGTTTTGCAGTTTTAGCCTTGAGCTGATCCAGCCTAGATTTGGCCTGCTCATAATTTGGATTCTTTGCCAGCGCCTTTTTATACCATTCTTCTGCTGCAACATAATCGTGCTGATATTCGCTTATTATGCCCATCACGTAAGGTGCATCGTAGCTCTCTGGCTCTATTTCCATTACTTTGCCTGCGTCCTTTACTGCCTCATCGTATCTGTTAAGTATCGCGTAGCACAAAGCCCTGTTGAAATATGCGCTTGAATAATTAGGGTCTATCTTGATTGCCTGCGTATAAAGGTCTATGGCCTCGTCAAAACGGTTGTCCTCGAATGCCGCTCCTGCCTTCAGGTATATCTCCTTTGCCAGAGGATTTTGCGTAATTCCGCTCTTTGGCGCATTCTCGTCTGACATTGGTATCACAATCTCTTCTGATTGTTATCAGTAATATGTTTATATTCATTGTTATGGTATTTATTGCTATCTAAACTATCTAAAAACCTGTTTATTGCCTGGTCTACGGCGGATATGTGTTCCTCTTCTCTAGGCACATTGAAGAACTCGCATTTTTCGAATTTTTTTGCAATTTTGATGATTTCTGAATTGAGCTTCTTGAGATTTGGATCTTTAGTTTTGTATAATTGGTTAAGCTGGCTGACCATCAGTTTGCTGTCTGAATAAAGTTCCACGCTGTTGCTGTAACCATATTTATCTGCTACATCTTTAAGCGCCTTGAGTGCCGCTTTGTATTCCGCCACATTGTTGGTGCATATGCCGTTGTAGAAAGATGCTTCTATTATTAGTCTGCCATCTACATATACCATGTAGCCTGATGCGCTCTTTCCCGGATTGCCCCTTGCCGCGCCATCAGTATATATACTGAATTTCATGATGGTAATTGCCAACACATATTTTTATACTTTGTTTGGGATTGATATTATTGGCAGGCGAAAAGCATGAAAACAATGGCACAGAGCGCCATAGAATACCTAATAACCTACGGTTGGATGGTACTTGTAACCGCAATCATACTTGTGGCGCTCTTCAGCATGGGCCTATTTTCTCCTGGAGAATTTGGGGGCACAATGTGCATACTTCCTGGAGGCCTGAGCTGCATAAGCTACACCTTGACGCATAGCGGCGTCTTGACATTAAACCTGCAACAGGTTACGCAGTCCCCAATAAATGTCACCGCGATAGGATGCACGTCAAATTCAACCTTCATATCAATGAATGCAATAGTGCCACAGATAGAGATGCCAATAGGCTCAAACTACACATTCACTGTTACATGCTATACCCAAAATGGAATTCCATATTCAGGCAATGTGGGCTCGATATTCAGCGGCTCGCTGATATTTAACTATACTGACACACTTTCAGGCCTGCCCCACACTGTTTTTGGTAGAATTGTGGCAAGGATATCCTCTTGATATCCTATGCATGAAAGCATTCGCCAAATGCCTCAATGCAGCAGCCATAATTGGCAACTAGCCAACAGCCAGAAAACGCGGTTCTTGCTGTATTTCGCCTTTTATCTTTCCCACAAGGAAGTTCACTAAAGTTTATAAATTATATCATAACAATAATAAGATGCCAATGTTGGTTGCATGGTCGACAAGAAGGCGAAGCTTTCGAAAAAACTGGAGCAGTTTAGAAGAACGCAGGAGATAAACGCTCTGGTTACAAAGGGCGCAATTGAAGAAGACGCTTTGGAGGGCAGTGCCTCTGACGCAAAGCCAGCTGAGGAGTCCCACGCATATGATATTATAGATAAGGTCGAATCTTCTGCAATGATTTATAAGCATCCCGCTCTCCACGAGAAAAAGACTGCAAAACCTTCTGCAAAGGGCGCACACAAAAAGTCATCTTCTAATAAGAAAGCGCGCAAAGGAAAAAGGTAGCGCAGAAGCGCTTAAAAGGCTTTATGGATAAACTATATTAATGCACACGATAGTAAAGCCGCCAGCACTCAAGCGTGGCGACACCATAAAGATAATTGCCCCTTCTACTGCAATAAGCGACGAGAGTGGACTTCTTGACGCGATAAGCTTCATAAAGAAGCAGGGGTTTGAAGTAAACTTGTCGACTAGTCTTACCCACGAGTCGCCAAACCGTTTCCTGAGCGTCGGGGACCACTTCAGGACACTTGAAATAGAGAACGCCTTCAAAAGTGAGAACATCAATGCCATAATGTGCCTAAGGGGAGGGTCTGGCGCTATAGACTTGCTAAACATGATAAATTACGATGTTGTGAAGGATAACCCTAAGATATTTATAGGATCTAGCGATGTGACATTCCTTCAGCTCGCCTTCTTGAAGAAAGCTAATCTGGTCACTTTCCATGGACCTATGCTGATAGACCTGATGGAGAAGAACAAGAAAGTCCTCAACTACAACTGGTCCATACTGCAAAAGATTATAGTCGACGGGGAAATGCTGGAACTCAAGAACCCGACATTCAGCAGGTGGTCAAGGACGGTGATCGACGGCAAAGTTTCTGGCAACCTCATAGGCGGCAACCTTTCCGCGGTTTCCCTGATAGCGAACACTGATTTCATGCCAGACTTGGAAGATAGCATACTATTCCTTGAAGACGTAGACATAGAGCCGTGGATGTTAGACAATCTGCTTACCTCTCTTGTGCTTAAGGAAGTGCTGCAGAAAGCCAAGGGCATATTTTTTGGGGAATTTCCATACCACGGCCTTTCTGAGATGCTAAAGGCCCAGACTGCTCCTTCGGTATTCTTCAAGAACATGCTGGTGGACGATTATATAAATGCCGTGCTTCACGACCAAATTGTTGATATTCTCACAAAGAAGATAGCGAAGAAGCCGTCATTTACGGAATTTTCTTGCTGCCACGGAAAATACATTATCACCTTGCCGATAGGGCTAAGCGTAGAGCTTGACGCCGACAACCAGAGTATAAAAATGCTTGAAAAGGCAGTTTCCTAATTTCATATTTCGCTTTCGTCCTTCTCATTGTCAGAATGCGGTGATTTGCCTATAGAAAGCTTTACGCCAGAAGGATCCCTTGTTATCGTTATGTCTATGCTATCGCTGCCCAGCATGCGCCTGAGTTCTTCATAAGTGTATGCACCTATTTCCTTGAATGGCTTGCTTTTGAGTATTTCGGCTCTTTTCATTGAGAGTGATTCTTTTGATATCTTAGTAAACTCCAGGTCTAACTTGGGCTTCTCCGCGCCATAAATATCTTCTATGCCTAGCTCTATGGGCTTGTATCCCTCGCTTTGATATATGAAAGGCAGCACGGCCTTGAATTCGTCGCTTATCTCGCTGACTATACGCTCCACGTTGCCCTTGCTTCCAGCTATTACAAAGTCGTCGCTATTCAAGAAGCCCACAAAGGCGTCGCCTTTGGTTTCCTTTATTTTGTCCTGCAGAAGCTGGCTGACAAGCCTTAGTATTGTCATGCCTGCATTAGTTCCGAATGTCATGGCAAAATCTGCAAGCCCATTTACCCTTATTCTGCCTATCTCGTATTCTACGCTTCCCTGAAGCGCCCTCTCCACCATATCGGATATCTTATCCTCGTTAGGCAAGTCTATCAGCGGGTCGAACCTCTTGCCCTTCTTCTTCAAGAATATTGTAACCAGATCCTTGAGCTCCTCTGGATCAAAAGGCTTCTTTATGTAGTAGTCGGCGCCGTACTTTATCCCCTTGAACCTGTTAGAAGTGGCATCCATTGCGCTCACTATTATCACAATGGTGTCGCTAAGGCTTGGATCCTTCTTTATGTTCTGGCATATGTCAAGGCCGTCCATCCCTGGCAGCATGAGATCCAGTATTATCAAATCTGGCTTTTCCCTCCTTATTCTATCAAGCGCCTCTTTGCCATCGTATACTTGGGTTATGTCAAATTCCTTGCCTACAGACAACGCCATCAGCTTGTTTATGTTCCTGTCGTCTTCTACTATCATTATGCGCCTGAGGTTTGGCTCCTCCTGAAGGACATAATAAGTAAGTATTCCGCCGCTACTCCTTGACGCGATTGCATGCATGCCCTCCAGTTCCTTGAGCACCTCTTTGAGATCAGATTCAGGTATGCGCTTCGAATTTGAAAGCTCGAGAAGCTCGTCGTATGTCACCTGCTGCCTCTCGTTTACAACTGAAAGTATATCGTCTTTAAAATCAGCCAAGCTGTCATCACCCTGCATATGATCGCCAATCCTATTATAATTCAGAAAGATATAATATAATTTCTATGGAGAATACGCTTTGAAAAACTGAATTGCATAGTGGTGGCTGCAATATTATTCAATGCGGCACTCGTCCAAACTTTGCTTAAGATGTGCAGATTTCAAAATGCCGGCTTTCCAAAATCGAAGTGAAGCCTTTTTAGATTTTGATTTGCACATTTATACAGGTGGCTAGATGCAGGCTGAAGAAAAAAGAGTTACCCCGCTTATGAAAAAGAAAAGGAATATCATGCTTAGGAAGGTTTCGGTCGCAGCTGCAGTTATCATTGTAATAGCGGCGATTGCCACTGCCTACTTGTATACTCTTTCGTCTTCTGTAGCGGTGCACTATATCTCTGCATCCGTAACAACAATGATAGCCCATAATGGCATGTTCTATTTCAAGCTGCCTAACGATGCTAGCACATATTTAATCGCGCTCGAAAACACTTCTGGCAGCGGTGCGCTGATCTATTTGACAAAGACGCCTGTACTAAACGGCCCCATATATGCCATATTCATGATGCCTAACGAGGGTATAAATATAAGCGCAAGCGGCGCAAATGTCGCAGATCTTCACATATCTCTGCTTGGGGTTAATTCTTCTTACGCAAAATTTGCCATAGAGCCTATAGATATTGGCTTAGGCATAAAAGCCGCTAGCGTCCCTGCAATATCCCCTAGGGTGTTCGTAGAACAAGCGCTGTATACTGGCAATGTGAGCGTTTTAACTACTACCACCTCTACGACTTCTACTTCAACAACAGTGCTTACTACGGTAGTTGCAAATGCGCTGCCTGTTGCGCAGGTCATGGAACTTGCAAATGGCACAAGCATAGGAATACTAATGAATGGTTACAAAGCGCTGTATGAGAAGGACCGCGCCTGCTCTGCAGGAGTTTACAATGCAACCTACTACAAGTACTTTGGAACTTATCCTTCTGGGCCGAACTCGTTCGAGAACGCAAGTGCAATGATGCCTACAGACATCAATGTGACGGTTGGCAAAACAAGCAGCAGCGACGTATACAGCGTGACTTATTACGCGGTATCGAATTCAAAATATACTTCTGGGCCAATATTTGCTATGACAATCAACATAACAAATGGCATTATAGGATCCCCTGTTTACGAAGGAATATTCAGAGGGCTAAACTATACACAAGTAAATGCTGCGTACCAGTTCCAAAACAGCATACAGAACTATTGCGGAGCGTACATCCCTTACACGCCATGAGTTACGTATTCAAACTTCTAAGGTGCTTGGGATTTCCCATTAGCATTGCCAACCTGGCGCTTGCCGCGGAAGTTTTCCTTCATGAAAGCGAGACCTTCTTTGTTCCCTGACTTAGTGAAGCTATCCAAAGACTCGCGCTCCTCATATTCGAATACAACCCACGTGCTGTTTGGGACTTCAACAGCATAGACATCTGGCTTGATTATTGACTGTGGTTTTGAAACTATAGTGCATGTCACTATCTTGGCGTCTGTCGACTTCCTGAGCGCATCGTATACCTTGCTCAGCGTCTTTCCAGAATCGGTTATGTCGTCAACAAGAAGCACTGTACTTGCATTGCGCACTTTTGGAACTGCGCCTATGCTCACGCTTCTTGATGGCTTTTCTATATCAGAATAGTAGCTTGCGTTTACGCCTTGCATGCGCTTGACGCCGAGCTTGTCGCTGAGTAGCCGGGCTATTACCATACCTCCCCTTTCTATATAGATGATTTCGTCAGGAATGCCGTATTTTTCTGATATTTCCTTGGCCATTATTTCGGCATATTCGTTCATGTTTTCAAAACTGAGCTTGACAAATTTTTTCTTGCTCTTGTCGAAGTCATCGTAATCAGACAGCTTGGCGTTCGGAAGCTTTCTCGAGGCGCTTAGGTATTCGCCCCTAGCAAACGACTCATTTGTCAACTGCGGCTTTTTTTGCCTTTCCGCCCCGCCCATAATATATATAGACATGCTCGTTTTAAAAATTTTTTCATGCCAGGCTTGTTTTACAATAGCGTCGCATGTGGAGTTGCAATGCCGGCCTTACAACCACTAGTGGTCATTGTTTCTTGTTCTTCTTGCTTCCTGATATTGGAACCGTGAACCAGAATTCGCTCCCCTTTCCGGGCTCAGAATTTACCCATATCCTCCCGCCGTGAAGTGCTATTATCTCTTTTGCTATAGAAAGGCCAAGACCTGTGCCCGCCCCCTCCTGCTTTGTAAGCCCTTTTTTCTGCACCTGGTAGAACTTCTTGAAAAGTTTCTTCTGGTCTTCCTTGCTTATGCCTATGCCTGTGTCTTTAACCATTACCCTTACGTTTTTGCCCTTCCTGTAGACGTTCACGCTTATTCCGCCATGCTCAGTGAACTTTATAGAATTGCCTATCAGGTTGACAAGCACTTGTATTATTCTATTTGGATCGGCAAGTACCTCAGGAACGTTGTAGTCCACGTTCCACGAGAACATGAGACCTTTGTTTCGCGCAACTTCTGCTAGTGATCTTATGCTCGGATTTTCCCCAAGCTTCGTGAAATTTACCTGTTGCAAGTCCAATTTTATTTTTCCAGAGGATAGCTTTGCAACGTCGAGTATTTGCTGTATGAGTTGCATCAGCCTGTCGGCCTCGTCAAGTATTATCTTTAGGTATTCCTTCTGCTCGTCGCTGACGCTGCCGAATGATCCGCCAAGCATGAGCTTGGAGAAGCCTTTTATGTTTGTTATTGGTGTCTTGAGGTCGTGGGATATGTTATATATGAATTGCGTTTTCAGGTCACTCTCGCTCATTGCATTTTTAAGGTTTCTGGCAAGTTTCTCGTTGTCTTCGTAAAGCTGTTCCATGCGCCTTTTTGTGGCTAGCTCCTTTATTGTTATTATGTAACCTGAAAGTTTGCCATTTTCATCTATTACCCTCCTGACGCTCTGCTCTGATGGAATCGGATCCTCTTCGCCTTTTGCAACCAGGTTTGCAAATATGTTGCCGACGAATCCTTCTTTCCTGGCTATGCTGAGGGCACCATTGATGCGATTCTGGCTGTCGGCATCAGAGTATAGCAGGGAGAATGCGCTACCTTGGAGCTCACTTGCCTTTACATGAAACAGGTTTTCTGCAGATTTGTTTGCACTTTCTATGTAGCCAAGCTCGTTTATTGATATTACTGCATCCCCTGACAACGAAACGAACTCGCTCAGAGAATTCTCCATGTTCTTTGTATATGCATATCTGGAATTGTTTTCCAATATGCAGGAAATTCCACCATCGCTGTTGCGGAATGCGGTAATCCTTACTTCGACCTCAATGTTGTTGTCAAATATGATTTTGTTTGCTCCGCTGTATTCGCCGGAAGCGCCGTTTATTGCCTGCACCATTTCTTCTAGCCCAGACTTGTTTGCTATTATCTCGCTGAACTTCTTACCGAGAAGGTCTATAGAACTGTAGTTGAGCACTTTGCCTATGTTGGCGCTTGCCCATTTTATATTATAATTTTTGTCAATTGTTATAAGAGCCTCGTTCTTGCTATGCTCAAAAATCTTAGATTGATCTATTAGCATTTTTAATTCTGTTATATCTAAGGCAGATATGTGCACTAGGCTGCTGCTTACCTCGCTTCCTGAGATCCTGAAAACCCTGATTGGAGGAACCGCAGAATTTGCTTCTATTACTGCGCCTTTTTTAATGTTTTCTATGGCATCTGGGCCGATGGCGAATGCGGAATTTATATTCATGCCAACTATGCTCTTTGAGCTCTTGTCTAGGGCCATCACCATTGCCTTATTGACCTTGACAAAAATGCCCGAGCTGTCTACAAGAGCCTGTGGCACAGCGCTGCTGAATGCCGCATCGAAGTATTTGGCAAGGCGCGTGCTCTTTTCCTTCTCCATCTTGGCTAGAAGCTGGTATCCGAATATGTTTGAGACAGTAGAAAGCGCATCTGACGTCTCTGGGCTGAAACTGTTTTCATTCTTAGAGAGCAGAGTTATTATGCCTATAGCCTTGCCTCCTGGCGCAATGGGGAGCACAGCACAGCTTTTGAAACCTGAATTATAGTAGTTTATTAGTTCGGCAAAAGCGGAATATCCGCTTAGTCTGTTGTCTACGTATGGCCTGTTTGTATTTATAGCGTATTCTTCAACTTGCGTTATTCCGTCCTTTCTGCCTAGCACTCTTGCACGGGTTTCGTCTACGCCGAAAGTGTCTTTTATCTCGATGCCGAATCTCTCTACAAAATCATCAGGATTTTGAAGCCTTGCATCAAAATCAAAAAGGGCGAGTAATAGCTTATTTAGGGCGGCGTTCTCTACCATGCAAACCATATATATCTAGTTGAGAAAGTATAAAAAATATTTACAAGAAATATCAATGGGTATTTTATGGATTCGAATCACAGGGTGGAGGAAATTTTCAAAAACGTATTCAAAGTAGATGGCATGCTTGCCACAAAAAGCATCGCCCCAGGCACAAGGGTTTATGGCGAAGAAGTAGTAAGCATAGGCGGCAGCGAATACAGGATATGGAACCCTTACAGGAGCAAACTTGCTGCAGCAATATTGAAAGGCATGAAGCACTTTTATTTCGAGGATAATTCAAAGGTTCTTTATCTTGGAGCTGCGACAGGCACAACATGTAGTCACGTTAGCGATATCATAAGTAAAGGTGTCCTAAATTGCGTTGAGATTTCAGAAAGGAGCATGAGAGAGCTGCTGAAAGTATGCGAAAAAAGGGAAAACATGCTGCCATTCATGTGCGACGCTCGTAATGTTGATGCGTATGAGAAAGACGTGGGAAGGGTAGACATAATATACCAAGACGTTTCGGCAAGGGACCAGGCAGACATACTTGTAAGGAATAGCAGGCTTCTTCGCGGGAATGGCAAGGCGTATGTTGCTATAAAATCCCAAAGTATAGATATATCGAAAAAGCCGAAAGAGGTTTATGACAAGTTCATAGATGATGTAAGTAGTGTTTTTAAGCTTGTTGAAAAGATAGATATAATGCCGTATGACAAAATGCACCTTTTCGTGGTGCTTGAAAAAAGGCAATTTGATGGCTGAATCAGATTATGTGAAATTTCTTGAGGACAATCCTTCAAGGGTGCTTCGCTGCGCGTACTGCGGCGAAGAGGTCAAGGCGTATGATAGTGAGGCAATTTGCCAGTTCTGCGGCATGCCGGCAAGCCTCGCAGATGAGGAATTGAAAACAGAGAGCAATGTTTACGATCTCCTTCTCAAAATGCAGGAGGCTCTCAGAAATGGGAATTACGCTTCTGTTATATCATACAGCGAGGAAATGCTAAATTCCGAAAAAAACGCTGAAAATTACTTTAGTGCTGGGATATTTTACAGCGCGGTTTCAGACTACCTTTACAGCAAAGTTGATTATAACACTTATGGCTACATGGAAGACAACGCTGCCAACAAGGCAAAGGCAAAGGAATTCACTACAAAGGCGAAGCAGTACTTCTATGCCGCACTGAAAATGTGTGACAGCAGCCCCTCAAACAACTTCGAGTACACCTACCTGAAGTTTGTCATACAGCTCAAGATGAAAAGATTTGCGGATGCAAAAAAATCGCTTGACGCTGTGAACAAAAGCAACGGCACAAAGCTTGCTAAGGATTATGCAAACTTGGCTTTCTACGTGGAAGATGGAATGCTTAAAGACGCCAAAGCCTATCTGAAAAAAATGCCAAAATACAAAGACGTTGCAATATCTTATTACGTGGCTAAGCTAAACGCCAAAAGCGGCAACATTGGCCAGGCCAAGCGCATGCTCGAAAAGATAGTCAATTCGGTGCAGATGCCAAAGGCGCAAAAGCTGCTGGGCGAGATAGAGCAGCTAAACATCTAGCACTACCGTTGCAACGAAACCCCTTCCAGTATTGGACAATTTGAACATGTGCATTGACACGCCTTTCACATCAGTGTCTAAATCGTACTTTTCGCTTATGCGATCGCCGTATGCTGTGCAGTCGAGCTCCCATTTTCCGTTTCCTTTTATGCTTATTTCAAATTTTCCGAAAAGCAGGCGCTGCGCATCCTTGTAGAAGATAATTTTGTTTAGGAAGCCGAAAAGGAGATATTCCGGGCTCTGGGCAGTTATCCTTATCCTTCTGGAGAATTTGGGTTTTATTTTCTTTGGATCATTGACCATAACACTTGTAAGAGCCTCTCCACATGACTTGAAAAGGTCTTCTATTTTTCTTCCGCTGGCCTCGAAAGCCACATCTGCGAGGGCTATGCCCTCTATGAACTTATAGCTCAACAAATCAGCCCTTCACGTTTGCTATGGGCCTGAGCTTCAGCACCTTTAGGCTTATGCCTGATGAATGCATAGAATCTACAACTTCGTTTATGTCCTTGTATGAAAATCCTGCCTCTTCTGCTAGGCCCGACATTGTAGTTGCTTTAACATATATTCCCCTAGCCAGCATGTCCTTCTGTAGCTCTTCTCCCCTTACCATCTTTTTAGCCTTTGACCTGCTCATTGTCCTGCCACTGCCATGAAGGGTAGTGCCAAACGTGTCCTCCTCTGCCTTCTTTGTGCCAACGCACAAAAATGAGCCTGTTTCCATGCTTCCGCCTACTATCACTGGTTGCCCGGTGGATCTGAAAATCTGCGCAAGCTCTGGATTGCCAGGGCCGAAGCTCCTTGTTGCGCCCTTCCTGTGCACTATTACATTGCGCTGCTTGCCGTCTACGGCGTGCTTTTCTATGCTCGCAGTATTGTGTGCTACGTCGTATATCACTTCCATCTGCATATCTTCAGCGCTG
The DNA here is from genome assembly GCA_049966395.1 of Candidatus Micrarchaeia archaeon. Lineage (GTDB taxonomy): Archaea > Micrarchaeota > Micrarchaeia > Micrarchaeales > CABMGC01 > JBMFUT01. The sequence goes on from JBMFUT010000018.1 coordinate 12,268, forward strand.
CGTCCAAATGTCTTCTCGAATGCCTTACGTATTTGGTAAGTTATGAGCTGCCTATTCATGTAGGAAAAATTGATTGCTGAAGACATTGCCTTTATGTAGTTCTGGCCCTCCTCGGAGGAAATCTGCGCGTATGCAAGTTGCCTGTCGAGCACTTTTATGTTATTTCTTTCCATTGACTTGGCAAAAACCTCCAGATAGTCGGTGCACACTTGGTGGCCGAATCCCCTCGATCCGGTGTGCACCATAATGCATACCTGGTTTTCTATTTCCCCAAGCCCCCATTTTTTGGCAGTTTCCGCGTCGAATACCTTGTCTATCACTTGTATTTCCAAGTAGTGATTGCCTGAACCTAAAGTGCCAAGCTGGTTTTTGCCCCTGCTGTATGCGCTTTTGCTCACTTTTGAAAAGTCTGCATCTGCAGATTGCCCATGCCTTTCTATGCGCTCCACGTCGCTCTTCCATGCATAGCCGTTTCTCAATGCCCAGCCTACCCCTTCTTCTACTATTTCCCTAAAGGTACCTTCAGGAATGCGTGATATTTCTTTTGGTTCTTGGTAAGAAGTTGCACCAACCCCTGCGGGGACCATCTTGAAAAGAGTGTCTGTAAGCTCTCTTACCTTTGGCTTCACCTCGTCAAAGGTCATGTTGGTTTTTATTAGCCTCATTCCGCAGCCTATGTCGAAGCCTATCGCGCCCGGGGATATTATGCCGCCGTCCAGATCGAAAGCACCAGCCCATCCCACCGGAACGCCATAGCCAGAATGGCCGTCGCTGAACACATATGAATACTTAAGCAGCCCTGGAAGTGTAGAGGCGTTGCTTGCCTGATCGAAAACTTCCAAGTCCATCTGGTTAAGCAGCTTTTGCGTGGCGTATATTCTTACAGGTACGCGCATGCCTTCCTTGAAGCTTGTAGGTATCTCCCACAGATTTTCTGCGACCTTCTTGAACTCTGGCTTTGCGAACTCTTTGTCACTAAATGGCATTTGCTCATCCATTATAATTTATCATAAAAGCATTTATCATTTGAGCGGTTTAGAGCTCCTTTGTAGAAACGTCTGCAGGCTTGTTCTCGTACTTTGAAATCGCCTCCCTGACGGCTCTCATGAAAAGAGTTGCGCAATGCATCCTTCCAGGGCCGGGGTCTATCCCTATCATGCTTATAACTCTTTCCTTTCCTATTTTTTCTATTTCTGAAATCGACATGCCTTTTATGCTTGACGAGACAATGCTGGCGCTTCCTATGCTTATTGCGCAGCCACTCCCATCGAATTTGACATCGGTGAGCTTTCCGTCAACTATCTTTAGGTAGACTGTCATCTCGTCGCCGCAAGAGGTATTTTCCTCATGAACGCTTACCGTCGGGTGCTCCATCTTGCCCCTGTTCTGCGGTTTCTCGTAATTCTCAAGCAGAGACTCAGCATAGATATCCAGAGCCATATAGTCATCTCATATCTTTCCTTCCAGCTTTAGCCGGGTATGTTCCTTCATCATGCATCTGTTCTCTATAAACATCAGGCCGTGCGAAACTGCGTAACTTTCGGCATCGGTACTAAAGATGCCTTCTTGCAGCCATAGGACCTTGGCAGCTATGTCGACAGCCTGCTTTGCTATGTCCAACGCTTCTGAAGATGGCCTGAAAACGTCTACAACTTCTACACCCAGACCCTTTGTCTCCTCTAGAGATTTGTACGCCTTTTCGCCCAGTATTTCTTCAGCGTATGGGTTTACCGGTATTATCTTGTAACCTTCGTTCTGCAGGTATTCAGGGACGTCGTGGCTTGGCTTGCCTACTGTCCTAGAGCACCCCACTACAGCAATTGTGTGGAAGCCCTTCAGTATTTTTATAGCGTCGGCCTCCTTAGAGTCGTAGCCGTACATTGGTCAATCCTCCTTCCAATCTATC
>JBMFUT010000019.1:0-14107 GCA_049966395.1 Candidatus Micrarchaeia archaeon
TTTGTTTAGAAAATGACAGTTAATGTATGCCTTGAATATTTAATACATAGTCGTCTGTCAATAGTATATCATAGCCTACGAATTTTAGATTATTTGCTTCAGAATATTTCATTAGTGAGTAGAAAAGTGCATCTGACATTAACACCGCTTGTTATGGTAGAGGATAAAAGCAGCAATGGAACTCTTCCAAAAAAGAAAGGCAGACTAACTTATAGCAGTTGGCAATGATAAAGAAGAAGAAAAATAGTCGAAATCCTTGCTCCCGCATTTTCTCATCCACTTTTTCGCAATTTTTTCTTCATTGAGCTCAAATACATCAATGTTCCTCCCCTTTTTGGGAAAATATAAGGGAGGGAAGGCATTATGTTCTTTGAGATCGGGCAGTTTTCCCGTGCTCTGAGCATATCCTTGCATACGCTGATGCTACGCTGGTTTTTCTGGCCCCCCTTTACCTACAAGTGCCTCTATCACTATTAGCACTGCTGACTTATTTGAGATAAAGATTTAAAGCGGAGCCGCATCATTCCAGAGGTCCTTGTTCCTTTGTGTATATTGTGAGCGATGGCGGTTTCCTCGGCATTGGGTTGGCTCTTATGCCATAGATGGCCTTTATGTTGCGTTCGAGCGCCAATGCCACCAGTCTCTGCGTTATTGTGCCGTCAAGGACTATGCCATATACACCTCTGTTGTTTTCTATCATCGAGAAGAGGTCTCTAATAGGGCCTTCCACTATGACATTGCCTTCAACGTTGTAAAGCCTGCATCTCAGTGTGTTTGCGAGGTCGTCAAGACCTTTGGCAAGCTGCGAAAGGAGAATGCTATCAAGCGCCGGCTTCGCTGCAGAGACATCCCCGTAACGGTCGCCCTGCGGCTCCTTTGCAAGTTTCTGCGGCTCTATAACAGGAAGCTCCTCGTTTTCATCTTCATACTCCTTTCTCAAGTCTTTTATCACGGGCAATTCTTCTTCTTCAACTGCTGGCGCAGGCTCCTGTCTCTGCTCTGGCCTAAATGTAGGCTTTGGCTGAGCCTGAGGCTGCTGCGGCTGGCGTGGCTGTTGGGGCTGCTGCGCTTGTTGTTGCGGCCTCTGGGGTTGTTGCTGGGGTGCCTGCTGGTGTTGTTCTTGTTCAGGCTTCTTGCCGTTCCTTCCTAAGCCTAAATACTGGTCTATAGGCACCTTTGATCTTATCGCTTTTATTATCTCCTTCCTGGTAAGTTCTTCAACCTCTTTGCCATCCGGCGCCCTTGCGACGAAATCGACTTCTGCTGCGTTTATTACCCCTCTGGCTATCATTTCTCCTCCCCTGTCACCATCCACGAAGAGCGTCACCTCCTTCTCGTTGCAGAGTTTTATTATGCTCTTTGGTATTTCTGCAGTCGCCCCTCCAAGCGCGACGACGTTTGTTATGTCGTTTTTGAGCAGATTTATTACGTCTGCCCTTCCCTCTACTAGTATTATTTCGCTCTCCTTTGCTATGTCTGGCCCTGAAGGTAGGCGCTCCGGCCCATAGGTAGCTATTTCGCTAGCCTTGACATCTGACTCAACAAGCTCAGTAAGCTCCTTGCTGTCAGGTATTTCAGTAGTGAGAAGCTTCCTGAGAAGATCCTTTGCCCTCTCGAGCAGCTTCCTTCTCTTTTCAGCCCTGGTATCCTCTATTTTGCTTACCTGAAAATTGGCTTCGTATGGTCCTACCCTGTCTACCGATTCTACTGCTGCTGCAAGTACGCAAGTCTCTATTTTGTCAAGTGACGCGGGGAGATAAAGATTGCCGTATGTCTTGTTTCCTGACTGCGATGCGTCTATCTCTATTCTGCCTATTTTGCCGCCCTTCTGCAGCTCCCTCAGATCAAGGTCATCGCCAAGAAGACCTTCTGTCTGCCCGAATACCGCGCCTATTATGTCCGGCTTTTCAACAAGCCCGTTTATTTCGAATTTCGCTTCAACCATATACTTTACTATGTCAAGGTATGTCTTTGCCATAAAATCACTTCCTTTTCACGTTTTCCTTCTTTAGCACATCCATTATTGGCTGGTATGCCTGTTCAACGGATGTTATGTTAAGCAGTTTGAGTAAGTAATGCCCAAGTTCAGTATTTACATTGCAGTTGCGTTCAATAAGGAAAGACAGAGCCTTGCTCTCTTTGTCGTAGCCGCCGTTGTCATTGTCCATTATCAGGTAAACAATTTTGCCTTCTTCAATATCTATGTGGTTTCTCATAAGCCTGTCATAAGATATCGCGCTTATGCCCAGTTTCATGAACATGTCTATGTCATGCTTTCCTTCGACTACGACAACGCCCCTGCTAAGCTTGTCTAGCATTGCGGCAATTTTTTTCCTGCTCTCTTCCGTCTTGTTGTTCTGCACCTTGATCACTCAAAATTAGTTGCATTATAATAGGTGCAGCACGATCTTGTTAGAGTAATTCATCAACGCTTCAGTATTAATCATATACACACCCGTAATGCAACTAAGCTCCACACCCAATTGAACATCGTTAATTTCTTATATTAAGTAGTAAGAAATATTATTATATGTTTTGCTTGGTAGTTGCATGAACCGTTATAGCAAGGGAGCCAGGAGCGAGAGGGAGCTTATAAACAAGTTCTACGAGAATGGCTTCTCGGTCATAAGAAGCGCTGGCTCAGGAGTGAATTCAATAAGCCCAGACATAGTTGCAATAAAGAACGGCAAGGGCTTTGCCTTCGAGTGCAAGGCTTGGGACAGAACCACCCTGTCAATAGACGAGATAAAATTCAACGAGCTTAAAAAATGGGAGGAAAACACGAACTTCAAGACTTTCATAGGCTGGCGCATGAACGGCGAGGGCTGGTTTTTCATCGGGCTTGGCGATTTGGAGAAGGGCAAGAACTACAACATAACTAAAAAGAAGGCAAAGTCGATAAATATCAGACTGGAAAACATAATGAAAATGCCTGGCATGTAAGTGCTTGCGATGGGGCTGCACAAGTTTCATATTGACAAATACGAATTGGCAGCCATTGCGGTAACAATTGCAAGTTTCTTGTACTGGTCAGCATTTTCGATTAACGCCTATATGACCTTCCACGAGTATGCAGACCTTGCCGCATTCGTGCAGAGCTTCTATTTCAATTTGCACTATCCATCTATAGCCCACGGTTTCCAATTTCTTGTCTACGGCAACCACATTGTGCCACTTTTCATTATCCTGATGCCGTTCTTCGCGGCTTTTCAATCGCCAATCACATTGCTGCTTGCGCAAGTTTTTGTTATTTCAGCAGCAGGCCTAGCGCTTTTTTACGCAACAAGAAGCCTTACCAAGAGCCCTCTGATAGGCTTGGTTTTTGCCGCGGCCTTTCTGCTCAATCCAGGCGTCCACGGAATGATCCTTTTCGATTTTCACGCTGAGGCTTTCATATCTTTGTTCTACATACTCTCCTTCTACTACGGCATGAAAACTTACAGGTGGCGCTTCGCAATTTCTTTCTTGCTACTTATGTGCACTATGGAAGTCGCGCCGTTGCTTGGAATTGTGCTTGGAGCAAGCATTATGGCATTCAGCATTAGGAAAAGCGCTTTCGAGCCTGAAAAAGCGCAGCAGAGAATGAGGATCGGAATATTTGCCATAGCAATGTCATTGGCTTTCTTGTTTTTATATTCGTATATTTCAGGCTATCTTTATAACGCCTACCCAAGTTCCTACGGCGGGCTTCCTTCCGCGCTTTATGTGAGCGTTGGATCGCAAAATACGATAGGAAGTGCATCTGTTTATGCAATTTCGCATATTAGGCAAACGATACTACTTGATTATTACAGCTATGGAGATTTCATCCGCTACCTGATATTTGCGCTGCTAATTGTTTTTGCAGGTTTTGGTATTTATGCGTTTTCTGCGCCAGAAGAAACGCTAATATCATCTGCGCCGTGGCTCTTCATGTCTTTTGTGCTTATAAACAAGGAATTTATTTTGACGTGGTACCAGTATTTCGGCTTTGTAATCGCACCAGTAGCAACGGCTGCACTCCTCGGAGTAATAAGAATAAAAGAAAAAGAGGGGATAGCTTACATGTTATTGGCAAAGCTTGGAGGCAATCCATTCAAAGCATCATACATATCTGCTATAGCAGTTTCTTCATTCCTATGCGCAATATCTCCCGCATTTTTCTATTCAGTCAACATAAACAATATGGTTCAGGACATGCTTTTCATGCCAAATTCTACGGTCAAGCTTGCAGAAGCTCAGCTGCAGAGCATTATTAACATGGTCCCGCAAAATGCAAGCCTTTATTCTCAGCCATTTGTGAGTGCGCACGCCGCTGAAAGAGTGAGCACTGGTCAGGGCACTAATTACACCACATGGCCAGAATATGTGATAACAGATTTCAATAGTAGTATTAGTCCTAATGCTGCAATTGGCGGGCAGCAATATGATACTATTGAAGGATTCCTAAGCACCCATCCTTACAAGCTTGTGGCGAGGAACGGAACGGCAGAACTTTACAAGAAAATATGAAAGCTCCAAGAATGCCACTATTCAGGCATTTTGCAAATGCTTTTTAAAGCTTTCAAGGCAAACTAACTACGCACATTTTTCGGGGGGATGTTTTGGTTGCAGGTAAAATAAGCTTATACGACGTAGAGCAGTTCATAAGGGAGGCTGGAGCCGAAAAGGTGACCGAAGATGCAGTCAGGGACTTGGAGGAAGAGCTTGAGAAGCTGGCGCAAACAATAGCAGACAATGCGGTCAAATATGCCAACCATGCGGGCAGGAGGAAGCTGATAAAAAGATCAGATATAGTGCTCGCCAAGCCGATAATCCAGGCCAGAAAGCCCTGACTAGAGCAAATTAGCAAACTTCAGGGCAAGCGCTATCAATACAAACAGAAGCTCGAAAAGCGTAAGATACCTGCTGACTTCGTATTCCTTCATTGGCTTTATGTTCATCATCCAGTGCGCAAGGCTGTATATCTTTTTTCCGTACGGCGCCTTCATAGTGCCGTCATGCTGCCTTATGCCAAGGTCATTTACCTTGAATTTCCTTTTCAGGTGCAGCAAGAATTCTATAATCCAAGGTATGAATATTACTATGCCAAAGGCCTCCATGTTACCTATTGCCATAAGCGCCACCATTGCAGCCCCTACGCCGTAAGTGTAGCTGTCGCCAGGAAGTATCCTTGCCTTGTATTTGGTGAAAGGCACGAAGGCAAGTATCGATGAAAGCACTATGGCAGAAAGCAGCACTCCTGTATGGTTGCCATATAACACAGAATACAAAAGCATGCCAAGCACAGCTACTCCTGTCATGCCTGTCTGGAGGCCGTCAAAACCGCCGAGCAGATTCACGGCATTCGCTACAAAAATCACGGCCAAAGGAAGCACCACGAGGGGATATAACCAGAACAAGTTTAATGCTCCATATATAGGCACGTGCACTATGCTAACCCCAACATTAACAGCCATGAGCGGAAGTGCCCCTATGACAGTAAGAAGCGGCTTCTGCCACTGCTTTAGCCCCTCCCTTATGTCCTTTCGGTCTGTTGTCATGACCCTCTCCTGCCTGACGTTTATGTCATCGATAAAGCCCACAAATGTAATCAACACCACCGAAAGCGCCACTGCAAGAAGGCTTGAAACATCAAATGTAGGCTTTCCTAGCAGAGAGAGTATGAAAGTGGAACCGAATGCATAGGCAAGTATGCCCACCACTATGCCGAACATGACCGCGACTCCGCCACTACTTGGAATTTTTACCACCACTTCTTTGTTGTGGTCCTCTGCTATTATGCCTGCCCTTGGAAAATAGTTAAGTGCAAACATTACCGCAATCAGAGTGGCTGCGAAAGACAATAGCGCAGGTATTATCACAGTTATATAAGAGTGGAAAAGCATGATATTATATGAAAAGTGCATTAATAAAAGCTATTCGGAAGGTGCTGCAGCATTGTGCTGTTGCAAAAGTATTAAATAAAGTTGTGCGAAATAATAATTATGAAAGAGCACTCCAAGAATATTGCCTACGCTATTTTTCTGATAATCATTAGCGTGCTTCTTTCCGCTACGATATACGCCGTATACGACATACTGAAAATCCCAAGTACCTACAGGGTCGTCACTGACGTAGTTCTGCTGCTACTTTTTGGCACGCTAGTGATAGAATTTACAGGCCGCGCCATAAAGATATACGCCGACATTGAAATATCAAAAGGTGTCTCAACAACCCTTCAAAATGCATTCAGGCTCGTTGGCTATGCAGTGCTAATAATAATATTCCTTGGCATGCTTGGAATAAACATCACAGGTATACTCATAGGTGCAGGGTTTTTGGGCATTGTGATAGGTCTTGCCGCTCAGTCAACTCTAAGCAACATGTTCTCCGGGATATCCATAATGATATCCAAGCCCTTTTCGGTTGGCGACAGCATAACTATGCTGACTTGGCAATATGGAGTGCAGGCACCCTCTTACCCGCACGAAGCTTTTCTTCCTGGATTTTCAGGCACTGTTGAAGCAATAGGGATTATATATTCCAAGGTAGTTGGCGATGATGGCCTGCCCATTTTCATTCCAAACAGCATACTCAATCAAGCAATGATAATAAACCGCCATCGCTCTCACATGAAGAGAATAACAGTGAGGCTAAGTTTTTCAAAGAAGATACCATTTGTGGAATTCAAAAAGGCAATGCTCAAGAGGATTGCGCATTCAAAAGGAATAGACGCCAGGAATCCTCAACTTTTCGTTACCGCGGTTACCGATTCAGAATACCACGTTGCCATAGTCTTCTGGACAACCAAATTCAACGAGGAGGAGCAAAAATCGATAGTTCTCTCGGAAGCTATATCTGCGGTAAATGAGATGAAAACAAGCGGAAAAAGACGCAGTCGATAATAAAAACCCACGCGATGTTCCATCCTGCAATTTGCAACAAGCATCCTAAAAAACAATTTTATATTTATAGCAACAATTTATTTGCAGCCTAGTCGGGTGCAATTAATGATAAATTATAGTGCTATAGAGGAAAAGTGGCAGAAAGCGTGGGCAGAATCCAAGGTTTTTGAGCCTAATGTTAACGACAAGAAGGAGCCGTATATGGTTTTTGGGGCTTTCCCCTATGTTAACTCGCCGCAGCACATAGGCCATCTGAGGACATATGGAACCGCAGATGTAAATGCAAGGTACAAGCGCATGCGCGGCTACAACGTGCTTTTCCCGATGGGGCTGCACGCAACAGGCACTCCTATACTTGCATTTGCCAAGAGAATATTGCAAAATGACAAAGAGCTCATAGAGGAGCTCAAGAACTTTGAAATCAGCGAAAGTGACATAAAGTCAATGACTACCCCAGAAGCGATAGCCGCATATTTTATAAGGGAAGTTCCAAAAGAAATGCAGAGCGCTGGGCTGAGCATAGATTGGAGCAGGGCATTCATATCTACCGATCGTTTCTTCAGCAAGTTCGTCGAATGGCAGTTTGGAATATTGAATTCTAAAGGTTTTTTTGTTCAGGGGAGACATCCTGTAGGATGGTGCCCAAACGAGAACAACGCCGTGGGCATGCACGACACCATGCATGACATAGAACCCGAAATAGAGCAGGTTACAGCAATAAAATTCAAGGTTATTGGCGAGGATGCCTACATGCTTTGCGCAACCTACAGGCCAGAAACAATATTCGGGGTTACAAATATTTTCGTTAATGAAAATGCAAAGTATTCGCTGTGCAACTTTAATGGCGAGAAATATTACATCGCGACAGCCGCTGCAGAGCTTTTGGGCTACCAGATGAAATTAGAAATAGTCGGCTCAATCGATGGCAAGGAGATGCTGGCAAAGAAGTGCGAAAATCCGGTTGACGGATCCGAGCTGCCCGTGCTTCCGGGTTTCTTCGTAAAGGAGGATGTCGGCACTGGAATAGTTATGAGCGTGCCAGCGCATGCCCCATTCGACTATGCTGCTCTTGAAAGACTCAAAGCCAGCGGATACAAAATGCCTGACATAAAGCCTAAAAAAATAATCGAAGTCAACATAGGCAGAACGCTGGTAGACGTAAGTAGCGGCGCAGTAAAGCCAACGCATAACGAGACGCCTGCGCTCGCATACCTTGAAGTGCTTAATACAAATGTCAACGCCATAGATGACATGCTGGAATTCGCCACTAAACTGCAATATAGGGAAGAATCAAACTGGGGCAAAATGCTTGTCGGAGGATACGAGGGCATGGCGGAGAAAGAGGCAAGGCCGAAAGTCGAGCAAAACTTGCTGAACAGTGGAAAGGCAATAAGGATTTACATGCTTACCAATGCGCCTGTAAGGTGCAGGTGCGGAGCCAACGTAGTTGTAAAGGTAGTTGACGACCAGTGGTTCCTTAACTATGGCAATGCAGCGTGGAAGGAAGCGGCAAAAGAGGCTTTTGGAAAAATTACGGTACTCCCAGAAGTTCTCAGAAATGCGTTTTCGGCTGCAATAGACTGGATAAACCTCAGGGCGGTTGCACGCGCGCAGGGACTTGGTACCAGATTCCCTCTTGATAAAAGATTTATCATAGAATCGCTGTCTGACTCAACAATCTACATGGCTTTCTACACTATCTCAAACATTGTCAGGAATATAGATCCAGAAAAGCTCAAGCCAGAGTTTTTCGACTTCGTTTTTCTAGGCAAGGGCGACGCTGAGGCGGTTGCAAAAGCCACGGGCATTGACTATGACATAATAAACGAGTGCAGGGAGTCTTTCACTTACTGGTACAGGAATACTGCAAGCCATTCAGGTTCAGACCTGGTATTCAACCACCTTACCATGTACATATTCAATCACGCCGCGATTTTCAGCAAAGAGTACTGGCCTAAGCAGATAATCGTGAGCGGCACAGTGCTGAGCGAAGGAGAGAAGATGAGCAAAAGCCTTGGCAACATAGTGCCCCTAGTCTCGGCAATAAGGAAATACGGAGCGGATCCCCTTAGGATGGTCGTTGTGGGCGGAGCGGATCTTATAAGTGACAGCGAATTTAGCAACAGCGCAGTAAATGGCGTAAGGGAGAGGTTCGAATATCTGTATTCCGTAGCCGAGAATCTTCCGAACATGCAGACAGGAGGCCTTACGCATATAGACTACTGGCTTTATTCTAAGCTCAACAGAAAGATAGACGAAACGACAAAGGCCATGGACAAGCTGGAGCTCAGGAATGCTACCACAAACATATTGTACAATTCGGTAATAGATCTGAAATATTATTTTGACAGGAAGGGCTCAAACGGAATAGTGGTCAAGGAGTATTTGCAAACTATTGCGCTAATGCTTCAACCTATAGCGCCTCATTTTGCGGAAGAACTTTGGCACATGCTTGGAAACGACAGTCTGGTGGTCACAGAGTCGTGGCCAGAGCCAAACATGGAAATGGTAAACCCTAAGATAGAACTTGGGGAGGAAACGCTGCTTTCTGTGATAGAAGACGTTAAAAATGCGGCGAGCATACTCTCAAAGAAGGGAGTGCAGCCAAAAGAGGCAAGGATCATCGTTGCCAACGAATGGAAGAGGGGGCTTGTAAATGCGCTTTCAAAAGAGAGGAATATAAGCAAGGCAATAGAGGAAACTAGAGCATCATACAAGGATGTCAATCCAGAAGCAGTTTCGAAATTCGCATCGAGATTCTCAAAGGAAGTTAACACAGTCAAGCCATCGGTGATGAGCGAGGAAGAAGAGTACAATCTTTTTTACGAGGCGATTGATTATCTGAGTGCAGAAACAAAATGCAAAATAACGGTGGAGAAGGAAGAGGAATCGAAGTCAAAAAGAGCGGAGAGAGCATCCCCGCTCAAGCCTGGCGTAGAGATATACTAACGTTTTATCTCAAGGAATAAAAATGGACCTTCTCCTTGAGCAGCGATTCTTGCCTCTTTTGCTTTCAAGTCCCAGTATTCGTATTTTCCGTCCCCTCTGCTATACAAATCCCTCATCTCTAATGCGACTTCAGCCGCACTTGCGAAATCTTGCTTCTGCCACAGCTCAGAATAACTCCGCTCTGCCTTTATTGCTACGTATTCTTCAAGTTTTTCGGAGAAACCTACAAAGCTGTCATATCCAGATTTGTTCATATTTACATCCCTTGTGAAACTGCTTCCACTTGCTGCGCCCATTGAATCACGCATTATTTCATGTGCAAACTCATATTTAAATATTGATATTTTTTGCAGAATCTAAACAAAGTTTTAGGATTTTGCAACAATGTCGCATTTCATCAATTCCTATTTTAGCTGGCTAACAACAAGGTATATAAATATTGGTTAGAAATATTCTTTATACTAATTTGTTAGGTGTTCATGTGGGTAGATTTCCAATAGCCGACGAGGAGTTGGCGAAGATATGGATATGCAAAAGGTGCAAGGCGAGGAATAGGGCTGGTGCTACAAAATGCAGAAAGTGCGGCTATAGATACCTGAGACCTAAGAAAAAGGAGCTTGCGCCAAAGAAATAATGCTTTAGGTTGATTTAATGGTAGAAACAACACCAATTGAAAAGATGGTAGTGAAGGCAATGCAGGAACTTGGCGCAACAAAGGAAAGCACACTGAAGACAGCGGACGACATAGCGAAGAAGTGCAACAGGCCAAAAGGTCTTGTGACAAACACGCTTGTATCTCTTTCTGCTAAAGGTTTGGTCAAGCGCGTGGCAAGGGAGAAGGCCGCAGGCTATTATATAGTCGAAGGTGCGCAGATAGAATAGGTAGATTTGTTGAGCGGAGTCGAAGAACCGGATTCTGTAGACTTCATGGCAAAGTACCGCGGATGGATAGCCATAAAGAGGATGAGCATAAAAGAAGACACGAAGCCAGAAGAGGTAGCTTTTCACCTTGCAGCCATACGCCAAACTGTAGACCGCAAAGCCTTTGAAGTGCTGGGCATAGATACCGCGTCGCTGGACGAATACGCATCAAAACTCACGCAAAATGCCAGGAAGAGCTACAAAAATCTTGCTGACGTGTTGCAGCAATTGGGTTCAGCTGAAGCAAAGGCTGCTGCAGAGGCGGCTGCAAAAGGGAAGCAAGAGCTAGTGCAGGTTGCTTCGACATATCTTTTCAGGAAGGTCGTACAGAACCTCGGCTTCGATTTTGATGTCAATCAAGAGATGCTCTCAAAGGCTTATCCTGAGCTTAAGATACCAAAGCCGCTTGGAAGGCATAAGAAAGAATAGCATTCTGGGGAGTTAGGCTAGCTTGGTAGGCTACCAGCCTTGGGCGCTGGCGACCCGTGTTCAAATCACGGACTCCCCGTCTTTGCTTTTGCAAAAGCGAGATAACTTCTTTTGATTTCGTTTTTTATCTGCATTAGTAAGACCTTGCAAAGTTTGCCATGTATTCTGCCTTTTTGCCGCAATACACGCAGTTACCATGCAAATCGCCCTGGTCCATTGGCATGTTGAGTATTTTTGCTCCTGTATCTTCCTTTATTGCGTCTTCGCATTTTTGAGATCCGCACCACGGCGCATGCGCTATGCCCTTTGCCTTCTTTATGACGTCTTTCAGCTCGTCATAGCTCTCAACGTTGTGTATTCCAGCCCTAAGCTTTGCAAGCGCCCTGTCGTAAAGTTCATGTTGAATCTCAACTAGCAAGGCTTCTATTTTTTCCTTGATATTGGAGATTTGGATTTCAATCTTTTTTCCAGTATCGCGCCTCGCTGCAACCACGTAATTGCCAGCTATTTCCTTTTTGCCAACCTCTATCCTTATTGGCACCCCTCTAAGCTCCCAATCGTTGAACTTGTAACCAGGAGTATAACCCTCTCTGCTGTCTATCTTAACCCTTATGCCGTGTAGGTGCCCTGCAACTTTGCTTGCAAAGCCTAATACCTCATCCATGTTTTCGCTGCTGAAAATCGGTATTATGACTACCTGCGGGCTGGCGACCATTGGGGGCAAAACGAGCCCTTTGTTGTCTCCATGCACTGCTACCATAACCCCTAGCTCCCTTGTGCTTATTGCAAAAGTGTTTTGCCAAGCGAACTTTTTCTTGCCGTCCTTGTCTAGAAACTCTATTTCAAACGCCTTAGAGAAGTTTTGCCCATCGAAATGGAAGTCAGGACCCTGAATCGCCCAGCCGTCAGGCATCAGGTGTTCTATGCTGTAACTGGCAATTGCTCCAGCAAATTTTTCCTTTTCGCTCTTCCTTCCCACTATTCCCGGAAGGGCAAGATAGTCCCTAAGCGCCTTTTCATAGATTCCTAATATGACATCGCGCTCTGCAAGCGCTTCTTCTTCTGTTGCGTATATGGTGTGCCCCTCGTTCCAGAGGAATTCCCTTGTGCGAAGGAAAGGCGTAGGATGCTTGAATTCCCACCTTACGACGTTGTTCCAAATATTGTACCTCAACGGCAAGTCGCGCCACGAGCGTATCCATTTTGAATAGCTAGGGTATATTATCGTTTCAGAAGTTGGCCGCACAGCAAGCTTTTCGTCAAGTTTTGTCTTTCCTGCTTCAGTAACCCATGCGACTTCAGGGCTGAATCCCTCAAAATGTTCAGCTTCCCTTCTCAGATACTTCTCCGGTATGAAAAGCGGAAAATAAACATTCTCTATACCGACCCTCTTGAACTCCTTGTCAACCGCGTCAGAGAGAATTTCCCAGACTGCATAGGCCGCAGGCCTAAATATCAGGGCTCCAGAAACATCACTTCCTTCAACGAATTCTGATTTCTTGAGAACTTCCACATACCATTCTGAGAAATTCTCCTTGCTTGTGCTAATTCCTTTGTCATCCTTCTTCGTGTCCAAAAAACCACCGGAATCAGGCAAATTTCTCTATTTGCCTCTTGAGGTAATTAACATTGTCATGCAAATTATTAAATAAAATCCCTTTAATACCGATAGCCTCTGCCCCCTCCACGTTTTCTATATGGTCATCTATGAATATGGCTTCATCAGGCATTACTTTCATCTGCTTAACAACATACTGGAATATTTGCTTTGATGGCTTCATCATGCCGAGGTAGCAGGAAGCGAAGATTCGATCGAATTCGCTAATGTGCATTTGCTTCCCGAGATGCCTTGTAACGTACATGTACCGCGATCTATCAGCATTCGTTATAATGCCAATTCTATACTTTTTGCGCATTTCAAGCGCCAAATTTACCACTTCTTTGTCTACGGCTGCATTTTCTCTGACAAATTGCAGCCATCTTACTTCGCTTTTCTTGATGCCGAGCCTTGCTGATACACTCTCAGTGAACTCCTTGATGCCCATTTTTCCCGCATAGCTCCTTTTTCCAAGCTTATGCAAAAGAGCCACTACTTCGCTCAATTTGGTGCCAGATATTAGAGACAGATACTCATAGTACCTTGATTCTTCAAGCCTCATCAGTACCCCGCCGATGTCGAACAAAATTACTTTCAACATGCATTCACCATTTGATCTCTAAATTGCGAAAACGAAGCGATGAGATATCTATTTTGCCAAATCTGCAACTTCAATCCTGAGCAAATTGCTCAAAACCGAAGGCTTCATTGCCATTATTGCATTAGGCGCCCCAGCCGCTGCCCATATCATACTAAATTTAAGCAATGATTTATCCAAAACAACTGCAACTCCATTCCTGTGCGGAAACGGAGGCACGCCGCCTATCTGGTATCCTGTTTCTTGTTTTACTTCTTCAGGTTTCATTATCTCTACTGCGGATGCATTGAGTTTTTTCCTCAGTTTTTCGATGTCAACTTTTTTGTCACCGCTTATGACAACTACGACAGGTCTCCTCTCCCCATTTACGACACAATTAAAGGCGATACTTTTTGCTATCTCCGCGACAGTGCACCCGAGTGCATTAGCAGCCAATTCCGACGTCCTAGTGCTTTCGCCCTCGAACACCTTTATTTCGATAGGCAATTCCTTGCTTTTTATAAACTCTTTAACGTCTTCAGTGTTCACGCAATGCACGCATAACAAAGAATTGACCCAACAAATATAAATATTTAGATGCAATAGCACTCTTTGACTAAAGGGGTTGTAGCGTAACCTGGCAGCGCAGCAGGCTCCAGATGTTTAAACCATAATTGAGCCTTTGGCGATGATGAAGATTTGGAGCTATGAATTTGTGATAGCAAGAAGTTACCTGCTGGTCGGGGTTCAAATCCCCGCAACCCCAAA
>JBMFUT010000020.1:0-13490 GCA_049966395.1 Candidatus Micrarchaeia archaeon
GGTTCGCTTTCATCCCACCTCTAAAGAGTGTGGGATTTCTCGCTCACATTGTTAATCTTCTTAGCCTTGTATTTCAGCCACGGCGTCTTCGAACAACGAGCTGATTTCGTCCATAGCCATTTCTATTGTGAGTATAGGGCTCGTTGGAATCTGAACTGATAGCACGTAATTCTTGCTCCCTGAAAAAAGCCACGAGCCGAAATAATAGCTCTTGTACTGCAGTGAAAGATCGGCAGCGTAGTTTGAATGCTCGATGAGCTTGCTTATCAGGTTTTCTATCTTGTCATCGTACTGCGTTATCACTATGGACTCCTCCGCATCGGTGTCCCTGTTTATAAGCGATGGCTTTATGTATGGGAACTTGGAATCAGCTGCAACCTTACCTATGAAACCGTTTATTTTTTCGTATAGCGCCTCCGCGTCTGAAAGCTGCTTAGTGAAAGTCTCTTGTTCGGTGCCCATTTTATTCATCAGGTTGTCGAAGTAGTTCTTAATGTCGTCTCGCATTCCCGATATGGCGGTTGAAATGTCGGCCTTGGACTTGAATGCTTCCGGATTTGAAAGCAGATCGCTAAGCTTAATCCCGTATTTTTCAGACACTATAGAATCAAGGTCATTTATGAACCCCGCGGCGTCGTCGCTCCACTTTTCATTTTCAGCCATTTTACCACAATTACATATCGTTAAGCAGATTAAAATTTCTTTCCACTGCGCTTCCCAAAAGCGAGAACGGCATTGCTTCAGAATATAACTGCGAAAGGCATATATAGCTTTTTTGGCATGATATCTCTGCCGACGCGACGCGAGACATGGGCTCGTAGCTTAGCATGGTTGGAGCGCCCGACTGATATGGACTTTGCTGCATGAGCTGTGAAAGCAGCAATCGGGAGGTCGAGAGTTCAAATCTCTCCGGGCCCACTTGCTGCATATCGGCATCACTTTTATGTCTTTTCATTCATATATCAACGAGTAAATGCCCGATTGCAAGCAATGGTGCAAGGAACATTTTCAAAAGCGATTTGAGATGCGCAGCAGCTTCTTTGCAGCACAATCTGCAATGGAATACCTGATGACTTATGGATGGGCTATTCTGATCATCGCAGTAGCGCTGGGCGCGTTATATGAACTTGGGATTTTCAGCCCTTCGGCTTTTGCCCCAAAGGCGCCTCCTGGAGCGTGCCAAGTCTTCAGGCCTGATGGGCCGTATACCACTACATTCATAAGCCTCGCCGGGTCATGCAGCGGCGAGGTGCCGCAATATGTGGCAGAAATGAATGGAAACTCTTATATAAACGGCACGCTTGCAAGCGGGTTCATACCGAATAGCCCGATATCTATAACGCTTACCGCTTGGGTGTACGATCCTTCTGGAGCAAATCTTGCCCCGATTGCTGTAGGATCTTATTCCTATGGCTGCACGACGCATCTCTATGAGGCAGGGCTGAATTCTGTATCGACCAACACCATAAGGTATCATGGCTGCTGCTACGACTATCAGGCATCTCCATTCAACAATGTAAATCTAGGTGATGGAAGGTGGCACTTCTTAGCACTGAGTTATTCCTATCCGGCGCAGAGGATAATTTTTATGGTTGACAACAACACACAAATAGATCCCTGGTCGTCCGCACCGACGCTCGGGGCGCTGGCATTCTGGCTTGGCAGGGACATGTGCGACAAGTGGTATACTTCTGGTTACATGTCAAACCTTCAGGTGTACAACACTTCTCTATCAGCAAACAGCCTTCGCGCCCTGTATCTTGAGGGCATTGGCGGCGCGCCGATACGTTTGCAAAACCTTGTTGCGTGGTGGCCGCTCAACGGCAACGCAGAGGACTACTCTGGCAACGGAAACAACGGCGCGCCAATTGGAATTACATATGTTTCGAACTGGTATTCTGGGTATACGCCGCCTTGAGAAAGCGTTCGAGTTTGGCGCTCACCGAGGAGTGATGCTCTTCTCAGACAATGCGCTCCATCTTACCGCTATCAGTATGGTATATGACGCCAAAAACTGGCGTGCTCTTTTTTGATTCTGCTACGAGCTTCTTGATTTCGTCTATGCTGTTGCGCGTCATAAATTCAAGCGCTTGCCTTTCGCTTTTCCCCCTAAGCTGCGCTCTGAGTTCGTCTACAACGCTTCCGAGATCGCCCTTGAATTCCTCCTTAGAAAGCACGGCGTTTATCATTCCGCAAGAAGTGTGCGACATGTAAACCACGCCTTCTATTGTTGGTATGTGTTCAATCGCATACTGCAGTGTTGCCATTTCCTCCTTCGCCATTATGGCTCCGGCGTTTCTTATTACAAACAGGGTGTCCAAAGGCTGATTAAAGACTACTTCGGGGCTTACACGAGCGTCGGAACATGTGATAACAACAAATTTGGCATGCTGTCCTTTTGCGATTTTGGAGAAATCAAAGCCGCTTTCTACAAAATTCACGTTGCCTTTTTCCAATTCTTTTGGGATTTCCATTATTTCACCTGTTTTTTCTTCCTGATTTTTTGTTAAGTATCGCCTCGCTTATCGAGTACCTTTTTACCACCATCGACTTTACCTTGTCGACATCTGGAATTCCTTTCTCCCTTGCTATCCTCTCGGCCTGCTTGAGCTTGTTCGCGTATGCGTAGTAGGCGGTCTTGGCGGCCGCCAGAGCATCCCTTTCGTGCAAGTTTTCTGCATTGTAAGACGCACCTATGAATTCCTTCTTTTTCTGGACGCTTATGTCCTTCGACGGGCTGAAGACAGTGCAGCCGAATATTGCCGCTACCCTGTCGACCATTGCGCTGCTGTTCTTCTTGTCAGAAGCGATTATTATAGGTATGCCTGCCTTTCTTATGTTGTCTACAAACCAGTCTATGCCTACGAACCTGCCGTATGACAGCATGACCTCCCTGCCATCAAGATCAAGGCATGCTATCGCAGCAGTCTTCCCAGGGTCTATGCCCACTATTATATGCTGCATGCCATCATTTGCATATGGTGCTATTTGCGTAGCATATCGCATTGAGCGTGGTCTGCGGGAGCGAAAGATACATGCAATCAGTGACCACTATGGGCGTGGAAGTTATGTTGTAGAATTTGGCTAGCAGCGCCTGCCTGTTCATCAGCGAAGTCGCGTTGGCCATGCAAGAATCAAGCAAGCTGGAGTTTATTCCTGAGAACTTGGCAAGCTGGCTTAGCGTTGCGGCGGGCACGTAGCTGTTGGAGTATATGGCATTCAAGCCGCCTACAAACCTAGAGAAGTTCCTTTGCATGCTCGCGCAGAGTATGTACTGACCTAGTGCCTGGGCATTTTGCGCACCGTACTGCGAAGCGACAATCTGCGAATAAGGCCCATAAAGCACCTTAACCGTCACGTTGAGCTTGCCGCCAAAGCGGCTTGAGAGGTTTTCAATTTCTTCGAGGCCGCTAATGCTTCCTGGCGCATAAGGGTCTATGAAAAGGTATACTTGCAGTGGATTTTGAATTTCGCATGCAAACTTTCCGGAAGCAAGAATCACGCCCTCAGAAACCACCCTATTGCCTACTATCGATGACGGTGCTACGGTCTGCAGATAAGGCACCGCGAGGGAAAGATTGGAGTCGTACATAACCAGGCTCGCGTAAAGCTTGGCGCCAGAAACTGCGTTTAGAACAGGTATTCTCACAAGCCATTCCCTTGATGTGGGAATGTATGATATGCTCATGTTGCCCACATCAGAATAGTAAGGTAGCAGGGATAGCGAGCTGTTTATATAACCGTAGCTTGCCAGTATCCTTTCGGCCTGCGCGGCAACTTCAGATTGCGTGTGAATTGGCGATATGCAGGTGCCGTTGAGCATTCCGTAAGTGCAGTTCTCTGCAGTTGTGTTCCTTACTGATATAGGCTTTGAATAAGAAGTCACCAGGAGCACTGCGATCAGCAGCAATACTAGTATTATAAGCGAAACGTGTATGCTGTCGAGGCCGCCAAGCCTTCCGACGCGTTTCACTATTATCTCAGGTTCCTTCCCATGTGAAGCATTTCTTGCATTCTTTCGCTTTTCCATTTTACCACTCGACATAGCGGGCCCGACGGGATTTTCATCAGTAATGTTTGACAAAAACGAATTTGAACCCGTGACCATCACCTTAGGACGGTGCTGCTCTGTCCAAGCTGAGCTACGGGCCCTAAGACTAAATAGAGTTAAAGGTATAAATTGTTTTTGATACTGCGGAGTTGGAAATGAGCGGTACTCAGAGCAGCGCTGCAAGCCATATAGTTGCGAGGGCAACCAGGGGCACTGTTATGTTGTCATAATTTGAAGGCGTGACTGCTTCTGCTATAGTGGCCAGGAAAAGCGCTACGAGTATTGCATAGATGTTTGAGTAAAGGCTTATTCCAGCCGCTGCGGCAAATACTAATGTCCCGGCCAATCCTCCAAGGAAGACTGAAATGCTGCCTTCGAAGCTTTTCTTGCCTTTGAAATAGTGGTGCTTTGAGTACTTTCCCACTATCGGAGCGATGCCATCACCGAATGCCATCACGCTTATCGCGGTTATTCCTGCCAGCCCCTTGAACGAGAGAAATGTTATTATGATGAACATTATTGGAAAGAACAGCGTGCCATATAGCAGCTCTTTAGGATTGCCAGTCCTTGTCATGCTTACTACTGTGGGATCGTCAGGACCTTTTGCCAGCGCTGTATACGCCAGCAAAATTATCCATATGAGCGGGGTAATTGAGAAAAATTCCCTCTGGAAAGGGCCTGCAAACAGGAACCAAAATATTATGAGCCCGCCGGCCCAGAGGTGCACTATCTTCCTTGACATGTCGCGGGAAACAAGACGGCGCTTTACCATAGCGTCCATCAGGAAAACTATTACTATTGTGTATAGGAATTCAGCAACCGCCACCGCCGCATCGTATAAAAGATACGCCATAAAACCGCCAAACGTTAGGATATCACAGTGCCTATCTCTCCGCCGCTTATTGCCTTCGAAAGCGAGCCGTCCTTCCTCAAGTTTATTATCACGGCCTTTGTCGCAGTCAGGTGTCTTGCCTCTGAGAGCTTGTTTGCTATGCCTCCAGAAACATCGTTGACTTTCCACAAGTAGCTGCCAACGTCGTCGCCTGGAGAAACGCGCTTGATCACATTGCGATCCTTGTCATATATTCCATCTACATCTGTGCCAAAAAGCAGGAGCCGCGCCTTTGACGCGTTTGCAAGCTGCACTGCCATCCTGTCTGAAGAGACTATCGAAATGCCGTTCTTAGAGTCCGCTGGGGCGTCGCTATGCATTACTGGCAGGAATCCCATTTCGGCGAATTTCAGTATCTTCGAGGTGTCGAAATCTGAAATGGCGCCATTTGATGTAGTTATAGAAGATATAGCTGAGAAGTAGATTGCTGGAAATCCGGCATCTAAAAGAATTTTAACAAGCTTTTGCGCAAGCTCGCTCACCTTGTATCTCAGGTAAGCCCAGTGGAGCGCGTTGCCTTCTAGCCTTGAAAGCTTGTAGTGCATGGCTATGCTGTGGCCGGTGTAGCCTGCTCCTAGAAGCAGTATGATGCTCTCGTTTTTTGGCAGCTCAGAAGCAACCCTCTTGAAAACGCCGTCTGAATAGTCCGTCCCTGTCTTCTTGTCGCTGAAGGCCGAGCCGCCAACCTTTATTATTATCATTCAACCTATTCGATTGCACAAGCAAGTCTTAAAAATTTTGCACCATAATCGCCAAATGCCACGCGGCGCTGTGCAGTCATCTTGTAATCTGGTAGCTTTTCACTTTCTCGTAAAGCTCCTTGGCCTCGGTATTTTTCTCGAAGTGCTCTCGTATTGGCTTCACCTCTTTCTCTATGCCCTCCGCCACGAAGTTCTTCAGATCAGCAGGATGCAATTTGCCCTCTTTGTAGTAATTCAGAAGCTCGTTGAAATTCTTCAACTCTATGTCGCCTCCGAATTTCTGCGGTCTCGCGATTGTGATTGGCGCATTCTTGTCGTCTATTATTATCTTCTCGGCGTAATCTATCATCGGGTTGCCGTCAGTTATTCTCTCAGGGCAATATGCGCCGTTGATCTTTTGCCTTATCTGGTCGAATGTATCGTGAACGAATATGGAATTCTTTGGATCTGACTTGGACATCTTGTACTGCATCAGCGTGGACTCGTCGCCAGACTTGAGATCAGGTGGCATGCCCCTTAATCCTATCAGCAGCGGATGGCTCACTATCACTGGGACTTTCCATCCGAATTTCACAGCCACTTCCCTTGCAAGTATGTTTGCCTTCCTCTGATCTATGCCTAGCTGGCATATGTCTATGCCCATCTGGAAAATGTCAGTAACTTGCATTATGGGGTAGAATATCTGCCCCGCAGAGACCTTCTCGCCCTCCTTCCTGCCCATTATGGTTATGGCTCTCTTTGCCCTGTCGAGCGAGACGACGCGGCCGACCTTCATGAAGCGCTCCCAGTACGAAGTGTCACTGATTAGATCCTTGCTCCATATGATCTCTACTTTGCTCGTGTCTATGCCAGCAGCCTTCCATACTTCAACGAAATACTTTCCCACATTTCTTATGCTCTCTATGTCGCCTCCCATCTTGTTGTTAAGGTATGCAAAATAGTCTGCAAGATAGAGCTTGAAGTGAATGCCTATGCCTAGCATCTTTTTTATTATCTTTGCCCTGTATACCCCGAAGTGCACAGGCGCTATGCCTGAGGGCTCGAAACCGTCGTAGGCAACCGGGTGCTCGTTAGAGGAGAACACTTCCCTTAGCTCGTCCTCTGTTACTATCTCGGCTGCAAAGCTCTTTACTACGCCTATTTTGGTTTCGACGTCCATTGAATCGTGTGTATGTTGCTTTGAAAACTTTAAATTCTTTGCCTACAAATGCAGAATAAATTGAGACTGCACAAAGCGGCCATTTCGCCGATGGCGAAATGCTGAACCTGCTTTTCAATTTTGAATGACTCAAGTAATGATTTGCAGCGCGCAAGCATAATATTATATTGTATTACAATTGACACGCATATACCTATATACACATATTTAACCTTAAATGGACCGTTTATCTGATGCATGAAGATCGCGGTTTTCTTGCGATAGATTAATAAAAATTGCCTACGCTAAGATATTAGCCTAACAGGCGACTGGTGTAACTTATGGGAGTTTTTGACAAATTCGGCAAAGCGCTAGGTGTATCCAAGGAAATGGACATAGAGGACTACATGAATTCGGCGGAGATGGAGGACGTTGACATACTGAACGAACCCGCGGACATGTATGTCAAGCCTGTCACGATAGTCAGCGAAGACGACGTGAGACTTATAGAGGGCGAGCTAGAGAAGAAGAACATAATACTGATGAACATAGAGGAGTTGAACAAGAGGCCCACTACAAGGAACAACGTAGTATCGCAGCTCAAGAACTATGTGGCAAAGGTAAATGGGGACATTGCCCAGATAGACGACAACAGGATACTTGTGACGCCTGCAAAGGTAAAGATAATAAAGAAGAAAAAGCAGGCAAGCAAATAGCCTTCACTTCAAGGCTGTTATGAGCGCGCGCACCTCCACTCCGGTGGGCTGCGCAGTGCTTATAATTTTCCTGAACACGCGCTTCACCGCGCCTTTGTCCCTTATTCTCTTTTTCTCTATTGTTTTGTCGAATGCCCTTAGCAGCGCTTCTATCTCAGAACTGCTTGCCGGCAGAGGCGCAAGATCCTTGTAAATTGCAGCATTCGCATGCATTGTGAAGACAAAAAGAAGGACGGCAAGCGCATGCGATATGTTAAGCACAGGATATTCTGGATTTGCCCCTATGTACGCTATCATGTCGCACCTCTCGAGCTCTTCATGGGTCAAGCCTGTGTCGTCTCTGCCTATCAAAAGGCAGACCTTGGTGCGTTCTTTTGACACTTTTGCAATCCTATCAAATGCGTCTTGTATCAGGTATATGTTCTTGAAGTTTGCCTTAGCCTTCTGCCATATGCCAGTGGTGCCTACGACAATATCACAGTCTGAAATGGCTTCTTCGAAGCTGCCGTAGACCTTTGCGCCCTTGAGCAGTTCTGACGCGTGCTTTGAGAATTTTACAGACTGAATGCCGTCGAGCTTTGCCCTCGGGTTCACGAAATAGAGTTTTTTTATCCCGAAATTCTTTGCAACCCTGGCAATGTAGCCTATGTTGATCTGGTATCTGGGCTCGACTATCACGAGCTTGAGCATCATAGGATCGCCATGGCCGCTACGGCAAGGGCGTTAACCAGTATGTGCGCGGCAAGCGAAGGGTACAGAGATTTGGTCTTCTTGAAGACGTAGCCAGCAAGTATGCCAAATATAAATGCCGCTATCATTTCGACGCCGAAAGAGGAGTTGTACCCGGCATGGAGTATCGCGAAGAACAGGGCGCTCCATATTATGCCTATGCGCGGCACCAGCAGGCCCCTGAAGAATATTTCCTCGTTTATAGGTCCTATGAATGTGGCAAATATGTAGAACCAGAGCGGCGCGCCCTGGAGAAGCAGGCTCACATTGGTGTTTATGGTAATACCTGTTGCCTCCGAGAATGCGGTTATGAAAAGCTCCATGGCAAATATTATCAGGAAAAGCACCACGCCTATGCCGAGCATTTTCAAAGACAGCGAGGATTTGCCAAGGCCGAAGCTCTTGAGCGCATCGCCCACAAAGACGCCCTTGTGGAGCATGTAAGATATAGCCGCAAACGGAAATACCAGAGATATGACTGCTGAGAGCAGAAGATCAGCGCTTTCTATGCTTATAGCGCCGAGCCCCGCCATGTAAAAGAGCATTACAAAGGATATCAGAAGCAGATAGAAAATAGCGTAGAATACCGTCTTCTCCTTTGCAAGCTTTGATTTAGCCGCCGCAGACCTTGCAGCATAATTGCGCCTATCGCTCTTCAACTATCGCACCCGTTAGGACTTCTGATGCTTCCATTCCGTATAGTGGCACTTGCCACATGTGTACCTGTCGGAGTGCTCTGCCATCCTTGAGCCGCACTTCGGGCAGAACTTGCCCGGCTTGTATGCCTTTATGTCCTTGGCCTTCTTCTCTTGCTTCTTTTCCTCTTTTTCAGCCATTGCTACACCTATTTGTTGCCGCCTTCGCCTTCTGCGGCGTTCCCTCCTTCAGTAGCAGCGCCCTGCGCCTTGCCTTCTGCGGATTTTCCGGCCGCACCTTTTTCAGCCTTTGGCGCGCCCCTTTTGGTTATGTATTCCGGCACAGTTTTCATCGCCTCGTCGCTCTCGTATGAGTATGCTACCACCTCACTAGAAGGCGAACCGTAGAGCTGGCTTGCCCTTACTATTACTGTGCGGCTCGGATCGAGATTGAGCTTCTTGCAAAGCTCCTCCCTGAGCTCGTCCCTCGATGGGGTCTTCCCGGAATACTTAGCGGTAAAATGTATTTCCTTCCTTCCCAGAAGCTTGTTCTCAGTTTGCTTGTCGATGCTTATGTCCATTATAACACCTCTTAGCCCAGAACCCTTGATATTGCGTATCTGTTCATGCTCTCTATCACTTCCACCTCTGAACCAGACTTTATGGAGCCTTTGAGATCATCAGGTATTGGCACCTCGTATGTCTCGTAGGTCTGGAGGTCCATAAGCTGCGCTGTTGATTCAGTGACAGAGACAACCTGAGCTTTCTTCTTGTTTATCACAGGCACTTCCACATCGCCGCTGCTGGGCTTCAGCAGCGTCTTTTTCTGCCCGTCGAATATGCCTATCGCCGTTACTCTCATCTTTGCAGAACCGTGCTTACCCGGCGCCGAAGTCTCCACGTCAACAACCTTGCAAGGTATGCCGTCTATCAGTATGAACCTTCCCGGCTTTATTTCTTTCATCGATACGTACAATATCTCTTCTGACATCTAACCAACTCAGTTAATGATAGTTAAATCAAAAAGGAATATATTACTTACACTCTTTTGCCAAAAGGCAAAATAAACAAAAGAAAGTCAAAGTATCTTTTCGAGCATCTCCATCTTCATTGGCGAATAGGCTTCCTCCTTGCTCTTCGAGCCGAATTTTGCCTTCACTCCTGTTATTATAGACATGACGCGGATCTGGTCGGAAAGCTCAGGAACCATCCTTGCCCCGAATATGACGTTCGCGTCAGGCGCAACATCCTCTGTCACGCCATCGCCTATTCTCGTCGCGTCGTTTATTGTGAGATTAGATCCTCCAACAACGTGTATGAGCGCTCCCTTGGCGCCTTCATAGTCGACAGTCAGCAGCGGATGCGCTCTTGTCGTCTTTATTGCCTGTTCCACTCTTTCGGAGCCGGAGCCGTTGCCGATGCTTATGACGGAAGTTCCTGTGCCCTTAACAACAGCCCTGAGGTCTGCAAAGTCCAGGTTTATCAGGCTTGGCAGCGTTATCGTGTCGGCTATGCCCTTTACGGCATTTCCAACTATGTTGTCAACAAGCGCGAAGGCCTTCTCTATTGGCAGGTTCGGCACGTAAGAAAGCAGCTTGTCGTTCTCTATTGTTATTATCGTGTCCGACTCCTTAATCAGCTGCTCTATGCCCCATTCTGCCTTGAGCTTCCTGCTCCTCTCAAGCGCAAAAGGATATGTCACTGCGCCTATTATCGTCGCGCCCTGTTCCTTTGCAATCCTTGCAACTACAGGCGCGGCACCGGTGCCGGTGCCTCCTCCCATTCCAGCGCACACAAATACCAAGTCGTAGCCTTCAATTGCTTTTTCTATTTCTGTTCTGCTGGCGTCAGCACACTTTGCGGCTACTTCAGGGAAGCCTCCGGCGCCTAAGCCGTTTGTAATCTCCTTGCCAAGAAGCAGCTTTTTGTGCGCCCGGGTTATGTTGAGGTGCGACAGGTCAGTGTTCATTGCTATTGTGTCGGCACTCTTTATTCCGGAGTTGAAGAGCCTGGTGACAAGGTTGCTGCCTTGCCCTCCTACGCCGACCACGGCTATCCTTGGGGTAAACGCGTCATAATCTATGCTATTCTCGATAGGCATTCTCTCACCAATTAAATGCAATTATATTGATTCCAGGTCGCCGAACTGCTGAGATCTTGCCTTCTCCTCGAATTTGCCCAAGATGCTTGCTCCTTTGACTCCTGTGACTATGGCTACTATTTCCACCTGACCCTCGTAACCCGGTATTATCCTGGCGCCCCATTTAACGTTTGCCTTTGGATCCATGCGCTCAGTTATAACTTCTCCTGCCTTTATTGCGTCTCCAAGCGTGAGGTCGCTTGCGCCAGATATGTGTATGAGCGCACCCTTTGCGTTCTCGAAGTCAACATCAAGGAGCTTGTTCTTCAGCACTGCATCAGCAGCACTTGTAACCTTGTCGTTGCCCTTGCCCGTGCCGACTGATATGAAGCCCACGTCGCCGCTTCCCATTATCGACCTAACGTCAGCAAAGTCTATGTTTATCAGGCTAGGCTGCGTTATTGTCCAGACGAGTCCTCCAATCGCCTTTGCAAGTATGTCGTCAGCAACCGCGAAAGCCTCGTTCATAGGCAGGTTCGGCACAAGCTTCACCAGCCTGTTGTTGTCTAGGATTATCACGCTGTCGCTGAATTTCCTAAGCGTCTGAATGCCTTCCTCTGCTTTTACCTTTCTCACGCGCTCCAGGTCGAACGGATAAGTAACCATCGAGACCACTATCGCGCCCTGCTCCTTTGCAATCTGCGCAATTACAGGCACTGCTCCAGTACCTGTGCCTCCTCCCATTCCAGCGCACAAGAAGACAAGCTGGGCGCCTGAAAGCGTTTCCTCAAGCAAAGGCCTGTCAACTTCAGCGGCCTTGGCGCCTACAGAAGGGTCTCCGCCTGCGCCGAGCCCTCTCGTTATGCTTTTTCCTATAAGTATCTTCTTTATCCTGTCGTCTATAATTTTGAAGTGCTGAGCATCAGTATTCACAGCAACTAGTTCTGTCCCCTTCACGCCAACCTTGAGAAGACGGTTGACAGTGTTGTTGCCTGCGCCTCCAACGCCTATTGTCACTATCTTTATCTGTGGCATGTTGCTATTTTGCTCATCGGTGCTCTTGCCCAAAAATTCGTCCGCAAAGTCTACCATGCTGATCGCCTGTTATTAGATATTTAATATAAGTTTAAAAATCTTTTGTAGAAAGCACGTATAGTGGAACACTGCAATTTTGACACGATGACAACCCGTTTGTCAATTATACTTAAGTAAATATCATTTAATCTGATAAATTCGAACATATTTTAATATATTTTGCTATAGCGTAATAAAAGCGAAAAATGCCAACAAGAAGGTTTAAAATTGTGGCATAGGTATGATTATCATGCGCAAAAAACCCGGGCCGGTGCCCCTGCCAACAAAAAGAGAGAGGAGAGCGCACAGGGAGAGCGTCGAAAACAAGATACTGACGATACTGAGCATGAACGGCAGGGCAAGCTTCAACATGATCAGTAGCATGCTCGGCGTTGACAAGGCTACCGCTTACAGGAAAGTCAAGGCATTGGAGAAAAAATACAAAATAAGATACATAGCAGAAATAGACACAGAGAAACTAGGTTTCCTCAATTTTGTCATGCTTGTCAAATTCCTAGGGAAGGCACCGGACTACAACAAGGTAATGGAGGCGGTGGAGAGCCTACCGCAGATTCAGTTCGGCGCTGCAATGACTGGTGGCGAATACGATTATTTGTTCTATGCGCTTGTGGAAACAAACCTCCAAGCGACGCTTCTGACAATACAACTACATAAAAAATTTGGTGAATTTGAGTGCGAACTACATATGGTGCCATTTTATGAAACCTACGGCTTCGTGCCATTGAGAGATGTCTTCATAGACACGCTGAAAGAGCGTGTTTTCAAAAGACAGAAGGAGAGCATTACAAAAAAGCATGGAATGATATTGCAAAGGGAGTTCGCTGTGCTCAAGGAGCTTAACAGAGACGGATCCGCAGAATTCACCGAGATAGACAAAAAGTACGGTTTTGATCAGGGTAGGTCGCAGTACTCGTATTACAGGATGTTGCAGGAAGGACTTCTAAAAAGGATTACTATAAGCATGGACGTGCCACTCAAGTACATGGGAGTATTATTCATGAAAATAACAAAATACGAAAAGTTCAGCAAGACTAGGGTGAAACTTCTTCAAGATATTATAGCAGAAGGCAAAGGCTTAACCAACAGGTACTTGTTAGTTGGAGATATAAACTCGCCGAACGGAGGGATTTTCTTCTTACCGTGCACAGAAGAAGGGGATCTGGAGCGCTATAAGAAAAGCCTTGATGTGATAAAGGGCGTTGAAATTAGTGCATCGGTAATTACAAAGAGAATAATAGGCGACCTATGCTTTAGAAGATTCGACAATGCACACTCTACGCAGGCAAATGTGCTAGAAGAAGAATACAAAATCAAGAACAAGGAAAAAATAGACTACGGTGTGTTGAAATCTGCGAAGACGCCCGGCAAGGAATTTACAATAGACCTGAAAGATTTAAAATAAAAGAAAAGATTAAAAGATGGCCTTCGCTATCGACTTAGGAAGTTTTATCCT
>JBMFUT010000021.1:0-12288 GCA_049966395.1 Candidatus Micrarchaeia archaeon
GCACTTTAACTCTCATGCCTCTTTATGCCTGCGGCTTTATTATTTGGTGCGTTACTGCTTCACTTTTCTATTATGCTGTTTATTATGCTCTCGGCAGTGTCAAAGACGACGTTTTGCTTGCAGAACCTCGGCAAGTATTTTGCCGCCTTTCCGGAGTTTGTGGCGGTAGTCTTGAAGCCTATCTCCTCTATTGGCGAAACGACCATGCACGTGTCTGCGGCTATTGTGCCGCCGGCATCCTCTATAATCTTGGCGTAGCCGACGTTCTCCGCAAGGTCCTTGACAGCCCTCGATGTGGATATCCAGAGCGTTACTCCCTTCCTTATTTTCTTGCCTTCCAGGAGGTGCGCTATTTCCTTTATCTCGTTGAGCGTTGCGTGGGGGCAGCCGAACGCGACAAAGTCCAGATCTTCTGGTCTTCCTGTATTAAGCTTCTCCTTTGCGTCGTTCAGCTCATTTTTCGTTATCTCTACTCTCTCCTCTACTCCCTCAAGGCTTATCATCCTGTTCTTCGCTTCTGGCGTCACTCCTTCTATATGATATAAGTCTATAGATCCCGAAGCCGCTCCCGCTGCTCCAAGCACCTTGAACTCCTCTACAGTAGGCATCCTCTTTATGCCAGTGATGTAAGGTATGCGGCCTTTCGCAATTTCGCCAATCCTGTAGCCAAGCAGGCCGAAGTCGACAGTGCCGTTGAGTTCTGTATCGACTTTCACCATAATCTTAGGATTCCTGTTCTCCTGGAAGTGCAGGCCGTATCTTGGCCCGTATCCTGCAATCGCGTAAAGCAGAGTGCTGAGCCCAGATTCCCTGTTGGTCCTTATGCCGAGCACGGAATTGACGTATGCTATGGCGGACGACTCCGAGAAAAAGGCGTCGGTGAAAGGAGGCGGCATTTCCCCTACGAGATAAGGAGTGCACGTTATGGTGGGTATGGCGCCCATCTTCATGTATATTTGCAATATCTCTATCTGCTTAGCCGCGAAATCTTCTGATATGCCCTGCTTCCTCCAGTCCCTCATGTCCATGCCTGCGGGGTTTATGGTCACGTGGCTTGCCCTGAACTTGTACTTGCTTCCGAGGCGCCTTCTGAGCTCCAATCCGGTGTCAGTTATGGTCTTGTACGACACTCCTGAAATCTGCACGTAGTCCGCGGGTATGAATTCGTCGGTGCCGAGGAGCTCGCCGGCCCTTGCGAGGAATTCTGCTATTTCTGGATCTATGCCAAGTCTTTCTATTCTGCTCCTGTCTACCGCTTTCTTCTTTGATCCATTTATCTCTATGTCTATCTTTCCCAGTATTGCGCCCCACATCGTTATCGGGTCCGCCTTGTCTATTATGATCTTGCTCGGGCCGAAGCCGTTTGCTGCAAGGTTGACTATCCTATCTGAACCCACTGTTGATCCGGAAGCAGAAGGGAAATGCAGGATTTTCCCTGCAATGCTCTTTCCGTAGAGCTCGTGGCCCTTGTTTATCACGACGCCGTTCCTGTCCAAGTCGTCAAGCCACGATATCTGCTGCTTTGTTTCAAGTTCTTCCATTTCACCAACCAAGCGTCACATGTCAACCTTTTTCATCTTGAGCTCCTTTTCCTTAGGCACGTCGAGAGGCCTTGTGGCGTCTATGCAGAGCTTGCTCCCGGTGCCGTCAGGAGCGGCCATTGGGTCAAGGCTGGATCCCTTCACGTTGCGCATCACAAGCTCCTTGCCGGCATCCCAGTACATTGTCACTGCGTAATTGACTTCATTCGGGTTGGTAACGTCTATGTCTTCGTCTACTATTGTAATCTTCTTGAGGCTCTTGTGGCCCCTTATGGCTGCGTCTATCGCCTTCCTCGGGTCGTCTTCGCTTTTCTTCCCTATGGATATCGCGGCGTCGAGCCATCCGCTCCCGCCCTCTGTAAGGTAGACGCCCTTCACGTCTATGCCCTCGTTCTTCAGCGCCATGTATATTGTCGGAGTCCTCGGAGCGCCCATGAGAAGCTTGTGCTCGTTGCCTCCGGGAAGCAGCGCGTGATATATCGGATTTTTCTTCAATGCTATCCTGTCGACCGCAAAGACGGGCTGCTCCCTGACAATATCGTAGGTCTGCGTAAGATCGACAAAAGGCCCTTCCTTTGCAACCTCGTCATGCAGTATTTTTGCCTCTATGACTATTTCAGAATCTGCGGGATACTCGCTGCTGTTTGTCCTCGCCTTTACCACTTCGACTCCGTTTTCAAGCGCAGAGGCAATTCCAAGCTCGTAAAAGCCCCTCTCCACGCTCGTTGCCGCGGCTATCAGGACCCCGGAGCTGTTGCCTATGGATATCGAAACGTCAACGTCTTCGCCGTGTTCCTTTGCGTCCATGTACATAGTGTGCAAATCCCTCTTCTCCACAAGCCTGCCCACGAGCCTGTCGCTTCCAATCCTTGCGAGCCTGTGGAAGGAAATGTTTCTCGATCCGTTCCTGGCCGCGAAGACAACTCCAGAAGTTATGTAAGCGCCCATGTCATTCGGGTAGTGGGTCAATATGGGCAGCATGTTGAGGTCAGGTTCCGCGTATTCGAAATCGCCGCTAACGAAATTTATGCTTCCCGGCGAGCCTATTGCGGAGCTTATCCTTTCTATCCATCCCTCTTTTGTCGTGCCAACACTCTTGCACAGGAGGTCCATCCTGCTTAGCATGTTGCCGAGCACCGGGATGCTGCTGCCCTTCACGTTCTCGAAGAGCATTGGCTTACCGTCGTTTTTCCTGAGGCGCGAAGGTATTTCGTATTTTGGGCTCAGCTCCTCGCTGACCCTGAGCAGGTCTCCGTCGCTTTCAAGCAAAGAAATAATATCTCTGAACTTCATGCAATTGCTTTTAAGTCGCAGCGCATCCTTTTAAACCATTATCCGCACTTAGACAAAAAACTTAGATTCTATGGGATACTTTTTATTTTTTGCCAAAGATAAAATTTGGATTCAGTGGACCAGAGAAAACTGTCCCTTGCGTTGGGAATCGTAGCAATAGCGGTGCTGCTTTACCTTTTCGCAAGCGAGCTCAATCCGCAAGTGCTCGTGTGCCCTTCAGCCGGCATAATAAACTGCGGCAGAGTGATAACGAGCAATTACAGCACTATATTCGGCGTGCCAATATCTGTGCTTGGCATGCTGTGGTTTGCGGCGATGGTCTCTATATCATTCTCAAGGAAGAGCAAGTACCTTCAGCTGCTGATACCATTGTGGGCCGCCGGCATTGTGTTCATAATATATCTGGTTTACACCGAACTTTTCGTTCTCCACGCCGTATGCCTGTACTGTTCATTCACCGATCTGCTGATACTGCTCATGGGCTTCCCTGCATTCAAGCTTGGAAGATCCTAGTTCAAGCCTTGCTTATGGCACGGCCCAAAAGGCATCCTGCAGAGCTGCCTGTGATCTTAGCGTTTACGAAGCTGCCGAGCTCGGCGTCATTTTCAAGTGCGACTTGGTTGTAATAAATGTCCCTGCCTTTCATGCTCCTCCCTCCCTCAGTGACAAGCACCACTTCCTCTGAGCCTATGAAATTCTCCCTCGCCTTCGCCTGCACCTCGCGCACTAGCCTTGATGCATCTATGCTTCTTCTCTTTACGATGTCGTTGCCTAGTTGCTCAAGCATCGATGCCGGCGCATGGGGTCTTCTCCCGAATTTCGAAACATTAGTTATGCTCGGCTTTACCTTCCTTATCAGTTCAAGCGTTTCCTCGAAATCGCTCTCTGTTTCTGTCGGGTAGCCTACTATTATGTCGGTCGCGATGCTTATGTTTGGCATTTTGCTCCTGAACTCCTTGACGTAACCAATGAAGTCGTCTACGCTGTACTTCCTATTCATCTCCTTTAGCACCTTGTCGCTGCCTGACTGCACTGGCAAATGGACGAACTTGTAGACTTTTTCGCTATTGTATACATCTATAAGCCTGTCTATGTAGCGCCCGAGGTGCTCAGGATTTAGCATGCCCACCCTTATCATGAACCTTCCTTCTATCATCGAAGCCTTTGAAACAAGCTCAGCGATGTCTGTGCTTCTGTCCCTGCCGTAGGCTCCGGTGTCCTGCGATGTAAGCTCAATCTCTCTGGCGCCGCCTGCAACGCTGATTTCTATCGCCTTCAGTATCAGCTTTTCGGAGAAGCTGTTCAGGGGCCCTCTGGCGAATTTTGTCTCGCAGAACGAGCAGTTGCTGAGGCAGCCTTCGCTTATAGGTATCTTTGCTATTGTGGAATATGAAATAGGGTACGAGAGCTTGTCGACCCTCGAATAGCCGTTTAGCACAGCCCTGCCGCCGCGCTCTATCTCTTCCACAGCTGCCACAATGCTCCCGATGTTGCTCGTAGTCACTACGCTGGCTTCGGGAGCCACCTTCTCTATTTCGTCCTGGTTGGCGCTCGCCATGCATCCCGCAACTATCAGTTTGCCCTTGTAACCTTTGAGCCCCTTCAGCCTCTCTATTATCTTCTGCTCGGTGGGCGTCTTTACCGTGCAAGTGTTCACAATAAG
Organism: Candidatus Micrarchaeia archaeon; assembly: GCA_049966395.1. Taxonomy (GTDB): domain Archaea; phylum Micrarchaeota; class Micrarchaeia; order Micrarchaeales; family CABMGC01; genus JBMFUT01. The sequence continues at coordinate 4,498 of JBMFUT010000021.1, forward strand.
CATTTCCGCGTCTGTCTTTGCGTTGTGTGGCAGCACTTCTACGCTGTATCCTGCCCTTGCGAGTTCGGCCGCCATTATGTTGCTGTCTGCCTGGTTCAGCGTGCAGCCGTAGGTCTCTATTGCTATCTTCCGCATGAAAATCGTTAAGATAGTATTTTTATAGTTTGCCATCTATAAAAAGTTTATCATTCTATCTGTGGTTATATGAACTGCGAGAGATGCGGCGCCGAAATATACAAGTACAACGTGTGCAACTATTGTCATAGGAAAATATGCAACTCCTGTGTCAAGAGTTCCAGGCGAGTAAGCAAGACTGTCAGGCTAGTAATATGCAAGGACTGCTGGAGCGACATGGAGAAGAGGAAGGCATTCAAGAGCGCAAACAAGTCGACAGTCTAAGATCATTCCTTCTTTATTGCAGCTGCGACATTGCACCCTTCTATTTCAAACTCCTTGGATATGTCTGGGCTTTCGGGCTTTGCCTTCAGCTCCTTAGCGTTTAGCTCCTTGAGCACCTCTTTTTTTGCCTTTTCAAGGGCTTCTCCCAGCGCGCCTCCGGCATCCAACCAAAGCATTATCCTGTCGGCCTTCTTCAAGCCGAGCTCCTTTCTCATGAGCTGTAGCCTTCTTCCAAGCTCCCTGAGCATCGCCTCTTCGACAAGCTCCTTGCTGGTTTCTTTGCTCACGTATGCCGCGCCGTAGTCGAAAGGAACTGCGTCTTCGCTGTGCTGCAGCTCTACCACAGTGAAATCGCCTCTTCCTATGCTGAACACCCCTCTGGAAGTGCGGATCTCGTAGCTGCCTGAGCCCTCGATTCCCTTGAGCAGCTTCTCCGGGTCGGCAGAGGCTATAGCCTTGGCTATTTCTGGGGCATCTCCCTTGAACTTTGGCCCTAGCGCTGCGAAGTTGGGCTTCACCACCTTGTCAATCCTGGACACGACCTTCAAGTCAAGCTCTTTCGCGTTGGCAAGCTCCTCTACAATCGGCGCAAGCTTCTGAAGCGCGTTGTAAGATTGCTCGTCCCTTACTTCTACGAATGCCTTCGCGACAGGCCACCTGAGCTTTATGCCTGTCTTCTCCCTGCTGCTGAGCAGCGCGTTTACTGCCTGTGTAGCTATTTCGAACTCCTTTTCAAGGTCGGCGTTTATCATTGTCTCGTTGGGTTTGGGCCACTTCTCCATAAATATGCTCTCCTTCATCCTGTAATCCTTGATGTAGATGCTTTCAGCAGCAAAAGGCGCGAAGACAGAAAGCATCACAAGCGAATTGTAGAACACCCAGTTTATCACTTCCATTGCCCTCTTTGCCTCCCTTTTGCCTAGAGCGAGTATCTTCTTCTTAGCAACCTTCAAGTATAACCTGCTGAAATCGTTAGTTACAAAATCCATTATCATGCCGAGTGCCTTGCTGTCGTCGTAAGAATCAAGGCTCTGCGTAACCCTTTTTATGAGCGAGTTTAGCCTGGAAAGAATCCATGCATCATCAGCATCTAGCCCTTCTATGCTTCTTGCGCTCTTGGGTTTGTGCTTCTTGACGCCTATTGCCCCGCCGTATTCCGCTATCAGGTTGCTTATGTTGTAGAGCAGCATTACAAAGCTTCTTGCCTCCGCTATCTCGGTCTTGCTGAAAGGCATGTCAAGCCAGTGCGTGTGCCTGAGGAACCAGAGCCTCACGCCGTCGGCGCTTGAAATCTTGAGAAGCTCTTCTAGGGAAATGTAATTGCCGAGGTGCTTGTGCATCTCCCTTCCGTCCTCCGCCAGCAGCATGCCGTCTACCGAAGCCTCGTCGAAAGGCCGCCTGTTGTATACGAGCACACCGCTCTTCAGCAGCGTTGAGAACCATCCCCTGAACTGGTCGTTGCCTTCTAATATGAAATCAGCAGGGTAGAGCCTCTTGAACTCGTCGTCTGTAAGGCTGGCCATGAAAGCTATACCAGAATCGAACCACACGTCTAGCACGTCAGGTATCCTGTGCATCTCCCCTCCGCACTTGGGGCATTTCAGCACTGCCCAGTCTACATACGGCCTGTGAAGGTCCTCGAGCATGTTGACCTCGTCAGGGTTTGCAAGCATCCCTTTCATTTCGTCCAAGGATCCAACAACTGCCGTTTCGCCGCATTTGTCGCACTTCCATATTGGAAGCGGTATTCCCCAGTACCTCTGCCTGGATATGCACCAGTCAGGAGAGTTTGCAAGCACGCTTTCTTCCCACTTCATTGCCTCGCGAGGATGCCACACAACCTTCTGGTTCTCTTGGATTATCTTGTCCTTTGCCTTGCCTATCTTGAGGAACCACTGCCCAGTGGCAATGAATATGAGCTTGTTGCCGCATCTCCAGCAATGAGGGTAACTGTGCCTTACAGTGCCATCGTCAAGAAGCGCGCCCAGCGTGGCAAGGTCTGCGGTTATCCTTTTGTTGGCCTCTTCCGGCACAGCGATTCCAGCATATGACCCCGCTTCGGCAGTATAAACGGCGTTTTCGCCAACAGGGGAAAATATAGGCAACCTGTTTTCCCTGCCGAGGTTATAATCGTCTATGCCATGCCCAGGGGCAATGTGCACTAGTCCGGTTCCCTCGCCGACGCTTGCAAGCTTTGCGGATAGCAGCACCTTGTGATACTTCCTGAGCTTTTTCTGTTCTGGGACCTTTTCCTCAAGCGGATTTACGTAATATATGCCGTCAAGCTCGCTTCCGTAGAACTCGCTTTCAACAACGAAATTCTTTTCTGTGTCCGCGGCAACAGCGTCGAGCCTGTCCTTCGCGAAAATGTACTTGCTGCCTTCGGAAGAGGCGACGACATACCTGCCCTCGGGGTTTGCCGCAACCGCAACGTTGGCCGGAAGTGTCCACGGCGTGGTGGTCCATATGAGCAGGTAAGTGTTCTCGTCAATCTCTATGTCTGCCTTTGGCTTTGAAGCTGTTGCGTCAACCTTGAAGGCCACTATTATAGACGGATCGCTCTCGTCGCTGTATTCTACTTCCTGCGTGCCCGGCGCAAGGGAGGTTTGGCAATGAGGACAGTACGCTATAGTTCTCTTCTCGTTGTAGACGAAGCCCTTCTCGTGCATTTTCTTTATAATCTTCCAGGCGTTTTCAATGTATGTTCTGCTGCTCGGCAAATATGCGTTCTTGAAATCCATCCAGACCCCGAACCTTGAATAGTCCCTGCTCATCTTGAGCATCAGGGATGAGGTATACTCCTTGCAGGCCTTTATGAAGTTCTCTATGCCTACCCTCTCTTCTATTTCCCTCTTGTTTTTGATCTTGAGCAGCTCCTCCATTTTGTGCTCTATGGGCAGGCCATGCACATCGTAGCCGGCCCTGTCGTGCACGTCGTAGCCCCTGAACCTTTTGTATCTAAGAAAGACGTCCTTCCTTACTTTGACCCACATCTGGCCAGGATGAAGCTCCCCGCTAACGTACGGGGGGCCATCAAGGAAATAGAAAGGCTTCCTCCCTGCCAGCGATTTCTTTACCTTTTCATAAATGCCATTGTCTTCCCAGTATTTGAGCACCGCCTCCTCTTCCTTGTTCATGTCAAACATCAAGCGCACCTTAAGACTATCATTTATTATACAACTATTTAATAATTTTGTATGCAATCTTTATGCGTGGTCGTAGCATGAGAAGCGCAGATGCGGTAACGCTGCTTAGGGTGCCGCTGATATTGTTCCTGGCATACATGGTTTTCGTTAAATTCAGCGCTCTTGCCGACATAATACTAATGGCAATAATATTCGCAATGGACGCTCTCGACGGCTTCTATGCCGTAAAGGAAGCCGGCAAGGGATCAGTCAGCTTCTACCAATATTTGAGCGCAGCCTTAGGCAATGCTGCCGCCAAGGCAAGGGTCTCTGCGCTTAAGAAAAAAATAAAGTCAATTGCGCCGTACGGCCCAAGGCTTGACGTAGCTGGGGACAGGGTAATAGAATACACTTTGTGGGTGCTGTTCACATACCTGCACATAGTGCCGTTGATAATACTGCTGCTGGTGGTAGTGAGGCATTCATTTGCCGACGCGCTAATGGGCGCAAGGGGGACCTCTTCGAAGATGAAGACAAAATTCGCATCTGTCATATATTCATCTAATTTGTGGCGGGGAGGCATAAACGTGGTAAAGTTCGTCACCTTTGCATACCTCGTCATGGTTTACGTTTCAGGCTATCCTATCGACATCGGATATATCCTGGTGGGAATACTTTTCACTTACATAATGCTGCGAGGCGCGGCTGAGATATACGAATCCCTGAAGGCATGAATATCCTATTCATTCAATGAGCATTGCGACTATTTCCTCGAAGAAGAAACGCGCCTTCTTTGTGGCTTCCACAGAATACCCAAGCGATTCGATAGCGTCAAGCAGCTTGTCGTATTCGCTTGCAGTGCTTGCGACGAGCACAGCCCTGCCGCCACGCTTGAGGTGCCCGCCAAGCTCCTCAAGGAACCTTATCGAGAGCTCTATGCCTTCCTCGCCTCCGTCCCATGCTCTCGACGCTTCGGGATGGCGCTCGTCAGATTCCTCATGCCTGAGGTACGGCGCGTTGAATATCACGAGATCATAGCTTCCTTCTAAGTTCTGGAAGAGATCAGAAACCACAAACCTGCATGCGCAACCCTTCACGTGCTCCATGTTTCTGGCAAAGTTGGCCCTGGCAAGCGCAATCGCCTCGCTTCTGATGTCAGCGAATGTAACACTCTTAGCCTTTCCGCTCTTTGCACAAACAAGCCCTAGCACGCCCGTACCTGTGCCCACGTCAAGCACGTCTATTTCTTTGTCCTTCCGCTGCGAAAGGTATTCCTTCACCAATTCAGCCGCAAGCAAGGAGTCGTCGGAGGGTTCGTAGACTTCATCTGAAACCTCTATCGAAAGACCCTCGAATTCCACCAATATCGCCTGCACATAAAAAGCGCAAAATAAGGAAAGAAAAACAAAAGAAAACAAAAAGTGGATAAAATGGCAGCATTAAGCGCGATTACGCTTCTTTTATGGCCGCCTTTATCTTTGCCATTGTTGCCTTGTCTATCTTCTTCATGTTGTGCGCAGTCCTTGCGTGTTCTGCTATCTGTTTCATCAGTGCGTTTTCGTCCATTGCTGTCGCTTTGAAGTCACAATCCATCCCTATGTCTCGGCATGCAAAACTCTTCACAAAACCACCAGTATCGCTTAGCCCCGCTCAAATATAAAAATGCAGATGCCTTCCGCGGCAAGATTTTTAAAACAAACTTTTTTCGGAAAGGCATAAAAAGATGCGCAGAGTAAGGAAAAAAGGTGATTCTCTGCTCTTCAACGATGTCGCGAAGCACTACGAAAAGCTTGAAGGAATATCCTCAAGGCTGGCAATGATAGACGAGCTCACCGACATGTTCAAGAAAGTCGACAACAACGAGATTCGCAACCTCATTTACATAAGCCAGGGAATGCTTGGGCCCCCTTTCATGAGCCCGGAGACAGGCATAGCAGAGAAGTTTGCAGAAGAGGCCATAGCGCGCACTACCGGGTATTCAAAGGAAGAGGTAATATCAAGTTTCAGGAAGACCGGCGACCTTGGCGTCACTGCAGAGGAATTCATCACAAAAAGCAGGCTGAAGCCCATGGCGAAGAGGCGCCTCAGCATAAACGACATATTCGGCATAATGCAGAAGATAGCTGAGACGTCCGGCCAGGGAAGCCAGGACACCAAAATAAAGATGCTCTCGGAGCTTCTGGTCTCGTCAACGCCACTCGAGGCGAGGTACATAGTGAGATTCGCGCTAGGCACCTTGAGGCTAGGGGTGGGCGACGCCACAATACTAGAAGCGCTATCAAAATCGAAGACCGGAGAAAGGTCGTTCAAGGAGAGCCTAGAAAAGGCATACAACATATGCAGCGACCTCGGCAAGGTAGGCGAAACCCTTTTCAAGGAGGGCGCAAAGGGCATAGAGAACTTCAAGGTGGAGCTATTTAGCCCTATAAGACCCGCTCTTGCAGAAAGGCTTCCAACTGCGGAGGAAATACTCGAGAGGATGGGTGGAAAGTGCGCAGTGGAAAGCAAGTACGACGGCCTCAGGGCGCAGGTGCACATAGACAAGAAGGCGAAAAAGATAGAGATATTCTCCAGGAGGCTGGAGCGCCTGACATCAATGTTCCCGGAAATAGTCAAGGCCGCTCTCACAGAGGTAAACGCAAAGGAAGCGATACTAGACGGGGAGGCGATAGCCTACAACGACGTGACCGGGGAGTTCAGGCCCTTCCAAGAAACCATACAAAGGAAGAGAAAGCACGGCGTAAAGGAGATGAGCGAGGAGCTTCCGCTGCACGTTTTCACTTTCGATGTACTATACCTGAACGGTGAGAGCTATCTGCAAAAGCCCTACCACGAGAGGCGCAAAGCACTTGAATCGATAGTTGCTAATACCGGCACAATGAGGATTGCCGACAGGACCATCGCGTCTACGCCGAAGGAGCTGGAAAACTACTTCCAGGATGTCGTGGGCAGGGGCCTGGAAGGCATAGTGGCAAAGGACCTCAACGCGGAATACATTGCAGGCGCAAGGAAGTTCAGCTGGATAAAGATGAAAAGGAGTTACAGGGGGGAGCTTACCGATACGGTAGATATAGTCATAGTCGGCTACTACCTTGGCAAGGGGACGAGGGCGGAATTCCAGTTCGGAGGGTTGCTCTGCGCCACCTACAACGAGAAGAAGGATGTTTTCGAGACCATAACCAAAATAGGCACTGGCTTTTCGGAGGCGCAGATGCAGGAATTCAAGGAGCTTCTTGACAAGATAAAAGTGAAGTCAAAGCCGGCCAGGGTTTCTTCGCTAATAGAGCCAGACTTCTGGGTTGAACCGAAGTACGTCATAACTGTAAAGGCTGACGAGATAACGAAATCGCCGATGCACACGTGCGGCAGGGAGAGGCAGGCGGATGGCACGGAGTTCGGCTACGCGCTGCGCTTCCCGAGGATTGTGGGCGACATAAGAAAGGACAAGAGCCCCGAAGACGCTACAACTACAAAGGAAATACTTGAAATGTTCAACCAGCAGAAGAAGACAAAGATAGAGGACAGCTAGCGCCTGTGCCTGTTTATGTGGAAAAGGAAGTGGCTTGGATCCGTGAAGCTCGCCCCGCATACCCAGCACACGTAGCTCTTAGGCTTGGTTTCATGCATGTTGCGCCTGTTTGCAATAAGGTCAATCATTTTACCACTTTCTAGACCTGTAAACATAATGGTTGGAAAGGACATCCGCGCCATTACCTATCTTGTTTACGATCCTGCCGACGCCATCGGAATTGCCCTTTGCAAAAACGAGGAAGCCGTACTTGCCGCTTGTCAGGTGCACAGATTCGACACCCGCGCATGACGCCAGTTCTTTTGCCGCGCTTTCAGTGTCAAGGCCTTTTCTGGGTCTCAACAGTATCAGATCCCTTTCCAGCCATATTTTTTCGACTTTGTGCTTTGTTTCCCCCACCAAACTATCACCAAATTCAATAGAGCCATGGCTGCCATTTATTGGCTATGCAAGCATAAGATGCGGGGATGGTGGTATAGTATTGCCATAAGAAAGTGGAGCGCGCCAGTGGAGAGTGGAGATCTATTAAAGCGCGCATCTTTCTAAGAAGCATAAGCCTATTTCCTCCCATGCCCCACACTGAAATCTATTGTGGAGGTATTTTAATATATATGTGGCTGGCATGTTTTTCATTGCATTAAAGCGCATGCCAGTAAAATCAATAATAATTTTGATTTTTGTTGCATGTCTGAATTTGAACATATAACAAAATTAACCTAAAACGCATAACATTTTATT
>JBMFUT010000022.1:0-12172 GCA_049966395.1 Candidatus Micrarchaeia archaeon
CTCTCGAAGGCGCTAAGCCACAGGATCTTAAGTCCTGCGCATTTTTCTGTGGCTATTGCCAGACCAGACTCTGCCACCCCTGCTCGCGAAGCAGCCTATTGCCGAAGGTTTAAACGTATGCGGAAGGTCCTGTCGCATCGATAGCCTTGCTGTAGGTATCGTGCGATTCCTTCGTCTTCTTCAGTATTGATCGCGTCTTTGCTTCTATTATCTTGGCCTCCCTTTCCAGGTCCTTTATGTCTATCTCTATGTTTATAAGTTTCTTCAAATTGAGGATTACTATCTCGGCGTTCTTTGGGTCCATTTCGGCAGGATTCACTGGCACAAGAAGATCTATCGCGTGGAGGCCGTACTGCGCAGCGTTCGAAAGCAGTATTGCGCTCACTCCTGCCACTACGCCCTCCTCTATTGGGCTTATGCCTGCCTTTGTGGCGCGCTCAAGCAATGACTTGTCTGACGATATGGCAAAGACAGTATTCGAAGACTTTTCCGCGGCTATGCCGCCTATCGAAATTATCTCGTCTATGCCGTGCTTGCGGCAGAAGTCTATTATTTCGTAGCTCATCTGGTATACGGTTTCTACAGGTATTGTAAACTCTGATATTAGCGTTATTATCTTGTATTTGTCATCCTTGTATATCCTGACTGGGAAAAGGGGCGTGGCTCCATGTATGGCGGAGATTGGAGGGAAGGAGTCGCTCTCGATATAACCTATGTATTCCATATTGAGCTTTTCTATTATGTAGCTGTTAACCATTGGCCCTACCAAGCCTACGCTCGGAAAGCCTTCAAGCAGCCTGTAGCCACTCAGATTGTAATCCTTCAGCAAATTTATCTTTATCATGCAATCAGTAAACTTGAAAAATGAAAATATATAAAGCATAGCGAAACTTAGCAGAAAGAACGCGGCTTTTCATGCATTATGTATTTTGCTGTCGATTTTTCGACGATAGATATATAAGCTTATTCTGTAGATAGATTATCGAGGGTGAATTAATGGCTGAAAGAATAGGAAAGGAGAAAATAGAAAGAGAAGATGGATATCTCTACTATGTAGGAAAGGACGGTTATGCATGGCGCACTCCTATGAAGACAAACCCTAGGGGCAGAAAGGCAAAGGTAGGAAGCGAAAAGGTTAGCAGAGAGGAAGGCTACCTGTACTTCGTAGACAAGAGCGGCTACATAGCAAGGGCAAAGATGAACAGGAGAGGAAGGAGGGGAAGATAATTCTCCTAGTTTGATTGGTTAGTCTTTTTCTTGAAGATTAGCCAATCTTTTCCTTTTATTCTCAAGAGAACGTAGACCCCTTTTATTTTTTTGCCGTTTATCTCTATTTCTATCCTTTTTTCGTTCCATCGCAAAGGCGTGTAATAGCCGTAATCCCAAAGTATTACTTCGCCAGCACCATACATTCCCTCAGGTATAACGCCCTCGAAATGGGCGTATTCCAATTGGTGGTCCTCTGTTTCTATGGCAAGGTGCTTTGACTCGTCGACTGGAATTCCTTTTGGCATCGCCCAGCTTTTGAGCACTCCTCCTTTCTCCAATCTTAGGTCATAATGCAGGTGCGATGCGTGATGCTCCTGCACCGAATAAATCAGCTTTCTGGATTTCTCCATGATCCCGCTTCGCATTAAAATATATTAAGCTTAACTCCCATCAAATAGCAATGACAATAGCGATAAGAAATTGCATAATAATAACACAGAACGGTGCAAGGGAAACTATAAGGGGCAGCATAGAGATAGAAGGCAACATAATAAGCAAGGTTGCCAAGGGATCTTCTCACATAGACACTTCTGATATTGTAATAGATGGAGATAGCCACATAGCGATGCCAGGCCTGATTAACACCCATACGCACGTCGGAATGAGCGCGGTGAGAGGCAATGTCGAGACAAAAAACCTTGACGCTTTCTTGAAGGACACTGAAGAATTCGACAGGCGCAACAATGAGAGGAGAATAGAAGCTTCCACGCTGATCGGCGTCGCGGAGATGCTGCGCACAGGCACTACTGCATTCCTTGACCTGTACTATTCGGAGGACGTGATAGCAAAGGTAGTAGATAAAATAGGCATGAGAGCCTATCTTGCGTGGGTGGTCCTAGACAAGGAGTTCACTACCCAGAAAGGCAACCCGATAGACAATGCAAGGAGGTTCGTAGAGAGCAGATTGAGAAGCAGCATAATCAAGCCGGCTTTTGGCCTCCAGGGTGTATATGTCTGCTCTAAGGAAACAATTTCAAAAACGGAGGAGCTTGCCGCTAAGTATAACACAGTATTGCACATGCACCTTTCCGAAACTAAGGAAGAGATAATTGGCAGCCTGAAGCGCTACGGAAAAAGGCCGGTTGAGTGGCTCTATGACAACGGCCTGCTTTCGAAAAGGCTTGTCGCGGCACATGCCGTATGGCTGGAAAATAAAGAAATCAAAATGCTTGCCAAAAGCGGAGTTACTGTATCCTACAATGTCGCGAGTAACATGAGGCTCGGAAGCGGCAGGGCAAGAATAGGCGCATTGCTTAAAAATGGAGTAAATGTCACCCTGGGCACCGACAGCACAGCAAGCAATGATAACTTAGACATGTTCCAGGGGATTAAAATAGCCGCCCTTGAAAACAGGCTTTCTCCCAGCGCCGCGCTGGATTTTGCCACCGTCAACGCCGCGCGGGCTCTTGGATACAATGGCGGCAGCATAGAGGAAGGCAAGCTGGCAGACATAATAATGCTTGACGCAAGGCAACCGCAACTCCTTCTTACAACAGAAAGGAACGCACAAAGCAATGCTGTGTATTCCGCGGAAGGACTCAACGTAGACTGCAGCATAATTGACGGCAAAGTGCTTATGGAAAACGGAGAATTCACAACCTTAGATTACGACGCGGCGATAGAAAAAATAAATTCCGTTTTTGATTAGTCACGATTCAAAGAATGCACTTAGCCTCTTCATCGCCTCGAGCTTTTCTTGCCTGTCAATGTTCGAGGCGTCAATTATGTAGTTCATGCTTTCTATGACTTTGTCGTATGTGCTCCGCTGCACAGGAAAAGGTATGCCATCTTTTCCGCCGAGATTGTAAGCGAATGCGGCCGGATCGCGATAGGCCAGCTCCTTGCCAAAAATCAATGATGCCACGAAAGCAAGGGATCTCAGTGTTGATCTGCCAACTCCCTTGACCAGCAGAAGCTCCCTGTAGTCCTTCGGCTCAGCTTCGCTCGCTCTAATTATTGCCTTTCTCGCTGCTGCACTGACATCCACATTGTAGAGAAGCGCATGACGCTGCGGATACGACTTAGTTACAATGTTGCTGTATTCTTCCAGCGCGTCAAGGCTTGCTTCCCTGGCCCACTTGTTTTCAACATACGTGAGATCAAGAGAAACCTTGTGCGTTCTAGATGAAATCGCCGAATGGGGCTCGTTTGCAACATCCCGCTTGTCAATATAATCGCTGAACCACTGGAACCTTATTGCATTCCCACCTTTCTGCTCCATCGCCTGCTGCACTACTGCCCACTTGTTCCTTGTGAATATGAAAGAATGGTGGTAGATGCCTATGTTGTCATAAATCATGGATGAATCGATCTTTGCGGCAAGCCTGCTGGTCTGCTTGAATTCTTCAGCATTTTGTGGAATGGAAAGCGCGTCTACGCCTTCTTCTATGTCGTTGGGGGTGTTTGTGCCAGACTTTCCCTTGCCTCCGGCTATATAGATTTCTTTAGTGTCGTTGAGCGCCTCCTTGAGCGCGCCTATCGTCACGGTCGTCGTGCCGCTGCTGTGCCAGTCATAGCCTATTGCGCATGCGAGAGCCTGGAACCAGTTAGGATCGCTTAGCCTTCTCACGAGCTCGTCGGCGCCGTAATTGTCCATTATAGCAACAGATATTGCGCGGCCGAGCTTGACCATCCTCCCATAAAGCCATCTTGGCGCCTTGCCGCCATGCAGAGGCAGCGTCGTAGCATAGTGCACGCGCATCACTTTTTATTCTTCGGGCATGGCGGGATTTGAACCCGCAACCTTCGGCTCCGCAAGCCGGCGCGCTATCCAAGTTACGCCACATGCCCAGCTGATATCTTTTTATATATTTTGAATTAATAAACTTATACTTAACCTAACCGGTTTATTAGATTATGCTTATGGTGATTTTATAGCATCTTTGCCAGGAAAAACATGCATATCGTGCGGCAGGCTTACCAAAGACTATGTGGAATTCAAGTGCCCTAACTGCGGCAAGGCAAACATAGTCAGGTGCTCCCACTGCAGGGAGACATATGTTAGGTACAAGTGCCCAGAGTGCGGATTCGAGGGACCTTAATGTCAGATGTTGGAGTTCTTTTCAAAGTATACCCTGAAAACGGAAAGGAAGAAGAAATCAGCAAGCGTATAGCGGAGCTCAAGCCTTCCGGAATACAACTTGAAGACGTGGCATTCGGGATAAAAGTGATAAAGGTTCTTTTCATACACGACGACAAGGAAGGAAGCAGCATTTTCGAGGAAAAGCTGAAGCAGATACCGGGGGTTAGGGAAGTGGAAGTCGAAGAAGAGAGCTTAATATGAATGCGCCATCCTGCGCACTTTCTTTAGGCGTTTTGTTATAGATTTCCAGTGAGTGCCCTTCCAGTATATTTTGCCGCATTTTTTGCACATGTAGAAGTACCTGTTTTTATCATATGCAAGCTGAGGAACCTTGCCAGCCACTTCGCTCTTTTTTACCCTTTCGAGCTTTCCGCCGCACTTGGTGCATATTTTAGAGTTTGAAACTCCTATGCGCAGCTTCAGTGAGCGCGCCACGAATGCAAGTTGATCGTCTATGCTGGCTTCGGGCACGTAGAGCACTTTGAATTTCCTGCGCCTGGCGCGAAGCGAAAGCTCCCTATCGGAAGTCAGCAACATTGCGTTTTTTCTTTTTACAGAAGCTATGAGCCTGTTGTCGTCAGTTATCGCGGCGGCTTCGACCTCTATGCCTGCGAGCCTTAACCATCTTGCAAGCTTTGCAAGCATGACGTCTGCAACCAGCCTTTGATGTTTTCCCATTTTACCATCGACATTGACCTATATCCCGCGAATTGACGCTCTGGCTTATCGCCCGGTCTGATTTGCTATTCAACAAATGGTATACAAGCTTTATATTTTTGATTAGGCAAAATAGAAAGGAGGAAATGATAAACGAGATTCAGCTAATAAACTGGAAAGCGCACAAGGACACGAAGTTGAGATTTGTAAAAGGCACAAATGTGCTTATGGGAGTCATGGGCGCAGGCAAAAGTTCTGTCCTCGACGCCATATCGTATGCGCTTTTCGGTACTTATCCCGCGTTGCAGCACAAGCGCAGCAGCGTTGCAGGCATAATAAAAAGCAGGCCGGCACAAGAGCAGGAAGCAGTGGTCAGGCTCTCTTTCAGCGTGGGAAAAGATGTCTACGATATAGAAAGAAGAATAGCGTTGAATGGCACAACAAAGGCTGTGCTTAACAAGAATGGGGAATATCTGCAATCGCAGCCCCAGCGCGTCACTGAGACAGTAGAAAAGGTGCTTAAGGTTGAATACGACCTGTTTTCAAGGGCGGTATACTCCGAGCAAAACAGGCTCGACTACTTCTTAGAACTCAGGGCCGCTGACAGGAAAAGCCAGATAGACGAGCTGCTAGGGCTAGACAAATTCAGCATCGCGATAGAAAACGCGACAACGCTGGCTAACAGGATAAGCGAGATGGTCAGCGACCAGGAGGCCGACATGGCAAGGCTTGATGTTGATAAAATAAAAGCAGAAAGGGATTCGCTCAACAAGGAAAAAGAAGAGATTGCGGCTGAGGCGAAAAGGATTGAATCTGAACTTGCAAAAAAGACAGCCAACTTGGCAAAACTTGAAGAGGAGCTCAAAAGGGTCAAAGAACTTTACAACAGGAAGAACGCGCTGGCCAAGGAAATTGCCGAATCCAAAAGCAAGCTGGAAGTCCTCAAGAGCGAAATAAGCAAAATAGAGAGTAAGGGGCTCGGCGATTACGCCTCGATAGAATCGAATCTGAAGAAAGCCAAGGATGAACTGGATAGGCTGAAGGCCGAAGATGCGCGCATAAGGGAAATCGAAGGCGAGGCCAAAAGGAATTCGGCAAGGGCAGCGGCAGAGCTCAAGCAAATAGAAGAGAAGATTGCAGAGCGCAACAAGCTGGAAGCCGAGATCGGAGGCAAAAACCTGAAGGACGCCGAAAGAAGCCTTGAGGGCAATATAGAGGCGGCAAAAAAACTGGAAAACGAGATTGCAAGCCTCAGGGCAAAGAAGAAGGAAGTGGACAACTGGATCGCTGAACTGGAAAAGCACATAACGCAGTGTCCAGTGTGCGAAAGGGAACTTTCAGAGGAGATGAAGAACAGGCTCCTGGAGGGCAAGAGGGAACAGTCCAAAAGCCTTGAAGATTCCGCCGCTGAAGCTGCAAAATCGCTCGCGAAATTGAACAAAAAGATAGAAGAAGATAGGGACGCGCTTTACAAGCTCAAGGGGGATTTGTCAAAAATGGAGTCGTTTGCCGGCATAGACGATAGGCTTTCCATTGTCAAAGGGAGCCTGGAAAAGTACGCTGCTGAAGAAGTCAAGGCAAAAGAGAGCTATGAAAACAACAGGAAGATGATAGATGCGGCAAACGAAAGGTTCGCGCAGCTCAGTTCGGCTCTTGAAACTATGAAGAGGCTTTCCTCTTACATTGAAGAAGAGAAGAGAACAAACAAAATACTAAAAGAAAAGGAGATGGAATTCAATAGTTTAGACGTGGACGAATCGCGATTAGACAGCGTAACAAGGGCGTATGGTGACACCAAGGCGGAAATAAGCGGGATGAAGGTAGACTACGATGCCAAAAAAAAGGCTATAAACGAAAAAGAGAAGCAGGTAATAGACAAGGATGAGCAGATAGAAAAAATAGAAAAGGCTTACGCGGAAATAAAAGAGAGAAAGAAGGTAGCGGAAGGCGTAAAAAAATTCAAGAACGCGCTTTCCGAAACGCAGGGAGTCCTCAGGAGCAAGCTGATAAACTCGATAAACAGCGTCATGCAAGAGATATGGCCTGAAATTTATCCGTATGGGGATTACAGCAGCATAATGCTAGAAGGAACAAGCTCAGACTACGTGCTCAAGCTCAAGACAAACACGGGATCGTGGGAAGAGGTTAACGCAATTGCAAGCGGAGGCGAGAGAAGCATAGCGTGCCTAGCTATGCGGGTGGCGTTCGCAATGGTGCTCGTGCCAAACTTGAGATGGATAATACTCGACGAGCCCACGCACAACATAGACAGACAGGGGCTTTCAAGGTTTGCGCAGGTTTTCAATGAAACCTTGCCGAAGATAATAGACCAGGTTTTTATAATAACGCACGACGAATTCTTAAGGCAGGCGGCAAACGCTAAAGTCTATATACTAAGCAGGGACAAAGACAAGGACGGCGCCACTGTGGTAGAAGAGGCGTGAATCAGCCCTTGTACGCCTCATTCAGATATTCGAGGAAGTTTTCCTCCGGCAATGCGCCCTCGAAAGAAACAGTGTCGTTTATCACTATTTTCGGCACTGCCATCACGTTGTAGCTGTTTGCGAGCTCCGGAAACTCCATCGATTCTATCATGCTGCCCTTTATCTTATCGTTCTCCATTGCAAACTGGTGCGCCATTCTTACCGCCCTTGGGCAATACGGGCATGTTGGCGTGACGAAAACCTTTATGTCCATTGGCTTGTCTATCTTCTTCAGCGCCGCTTTTGTAGCTTCAGAAAGCCTTGTCTTGTTGTTCGAAGCGTCTACTATATCTTCTAGCAACGCCGCGAATTCATGCCCGGCCGGAATGCCGAAATAGATGGCGCTGTATATTTTAGAGCCTCCTATTACCAAAGCGGGCACCTTGTCAACACCGAGGAATTTCGCCTCCTTCTGATGTTCCGAGATGTTGTAAACAGTGAGTTTTATCTTGCTGCTTAGAGCCGAAACCTCGCCAAGAAGTTCCTCTGTGTCTTTGCAGTACTGACACTTTTCCTTTGAATCGACGAAAAGCATGAGCTTCACTTCGCCGCCAAGGTTTTTCTCAAACAGCTCCTTTACATATTTCTTGTCTTGCTCTTTTAGGAATTCTATGCAATCACCATTATAACTTAGTTATATTTTAGCGGAAAAGGTATTTTAAACTATCGCTGATCAAAACGCGAATTGCCAATTAGGGACAATCAGAGATAGCCTATGTCCATTCCATTTGAAGGATGCTCGTCCTTGCCTACCACTGAAGATCCGGAAACGCCGGTGAATATAGCTACAACTTCCACCTTGTCCTCGTAATTAGGATCAATTGTCGCGCCCCAGGTAACGTAAGAGTTGGGCGATATCGATTCAGTGAGCTTTTCGCCTATCTGGTTTGCTTCACCAAGCGTCAGGTCTGGCCCTCCTCTTATGTACAGAAGCACGCCCTTTGCTCCCCTGTAATCGACGTCGAGAAGCTTGTTCTTGAGGGTTTCTTCAACCACCGCCTCCACCCTGTTGTGACCTGAGGCCGAGCCCACGCTTATCATGGAAAGCCCTCCAGCATTCATTACGGTGCGAACGTCTGCAAAATCGAGGTTTATTAAGCTTGGTTGGGTTATGGCTTCTGTTATGCCGCGCACCGCCTTGGCTGTTATCTCGTCGGCAAGCATGAATGCCTGCTCTATCTGAAGGTTTGGGTAAAGCGTAACGAGCCTCTGGTTGTCTATGACTATAAGGGTGTCGACATTTTTTTTCAGCTCCTCTACTCCCTTCTTTGCGACCTCGAGCCTTACCCTTTCCAGGGAAAAAGGAACTGTGACTATTCCTATTACTATGGCGCCGTTTCTTTTGGAGATGTCTGCTATCACAGGAGCTGCCCCGGTGCCAGTGCCTCCTCCCATTCCGGCAGTCAGGAAAAGCAGGTTTATGTCTTTGAGCAGAAGGTCTGCATCATTCCTTGAAAGCTCCGCGGCCTTTGCGCCTATCTCAGGAAAACCGCCTGCGCCGAGTCCGTGGGTTATAGATTGGCCCAAAACCAGCTTTTTTATTCTTGGGCTTATCATGTTGAGCTGCTTTGCGTCGGTGTTGAAGGCGAAAAGGTCAGCGCCTTTTATGTCTAGCGTGCTTATCCTGTGCACGGTGTTAGTGCCGGCGCCGCCCACTCCCGCCACCGCTATTTTAGGTTTAAAAAGCTCCAAATCCTCGCTCTGCATACCCATGCTTGTGATTATTGGCATTATAGCACCTATATGATATGCATGAATAAAAAGAAATATTTTGCGTATATTGGGCGCAACTAATGCAAAACGCTCTTGGGTAAATTTATTTAATTTTTTCTGCGGAAGAGCAATAATGTACAACAAGCAGATTTCTGAAATGTTCAACGAGATCGCCGACATGCTTATGCTTGAGCCCGGAGACCACAGCTTTGAAGTGAGGGCTTACCAGAAGGCAGCTATGACTGTTTCTACTCTGCAAGAGGATGTTGGGGACATAATTCAAAAAAAGGGCATTGACGGCCTTCTTGCGCTTCCTGGCATAGGCAAGACCATTGCAGAAAGAATACAGGAATTCGTGGCAACAGGGCGCATGAAAAAATACGACGAGCTGAAGGGCAAGTATCCTATAGATTTTGCAAGCCTTACCAGAATACAGGGGCTTGGCGCGAAGAAGATACTCAGGCTTTACAAGGATCTTGGAGTCAATAACATAGACAGCTTGAAAAAAGCGGTAGAGTCGCACAGCATCAGCAAATTGGAGGGTTTCGGAGAGAAAAGCGAAGAAGAGATCAAGAAGGGGTTAGAGATGCTCCAAAGCATAGGAGGCAGGATGCTGCTAGGGACAGCTCTGCCAGAGGCTGAAAGGATAGTAGACAAGATAATCAAAAGCGGCCTGGCGGAGAAGGCTGTTATTGCTGGCTCAACTAGGAGGATGAAGGAAACTGTCGGGGATTTGGACATACTGGTAATATCAAAAAACAACGATAAGGTGATGGATTTCGTATCTTCAATGCCCGAAACCAAGAGCGTTGTGGTAAAGGGGCCAACTAAGACTACCGTAGAGCTAAAGATAGGGCTTACTTGCGATTTCAGAGTGATAGAGGCGGAAAGCTTCGGCGCGGCGCTGCAGTACTTTACCGGAAGCAAGGACCACAACATACAAGTAAGGCAAATAGCGGTGAAAATGGGATACAAGCTGAGCGAGTACGGACTTTTTGACGGCAAGGACAGGCGCATCGCAGGCAGCGACGAGGAATCGGTTTATGGCAAGCTCGGCATGGACTACATAGAGCCGGAGATGAGAGAAGGAAGAGGTGAGATAGAGCTTGCGCAAAAGCACAAACTGCCGAAGCTTGTGAGGCTGGAGGATATAAAGGGAGACCTGCATACCCACACAAACTACAGCGGCGACAGTTCAAACGACATTGACGATCTAATCCGCGAAGCTATCAGGCTTGGCAGAAAATATATAGGTTTGACAGACCACACCAAGAGCGAGTATGTGGCAAGGGGAATGAATGACAAGCAGTTCGAAAGCTATTTCAAAGTAGTAGACAAAGCAGCTGAAAGATACGAAGGCAAAATAGTAATACTGAAAAGCGCCGAAATAGACATACTCAAGGATGGCTCTCTCGATCTTTCAAGGAAGACCCTTGATGAAATGGACTACAGGCTGTGCGCGGTGCACACCAACAGGAACATGAGCAGGGATGAAATGACGAAAAGGATAACCACCGCACTAGACAGCGGTTATGTGGATATACTTGCTCACCCAACAGGCAGGCTCATAAACGAGAGGGGACCAATAGACATTGATATAGACAAAGTTTTCGAGGCGGCAAAAAGGAACGGCGTGATCATGGAGATAAATTCTTTCCCCAGCAGGCTCGACCTCAACGACGAAAATATAATGAAAGCAAGGGAATACGGCCTCAGGTTTTCGATAGGCACGGACGCCCACAGGCTCTCGCATCTTGAGTTCATGAAATTTGGAGTAGGCATGGCGCGAAGGGGATGGCTCGAGAGCAAGGACGTGATAAATACTTCCAGCCCTGGAGAAATAAGAAAAATATTGAAGAGATAGCTAAAGAGACCCTGCCATTGCGCGCAGCGATTTTTCAGCGCAGAGCCTGTCTATTGAATCTGCTATCTTTTCAGGGCTTGCGCCGTTTGCTATTTCATCCACTATAGGGTCGCTCAAGCCTGCCTTTGCTATGTAAGTGCGCATCTCTGATACCTTCTTGGAGCAGTTGCCTTTCAGGTACTTGTTGACTGCAGCCTGAGCTATGCCAAGTTTCCTTGCTATCTCTTGCTGTGTGAAGCCATGCTCGTTCTTGAGCTTTAAGGCTATGGAAGCCCTTATTGCCGGCAGTATTACGCTTGTTATTTCTCTGCAGTGAGGATCCATGCCAACACGCTAGCGGTGGTCTTGCTTGCCGTAGCCCTCGTCTTCTATTCCAAGCGCGTATTTTATCTTTTTAATTATGCCTTTCTGCGGAGGCGGCGTGTCCTCTTCCTCTTCCTCTAAATCATTTGCTTCCGCCTGAGGTTGAACCTTGGATGCCTTTGGCTGAGATTGAACCGGTGCTGCATTCCTTGGAGCTACAGACGCCTTCTGGAGGTCCTTCTTGCCTGGTTTAAATATACCTGGCATCGCCTTTCTAGACTGCTGAAGCTGCACGACTGACTTGGCTATGCTGCGGATGTCAGCATTCCTGCCAAGTATTATCACGTTTGCGCCATTGTCCCTTGCAGACTCTATGTCTTCGCCACTGCTGCACACCGCAGCGCGGACTTCCTGCCTCTTGTTTAGCAAAATACCCATGCCAACGGGATCTGAAACTGCTAGCAGCACGCTGTCAAATGCTCCGTTGCCAACTATACCATACAGCGCGTCTAGGTATTCGTCTCTGCCAGTAACCTCTTTTTCGACTATGTTTATGTCGTATTTTTCGAGCTCGCTAGCCAGCTCCTCGCCACCATTTTGGGAATCGCTGAGTATGCACACTTTCAGGCAATCACCTTAGTTATTGATAACATAAGCGCTGTACTATTATAAACTTATCGCGCCAATCTTTCTGCCGACAAAATGGAATATATACGCATGCGGCGCTCTTTCAGTGAACTGCAGCGCCTTCCTCAAATGCCAAAGTTGGAAGAGCTATTTTGGCGCCAATAGCTATTCCTA
>JBMFUT010000023.1:0-11516 GCA_049966395.1 Candidatus Micrarchaeia archaeon
GGCAACAACGGACAGATAAATGGCGTTAACTTTGTCAGCAACTGGTGGAATGGCTACACGCCTCCATAATCGCAATGCAAAAAGGCAACAAGGCGCAAGTTCTTCTGCGGACATAATGCATGAAGTGCACTCATTGCTAAAACGAACTGAAGTCTATTATCCCGGCCATCAGTTCCTTCGCCCTTGCCAGCGAAAGGGGTCGCATGCCTTTCTTTTTAGCATAGGCGCACTGATATCTTATGTATGCCTCGTTTATCTTGGTGTTTGGATTTATCTCCTTGCAGCGCTGTATGTAGTTGTATATTATCGAGAATGCCTCCTCCTCGCTGAGCCCCCTTATGTTTGTCAGGTATGGAGCCAGCACAAGGTTTACTACCCTGTGCCTGAAGTCAGGTATGGGAGTGTTTAGGAGTTGTTCTATCCAGCCGTAGCGCTTGCCCTGCGTTGCTGGGATCTGCGCAACCTCCGCCCTTGGCTGTTTCACGCTCTTCGCATACGCCGAGACTTCCTTAGGTATTTCGGAGCTTTTTATCGGAAGCCCCGAGAGCACTTTCTTCTTTGCGGCCTCCGCAAGAAGCTGCACTACGGCGTATTTGTTCAAGTATACGAAGCCGTCGCGCATGTTCTGGTGGATGAGGGCGAATTCCTCCCTGTCGTTGGGCACAACCTTAAGATAGTCGTAAAATGCAATCTTGAAATCCTTTCCTTCGATAGAGGCGGGGCACCCGAGCTCTTTTGAGATTCTTAGTATGTTTTCTTCAGACTCTTCTACCAGGGCGCCAAGGATCCTCTTTGCCTCGCCCTCTGCAAAAAGCTTGATTGGATGCGCTCCCATGACGCTTACCAGGAGCCTTGCAAAGGCGTAGCTTACCAGATAAGTCTTCTTCAAATCAGAATAGCCTGTCTTGAGAAACTCCGCCTTTCCTGCAAAGTCTTCTTCAAGCCTGATCTTCGCTGCGTCGAGGTATGACTTCTCAACCTTAGTTATGTTTAGAGCAGAAACTATGCTTTTTGCCTCTTCCGAAAAAGGATACTTGTAAGCGAAATCCAAATCGTCAGGCATAATAGGAAATCTCAACCAAAAATATTAACCTTTTGCTGCGGTCAGTCCCAAAGCTCTTTGAGGTCCTTGCCGCTGAAAAGTATTTCCTTCAGCTCCTTAGCCATTGCAGCGTCGTGCCTTCTTATCCATTCCAAAAGCAGAGTGGCATGCTCTTTTTCGTCATCGCGGTTGTGCGCCAGCACCGCGGCCAATGACCTGTCCTTAGTTGCGCTGACTCTCTCGTCATACCACATCATTGCCTGAAGCTCTTCGACAAGCGACTGCCTTGCCCTGTTCAGGTCCTTTGTTTTCTCGTCTACATTTTCCTCGTACGCCAAAATCACCATCAATATTCATTGCATGAAAGCTTCAGCTTTCTATGTAGGGCGCCAAATAGTATGTCACCGAGGCATCGCCAATGTTGTAGCTGACCTTCAATGGCTCGTTTGTCTTCATTGATATGCTCATAGAGCTACCCATAGGGCACGCCTTAACTATGTTCTCCAGGTACTCGAGATTGAAAGTGACATCTGCGCCCTTGTCGGCCTTAAGCTTCTTTACTATGCTTCCGTCTACACCGTGCAACTCTTCCAGTTCTCCAGAATCACCGTGGGCGTTTATGACAAGTTCGTCCTTAGAAGCCTTGAATGCTACATACGAAGATATCAGACTTGCGTCCTTTATTATTTCCTTTAGCGGATCCCCGGCAACCTCTGCGGTCGCGTCGAATTCCACGTTCGGTTCCTTCTCCACGTTTTTCCTTATGTCGATCATTGGCAGCTTGTATCTCCTCCTGCTGTTCTCGCCTATAAACTCCAACAGCAGCTTGCCATTTGTATCTTTCATCACAAGAGACTCGTTGTCCCTTGTCCTTGAAAGGACCTTGCTGAGGTTCTCCAAGTTGAGGCCGACGCTTGTGTTCTTCTCGACGTCGTACTTCTCGAAGGCCTTGCTCGGTATGAAGAATGAAACCATGCTTATGCTAGAAGGATCCATTGCGCGGAGGCTTATTCCTTCGCTCGAAATTGTGAAAGACCCTTCGTCTACAAGGTTCACTATTGATTCTACACAGTCCCTCCAGTATTTCGCATTAGAAATCTTGGCCTCAAACATTTTATAACCCCCTTTCTATTAAACTACAAATGCAAAATATTTATATCATTCTATTGCAAGAAAACGAGAGCCAGCATGCTGCAAACTAAACTTTCATCAAAAGATAACACGATAAAGGTAAAATCTTGCAAGCCTATTTGCATTGCTCCATAGAGATGAGTCTTTCAAACGCTTTCTTTTATTGCCTGATGCCATGACAATCGATGCATTTGAGATGCAGCCCGGCTGTGCTACTTTCTTGAGAACAGGAAGAAGAATATTATTGCTATTAATATTAGTACTATGGCGAGCGCTTCTGCGACAACTACCATTCCTTGAGAGCTGCCGAAGATTATTGGCACTGGGCCTATCATCACGACGCCGCCAAAGCCAGTTGTGACGTTTTTGCCTGCCTGGGGCCTTGCTGCGTTTGCAAAAGAGTAGATTATCAGTGCTGCGAAGCCTATTGCGACAAGGACCATTCCTCCTACAAGCAGATAGTCGTACATGATACAATTACATAAACAATATATAAATAATTGGCGCAATCTGAATTGGATTTATTGATAGGGATAGTATATTCTACTGCCGACATTGCCTCTACAAATATCGCAAAGGCGATTATAGAAAGGCACGGATTCTCTGAGCATGGGGAGATTTGGGAGCTAGGCAATATACATGTAATCAGGACAGAATCTAGGCTAGTTGAAGCTGATTTCCTCGACGAGTTGCACGCCGAAGTGCTGGTAATGCTGAGCAAGCATAGCAGTGCAGCTGGAATCGGCGCGTTCACAACGCACCCTACAGGAAACTGGGGGAAAGAAGCTAAGCTTGGAGGTAAACCTAAGAGACTTTCCGTAGCGGCGCCAGTGCAGATGCTTGAGGTGCTCAAGAGCATTTCGAAGATTGGAGCTGAAGGCATGCAAGCGATTTACGAAGCAACACATCATGGACCTCTGCTTAAGACGCCATCTCTTTTCGTGGAGCTTGGAGGAAACAGCGCGGTAGTTGAAAATACCAAGCTTGCGGAGAAGGAGGCTGATGCTATAATGGAAGCGATTGGGACTTTTGGCAAGGAAGAAGAATATTCCAAAATCGCGATAGGCATAGGGGGAACGCACTATCCTAGCAAATTTTCAAGGCTTGCTATAGAAAAGGGGTATGCATTCGCCCACATAATGCCCAAGTATGCCATATTCAATCAGGACGGAAGCGACAATGCTGACATGCTCGAGCAGGCGGTTGAGATGTCTTCAAAGAGGCCCGAAGTTGCGGTAATAGAGTGGAAAAGTATAAATGCTGCTACTCGGAATATCATTACTGCAAAACTTGAAAAAATGGGAATGCCATATGAAAAGGTTTGAGATTTTAGCTGTGGCAATTGCCATTGCAATAACACTCAATGCAGTCAGCGCCGAATACTGGTTCCAGACAGGAGCAAGAGCGGGTAACAGCGCGGCTTACAACAATGGCGCCAGCGTAGAGATCCAAACGATAACCCCACAGCATCCATTTTCTGGGTCTTACGGCTTTTGGATAGGAGAAGATCTGCAAAATGGCGCCTTCTTGCAAGTAGGGTATGTTGTTGAAAACCAGAGCGGGGACTACACGTCAAGCTGCACAACCTCAGGCTGCACTGGGGATGAGTACATAAACGCCGGAGATGCGGAATGGTTCTATGAATACTTTCCCAGCAGAAGCAACATCAGCTTCCTTGGAGGGATAGGGCCTGACGGATCGGCTGGAGCCAACGGGACCTTCAACACTTATTCATTTTACTCTATCGGCGACACGTGGTACTTCATGTTCAACGGTAACGTAATAGGAAGCGCAAACTTGGGGACTTCTACTTCTGGGCCCAACGTGCCAACTGCAATAGTCGAGGCTGCAAATGCGAGCAATGCAAATGATTTCATCATTCCTGTTGCGTTTTCAAACCTTTCAGCATATATAAACGGCAGGTACGACCCTGTCGCTAAAGGCTATGCGACAATAGGTTATGGCTATGGAAGCAAAGAGACTCTTCAGAATCCTTATGGTGTCAAAGAAATAGGCAACAGGGTAAACTATTTTGAGGCTGGATCTGGTCTGCCGCAGCCCCAGACTGGCACAGAGCTGTGGTCGCTTGGGTACAGGCTGAGGATTGTGTCAGATTACGCCAACATAAGCGGCAGCGTCCCATACGCAGCTTATTCTGCGGTGGGAATCTCTGCGCCTGAGTATGTTAACATAAGCAAAGGCGTGCGCGCGGTTTTCCAAGGATGGATTGGCTCTGGATTGGGCTCGTATACAGGCATAATGAACAACGTCACACTGCAACTCGACAGCAACATAACTGAAACTGCCGAATGGCAGCTGCAGTACTTCGTAAACATTTCATCTGCCTACAATACCGCTTCGGGAAGCGGATGGTATAACAACGGGAGCGTTGCGTACTACAGCATTGACAATGGAACGGTATATTACAACGCAACTGCAAGGGAAGTCTTCACTGGGTGGAGCAATGGAAATGACAAGCTCTCAGGGAAGCTGATTGTCAATGCACCAGAGCAGATAGCCGCAATATGGCAGAAGGAGTTCCTAGTAAACGCCACTTCTTCTCTGCCGAGCATAGGCGCGACTGGAAGCGGATGGTATCCCAATGGAACAATAACGAACCTGTATGTAGACGGTACCACGCTTAACCTCAGCAGCTCCGAAAGATACGCGTTTGTCGGGTGGAGCAACGGAGTTCGCAACGCTTCTTTCCAAATCGCTGTTGATAAGCCAGTGCAAGTCGAGGCGCTCTTTGACATGCAGTATCTGGTCACTTTGCAGGGAGTGGACGAATACGGCAATCCTGTACAAGCCGAGAGCTTCTATATAGACGGAAAAGACTACGGCACAAGCGCCTTCCTTACGGCAAACGCCACTTACAATGTGACTGGCGCGCTCTACAATGGTGCAATGGTCAGAGCTTCACAAGCCATAAGCGTTGACGGGCCTTCTGTGGTGCAGGTCAAACTGCCACTCTACAATGTAAGCGTAAAGGTTACTGATTTCTTAGGCATACCTGTGAACTCTCTTATAGTGGCAAAGTTCTCCAACATGACTACTTCTGATTTCTATACTGGCGGCAGAACTATAACCCTCAAAGACGTTCCTTACGGCTATGTGAACGCAACAGTATACAATCTCGGCATAGGTTACCATGCGTCAACCCGCAGTGGGATTGGATTGCAGGAAACCGTATTCTCATTGTACGACATTGCCATAGCGATTATTGTGCTGGCGGCTATCTTTTCTTCATATGAAATATCAAAGAGACATTATTCCAAGGGAGCTGCACCGCAACAGGGCAATAAATAGGCGGCATTTTCAATAATCAGATAGAATTTTATCTTTTTATATGTCAATAAATATGATTCGATGCGCGTCGCTATAGTTATTCCGCCAAAGGATTTCAAGGACGAGACCGTGGCAGGGATAAAGCTCATGCTTGAAAAGTGGCACGTGCAAGTGATCGTGTCAAGTTACACTTCTGAGGAGTGCATTGGCTACCACGGCGCAATATACAAGCCCGGAATTGATGCGACTAAGCTTGGCGACGAAAAACTTGACGCGGTGGTTTTTGCAGACGGGCCTGGCGTTGACGAATACAAGCTTTACGATTTTAGGCCGCTGCTTGACATGGTGAGGAACTTCAATTCTTCAGGAACGCTCATAGGCGCGATTGGCAACGCGGTCAAGATAATTGCAAGGGCAAACATAATAAACGGCGTCCATATTTCAGTACCGAACGATGGGGAAACAATAAGGCTCGTGCAGCTATACAAGGGAATTCCGTCTGGCAAAAGCGTAGAGCTTGAAAAGAACATAATATCTGCAAAAGGGCACGAAAGCGCTACCGAATTTTCAAATGCTGTTCTTGACAGGTTTGGGCTGCGCTGAGTATGTTATGTGGTTCTCGCAGCCGCATGCACATTTGTATACTACATACCTTCCGGAGCTTGCTAGCCTTACGCTGCAGTTGAAGCCTGGCACCATGAAGCTGCCGCAGCATTTGCATATTCTAGCCTTTATGCTGCCGGGAATGCGCACTCCGTAATGGCTGCTTATCTCCCTTGCTATGCGCACATACTTCTTGGCAAGCTTCTCAGAATCCGCAACGCCTGAAATTTCTATCGCTTCGGCAAGGCGCGCAAGCCGTGATATGCGCCAAGAAGCGACCGCGTTGACAACGCCGCTGTTCTTTACCATGCTAACCAACAGTAACTCTATTCTAGAACGGAAAAGACTGGCAAATCTTTAGGCTACATTGCCTTGTTCTGCGACTTGTCGTAGTCCAGCCAGCTGTTGTACGTGTTCATGTCCCTCTGCTGGAGCCTGCTCAGCACTTCCTTCCTTATCTCTGCTGATGTTACAGAGCTCCTGCTCGCGAACATGTTTTCTATTTCGCTGGCTATCGCCCTGGCAATATCCGGACGTCCCCCTGCCTTCACTATTGCCACTACTATCTTTTCCCTTACAAATTCCTCCTCGCTTCCGTCTCTCCTTTTTACCTTCATTTTACCGATAGCAAATGTACTAAGAAATTATATAAACTTATTCGGCGCAAAGTGAGCATAGGTGTACACATGCTTGTGATGGGCATAGAAAGCAGCGCCCACACTTTCGGCGTAGGCATAGTAGACGGCAAGAGGATAATCGCCAACGAAAAGGAGATGTATCCTATAGATACCAGGGGGATGATACCTTCAAAAGTTGCAGAGTTCCATGCGAGAAATTTCGACAATGTCATAAAAAGAGCACTCGAAAGCGCGTCTGTTGGAATCGGCGACATAGAAGGAATAGGGTACACAAAAGGTCCTGGTCTTGGGCCCTGCCTACAGGTAGGTGAGCTAGCCGCTAAGACAATTGCACATGAAAAAAGTATTCCCATAGCGGAAGTCCACCACGGCGTTGCCCATATAGAGATTGCAAAGTTAACTGCGAGGCTCAATGATCCTGTTGCGCTATACGTTAGCGGGGGAAATTCGCAGATACTGAAAAAACGCAAAGAGCCTTTCAGCCACTATCATGTTCTTGGCGAGACATTCGACATAGGCGTGGGCAACATGCTAGACTCTTTTGCGAGGGAACTGAAGCTCAGGCCGGCGTGGGGCTCTGCAGTTGCAAAGGAAGCTGAGGGCGGCAGATATATCAAGATGCCGTACACCGTAAAAGGCATGGATTTCTCTTTCACCGGGCTTCTGACCAGGGCAACGTCCATGATAGGAAAAGCCAGTAGCAAGGACCTCTGCTTTTCTATTCAGGAAACCGCTTTTGCAATGCTCTGCGAGGCTACAGAGAGGGCGCTCATGCTCACTGGCAGCAGGGAGCTCTGCGTGTGCGGTGGCGTTGCACAGAGCGCAAGGCTCAGGGAAATGCTTGACGATATGGCATCTGAGCACCGCATACGCTTCGGCGCAGCTCCTAACGATTACAATGCCGACAACGGCGCAATGATTGCGTATGTTGCTGAAAGGATGATAGAAAACGGTATAGTGTCAAGGCCGCGTGACTGCAGTATAATGCAAAAGTACAGAATAGACAAGGCGGAGGTGCCATGGTCATGAGCGGCACTGCAATTATAAGCGAAGGCGCGGAAGCCAAAATTTACATGCAGAGCATATTCGGCGCAAATGCAATAGCTAAAGTGAGAGAGCCAAAAAAATACAGGCAGGCTGCGCTCGACGAAGAAATAAGGTCTTCAAGGACAAGAAGCGAAGCCAAGATAATGGCGGTTGCAAATAGCTTCGGCATTCGCTCCCCATCGCTGCTCGCCGTAGGCAAGTACACCATAATAATGAGCAAGATAAGCGGCAAAAGAATGAGCTCTTTGAAAAAGCCTAGCATGCGCATATTTTACAAGCTAGGCATGCTTCTCGCAAAGTTGCACGAGGCAGGAATAGCGCACGGAGACTTCACTCCGGCAAACATAATCATATCGAAAGGCTTGCCTTATGTAATAG
This sequence comes from Candidatus Micrarchaeia archaeon, assembly GCA_049966395.1. Classification (GTDB taxonomy): domain Archaea; phylum Micrarchaeota; class Micrarchaeia; order Micrarchaeales; family CABMGC01; genus JBMFUT01. The sequence goes on from JBMFUT010000023.1 coordinate 8,128, forward strand.
ACTTCGGCCTGGCTGAAATAACAGGCAGCATTGAGGAGAAGGCAATAGACCTGCTGCTCATGAAGCGCTCGATAGGCGCAAGGCAGTACGCAGCAATGGAAAGGGCTTATGCCGCCGCCTACACTCCTGCCAAGGCCGTAATAAAAAGGCTCGCCGCCATAGAAAGGCGCGGAAGGTACCAGACAAGGACCATGCAGGCGGCCGAAGAGTCTGACTGAGTCAGAGCTCTCCAACACGTCTCTTTTGAGCCCTCTTCTGTCTCTTTCTCCTCTTCTTTATCCACTTCCAGCGCATCCTTCCCTTCTTCTTCCATTTCCTAGGTATGCTTCCCAAAATATCACCGATGAACAGATATATTTGAAACAAAACATATTTAATAAATAGCGCCTAAATACTCAATGGATGAAAACATGCACAAGGGAATACTTGCATACATAATTGTGCTGCTTATACTTCTGATTGTGGTATTCTTGGTTCTAAGGCCTCATGTTGCGACTAAGACTGCCACCACAATAACCACGAAAAACACAACTGTGGCAACGACCACCATCCAGAATTCGACAGTGGTTACCACTATTGCAAATACTACAACGATAACAATACCTTCGTGCCTTTCCCTTGCGCAGACAGTCCCAATATACAACGGCAACTTTTCCACAGGCAATTACACTGGTTGGGAGGTTTCCGGATATGGTTTCGGCACTTCGCCTTTAAACCTGACATACGCTAACCAGAACATGGGCTATTACAATCACACATGGGTAGACTACAACGGCACCTTCGCCGCCACGACATTCCATGGCGGTCTCGCCCTGCAGAACGGCAACCTGACTTCGATGCCATTCAAGGTGGTTGAGCCTTATCTCAACTTCAAGATAATCTCTCCACAGAACAACCTGCTTTACGTTGAGATACTTTCAAATGGCAAGCCTGTCATTGTAGCGCACTACAATACCTACAATGCGCCCAACAACCCATATCCAAGCAGCCAGTTCGTGAATGCAAGCATGCCGCTTTCGCTTCTCATGTGCCAGAACGTGAGCATAAAGGTAGTTGCCGGCGTTGTAGGATCTCTTGCAACGAGGAACCAGTACATCGCAATCGGGGACTTCTACCAGAGCAGGCAGCCGGTTTCAACGCCAGGCATAATAGTAAACCAGACGATAGTAGGATGATTGCAAAGGACAGGTGCATGCTGTGGAAGCCAACGTAATAGGCTCAAAAATTTCCGGAAACAACGGCAAGCTAGTTGTGTTCAATACCCTGACAAGGAGCAAGGAAACTTTTGTTCCTATGCACGACAATGAAATCAAGATGTTCGTCTGCGGGCAGACTGTTTACGACGATGCGCACATGGGCCACGCAAAGACCTACATAAACTTCGACGTCATAGTAAGGTGGCTCAGGTTCTTGGGCTACGATGTAAACTACATACAGAACATAACCGATGTTGACGACAAGATAATAGCCAGGGCCAACGAGAGGGGCATGAGCTCTACAGAACTCGCGAGGTACTACGAAGAGAGGCTCATGAAGGACATGGATGACATAGGCGTCAGGCAGAACGTCAGCAAGTACATACGCTCAACAGACTACATAGACGCGATGAGGGATCAGATACAGCTGCTTGTTGACAGGGGCTATGCTTACTTTCTTGATGGCGACATTTATTATGACGTTTCAAAATTCCCGGACTACACTAAGCTTTCAGGAATGAAGGTGGAAGAGCTTGTGAAGCACAGGATAGAGCCCAGGGAGGGCAAACGGAACAGCTACGACTTCGCGCTCTGGAAGGCGTCTAAGCCTGGTGAACCTTCTTGGCGCATAGATATCAAAATAGAAGGGAAGACAATGCAACTTGAAGGCAGGCCAGGATGGCACATAGAAGATACAGCAATGACCTACGCTAATTTCGGCCCGCAATACGACATACACGGTGGCGCTTCTGAGCTGATATTCCCACACCACACAAACGAGATAGCGCAGGCGGAAGGCGCTTATGGAGTGAAGCCTTTTGTCAGATACTGGCTCCACAGCGGCGTCTTGAACATACGCAACGAGAAGATGAGCAAGAGCCTCAAGAATTTCGTCAAGATAAGGGATGTCATAGACAAGTACGGCGGCGAGGCAATACGCTTCCTCTATATACAGACGCACTACAGGAAGGATTTCAACTACTACGACGCGCTTATGGACGACGCATACAAGAAGCTCAACTACTTGTATGATGCCTTCAGCATATTTTACAACATGAACGAAGCCGAGGGCGCATCAAGCATAGACCAGAAGGTTTTGGATGCTGTCTCGCGCTTTGAATCTGAATTCTCAGAGGCCATGAACGACGACTTCAATACGCCGCTGGCACTATCCAAGCTTGTGATAATAATAAACTCGCTGAGGAACTTCGCCGAAACCTCAGAGAGGATAGGGAAGGACGCCAAGTCAAAAGCAATAGAGGCGGTGCTCAGATATTCAAACGCGCTCGGCATACTCACAAAGGAGAGCTACAAGAAGTCAATACCGCTGGAGGTGTCCAAGCTCATAGAGGAGCGCGACAGGCTCAGGAAGGAGGGAAAGTATGAAGAAGCAGACGCCATAAGAGAGAAACTTTCCTCCGGCTATGGCATAAGGCTTGAGGATACCGAATACGGCACAATATGGTTTACGTCGCAGGGCGCTTCGCGCTAGCCTTCAGGCTGCGCGTCGTCTTTGACAGCCGCATCTTCCGCACTTGGAGGGTCTTCGCTATGCTCCTCTGCTTTGGCTGGCTCTTCGTTTGTTGAAGGTGACCTCCCGCCCCTTTTCTGCTGCTTTGAAGACCTCGCATTTGCAAAAAGCAGCGCGGGATCCTCCTCTGCAGTAGAATCTATCCACTCCTTTATGAATGTGGCGAAATTGCGCAGCGGCTTTGAATACCTGTCAGTAAATGAGTAGGCGCTGTTTTCATGCTTGAGTATACCCACTGTAACCCCGAAGTCCAAGTACCTTTTCCACGTTGCAATTGGCAGCTCTGAGCCGCAGTCCTTGAGGCGCAGCTCCTTGGCCTTCTTCACGGCGAGCAGTGCCTTGGCGAACCTGTATGCCTTGGTTTCGTTGTCGAAGTATGCCTTGGCAAGCTCCTTGACGCTAGGATTCTTGAGCTTTTCCTTGAGCGGAGCGTCCTCGAATTCCCAGTATTTTATCATAATCGCATCTATAGCAATTCTACGCTTAAATATTTATTGCCATCGCAGCAGATAAGTTTTTATTGTTTGCATTCGATAGCAAAGAGATGCAATGGAAAGCGGTAATAAATTTGTTGCATTTTTTGCAGGAAAGCAACATCATAAGGTCCAGTCCGCTATGGAATACCTCATGACTTATGGATGGGCAATTCTTATTATTGCAGT
>JBMFUT010000024.1:0-120 GCA_049966395.1 Candidatus Micrarchaeia archaeon
TTGTGCATCCTGTTTCCTGTATTGTGGTTGTCACGGAAGTTGAGGTTGAGGTTGTTGAAGTTGTTGAAGTTGAGGTTGTCGAAGTGCTTGTTGAGGTTGAAGTTGTCGATGTAGTGGTGA
>JBMFUT010000024.1:220-10246 GCA_049966395.1 Candidatus Micrarchaeia archaeon
AGGTTGTGGATGTTGATGAAGAAGTTGTCGAAGTGCTTGTTGAGGTTGAAGTTGTCGATGTAGTGGTGAAGGTTGTGGATGTTGATGAAGAAGTTGTCGAAGTGCTTGTTGAGGTTGAAGTTGTTGAGGTTGAGGTTGTCGAAGTTGAAGTTGAAGTTGAAGTTGTGGAGGTTGAAGTTGAGGTTGAGGTTGTTGAAGTTGAAGTTGAGGTTGAGGTTGAGGTTGTTGAAGTTGAAGTTGAGGTTGAAGTTGAGGTTGTGGATGTTGAAGTTGAAGTTGATGTAGAAGTAGTTGAAGTCGTGGAGAAGAAGTTGGCTATTTCGGTTATTGGGCCGCCCATCGTCACTGTAGAGGTTATTGCTTTGCCACTGTAGTTGCCTATGCCTATGCCGGTCCAGTTCTTGAAGAAGTACATTGATGAAGAGGCTGCGCTTATCCCGACTATCTTCGAGGCATCGAACCAGTTGCTTGCCGGCGATACTGTGCCTGCAGTGTTCGGATTCGCCTGCATGTTAAGATAGTACTGCGTCTTGTATGTCGCAAGCATGGTGCAGTTTGAGATTGCCGTGAAGTTGCCAGACTGCGTGGAGACGCCGCATCCGCTTATTGATGAGTATGCGTATCTTGTGCTTGTAGCGCCAGATATGGGTGATGCGAAAGAGTAGGAGTGCTTTGAATTTATGTTATAGGCGATGGTCAAAGGCAGCTGCTGGTAGGTATAGCTGACTCCATCCACAGTAAGTACAGGCGCAGTTGTTGACTGCATTGGAGTGGTCTCGAATGTTACATATACAGGAGGGGTAAAATTGATTATTACGTTTGCAGAAGAGCCTGCGAATGTCGCTGTTATCTTTACGTTGCCTGTCTGGGTGCTTGAGGCGTATGAAAATGCGTTGCCGTTGCTGTCGGTTGTTGTAGGATTTGGCTTTATCGAGACGAAACTCTGGTTGGCGGTGAAGTTGACTGTGGCGCCTGTTATTGGATAGCCAAGCATCCTAACAGTGGCAGTGAGCTTGTCGCCTACGCCACTGGCTGCCTCGCTTAGAGAGGCTGCGTTTAGCGAAACATCAATCGTAGTTGAAGTGAGCAGAGGAGAAACGTGCGTGTTGAAGTTGCCCTTGTATGTCTGCTTTGGCTGCGAAGCGCAGGAAGCTGCATTGCCGCTAGGGCACGGAGTTGCCTGCAGGTAGAGATCGCCGCTTACGAAAGTCCCAGAAGATATCGCCCTCTGAGGTATCGAGACACTGCATATTATGGCGCCGCCAGGCGCGACGAAGTTGGGCTTGCACGTGCCAGTTATCTGGCCTATGTTGCTCACATTCATGTAGAGCGAAGGATTTATTATAGGATAAGACTGCGTGTTGGTCAGCATTATAGCGACTGTAGAAGAAACTGTATTTGATCCGAATACAAGATCCTGGCAGTACGCTCCGAATGACATTGTGCACTTTGCCGGGACAACGACCGAAGGGACGTATATAAACAAGTAAAGTATTGCGATTATTATTGCGACTATCAGGAGCGCCCAGCTGTATGTCAGCATATATTCTAGCACTGACTGGGCGTGAACATGATTTCTAGCCTTACGGCTCTCTTCTGCCTTGCGTCTCCTTCGCATTGTTAATAAGATATACATATAGATATTTAAAAGTAATTATTTTGCTCAGCCCAATGCGGTTTTGCAATATCAGGCTTTTTGGCGTTCAGCAATTGGCAAAAAGCTGCATACTCAAAACCTTTTTATATTTTAATGTTGCAACATTAAAATACAATATGGTGATCACTTGACAAAAAACAGCGAGGAAGCGGCACGTGAGAGAAAGTATACAACAATAACAATACCTGCGCCGCTTTTCAACAGAATAAAGAAGATGATAGAGGGCACTGGCTTTTCGTCAGTCTCAGACTACGCCACATACATTCTTAGAGAGACTCTCATAAGCATAGAGTCCAAGGGCGAGGAGGGCAATGGGGAAATTGCAGCAAAGCTCAGGGCATTGGGCTACATATAGGTGGCTACATGGAGAAATTTCTTGAAATTGTAAGCGTTTTGGAGAAAGAGCCTTCTAACACAAACTGGAATAAGTTTGCCAAAGCACTTAGGAAAAGCGGGGCAAAGTACTACAGGATAGTATACGAGCACGGTTCCTTGAAAAATTCTGAAGACCTCAGGAAGTCTTATGCTGAGCTGTACGATTCAAAGAAGAGGCTTGTTGCAAAGGTACCAATATTCATGAAAGGCGCCAATGGCGCCGAGGGCGCAACTATATACCTGAAAGGTCTCGAGAACCTGCCGGTGGTAAGATGATAGAGCAGAACATAAAGGAGCTGGAAGAGAGAAGCATATACATACTTAGGGAAGCGCAAAAGCACTTCAAGAACATGGCGGCCCTTTGGAGCATGGGCAAAGATTCTACAACCATGCTTGCGATAGCAAGGAAGGCTTTCCTAGGAAAGGTGCCTTTCCCTGTCATACATATAGACAATGGTATAGACTTTCCTGAGACTTACGCATTCAGGGAGCAGCTTGCTAAAAAGTGGCACCTCAAGCTCATAGTTGCTAAGAGCGAAATAAAGCCGGAGATTTCCGGCTTCAGCTGCTGCGGAGCAAACAAGACAGAGGCGCTGAAAAAGCTCATGGCGGAACGCAAATTCGACGCTCTCGTAGTGTCGATAAGGAGGGACGAGCACGGCATTAGGGCCAAGGAGAGGGTATTCTCGCCAAGGAGCAGGGATTTCAGGTGGAACTACAAGGACCAGCCAGCTGAGATCTGGGACGACTACTCGTCGAAGATGGACCTTGGAGGGCATATTAGGATCCACCCACTGCTGGACTGGAACGAGATAGACATATGGAACTACATCAAAAAGGAAAAGATCCCAGTCAACCCCCTCTATTTCTCTAGGGGAGGCTACAGATACAGGAGCCTCGGATGCACCCACTGCACTGTGCCTGTGAAGTCTGAGGCAAAAAGCGTTGACGATATAATAAGGGAACTTAGATCCACAAGCATAGAGGAGCGCTCGGGAAGGCAGCAGGACAAGGAGAAGGAGTATACAATGGAAAAACTCAGGGCTTTCGGATACATGTAGGTGCTGCGTTGATCATCTACAAAATAACGATGCTAGGCCACAAGGACCATGGCAAGTCCACTATGCTTGGTAGCCTGCTCATGGCGACTGGCGCTGTAACTGACGAAAGGGTAAGGGAAGCAAGGAGGATAAGCAAAGAGCTTGGAAGAAATTTCGAGCCTGGCTTCATACTCGACGCTTTCTCCGAAGAGAGGGAGGGCGGGCTTACCATAGACACTACAAGGGCAGAGCTCAAATACAAGGGTGCTGGCTTCGAATTCATAGATGTGCCTGGACACGAAGAGCTCATAAAGAACATGCTCACAGGAGCGTCAAACGCGACCGCTGCGCTGCTCGCGGTATCGGCAGCAGAAGGGGAGGGCATAACAAGCCAGACCAAAAGGCATCTGTTCATAGCAAAGATGCTCGGCATATCTAAAATTGCCGTAGCGGTGAACAAGATGGACGTCGCAAATTACAGCAGGGAGCGTTTCGAAAGGATAGCAAGCGAGCTTTCGGCCTACCTCAAGCGCATAGGATATGGCGACGGGGATTTTGGCTTCGTGCCCGTATCGGCTTACCTTAATGAAAATCTTGTGAGCAGGTCAAAAAAGATGAAGTGGTACGACGGCCCTGTGCTCATGGATTTGATCATGCGCGCTGCATCGGCGCCAAAGAGGAGCAAAAGAGGTGCAAGGATTCTTATGCTTGGCAGGATTGACAACATGGCAACTGGCAAAGTCATTTCTGGCGTTTTCTCAGAGGGCGACATTTTAAGTTTCTTCCCTGGAGGCAAAAAGGCGGCAATGCCGAAGATGATTGTAGGCGGCAGAAAGAAGAGCAAGGCAAAGGCCGGCGAGAGCATTGCGGCTCCTATAAGGATCCGCGACATTGAGGGCAAGATTGGATGCATCAATGGCGATGCTCCGATAGTATCTAGAACTTTCAAGGCAAAGATATTCGCTTCTGCCAGAATCCCCAAAAATGCCAGGATAGTGATTAACGGGGTATCTATGGCGGCGAAGATAGGAAAAATAAAGGTAATAGACACCGCCACGGGGGAGGAGTCTATGAGGAAGCTTAAGCCGCTTGATGCGGCTGCCGCCGAAATAACCCTGGAAAAGGATGCTGCCTTCGAGAGGTTCTCCGATTTCGAGGAGCTCGGGCGCTTCACAATCTACTCAGCCAACGACTTCGCCGGATTCGGAATTGTGGAATAGCTATTTTTCAAGCAATTTGCCTATGAGCTTGGAATATTCGCTCAGCATTCTTTCCTCTGTGAAATGCGACGCTATCATAGCGCTAGAGCGCCGAGCCCTTGTCATCATGCTTTTCGAAGCCATTAATGATTCAAGTTTGCTGCGCAGATCTTCTGCGCTGCGGGTTTTGAATGTGGGAATTTTGTAGACCTTGAGGTCTTCTATGCATGCAGCTTCTGAAATGAGCATTGGAAGCCTGTGCGCCGCGGCCTCTAGTATAGTGAGGTTGAAGCCCTCCCAAAATGAAGGCAAGACAAAGACGCTTGCGATGTTGTAGAAGTATTTTAGCAGATGCTCGTCTACCCCGCCTGCAAAAGCTATTCTGCTGTCGCCTTCGGACATGCGCATGTAGTCATTGAGCGAGGGGCCGTCGCCGACGAGCAGGAGCGAGGCGTCGATTCTTGAAATTGAGAAAGCTCTGATAAGTGTGCTCACATTCTTCTGCCTCTCGAACATCCTGCCCACGTAAAGCACAACCCTTTTGTCACCTATAGAGTACCTCTCCCTTATGCTTTTCTCTATTTTTTCATTTCTTCCGAGGCTCACTGATATTCCATTTGGTATGTAGACCACGTCCTCTGTGAAATTCCTTATAGCTCTATACTGCTCCATGTTGAGAGCCACTACTGCGTCGAAAAATCTGAAGAATTTTCTTTTTGCTTCTGTCACCGAAAGGGCTTGGATGCCTGAGCCTATTGTGAGAGGCATCGCCGCCTTTGAGAAGTAGCCGCGCACAAATTCGGAAGATATGCTGCCGTGGTCTATGTATATCATCTTTGAATTTATGCCAGATCTCTTGAGGTATAAAAGGAGAGGCATGTCCTGCACAGAATTTGATATTATTACTGATGGTGAGATTTCTTTCATTTTTTTTGCAACTGATGGCTTGTCTATGCCGTAGAGATTTCTCACAACAAGCGCATTGTACGCAAGCTTCGCTAATGCAGATTCTGAAATGCTCTTGTTTCTAATAGGCTTGCCTATTGCACTGCTTGCCGACGGCAATATCACTCCTTTCTCCCTTTCGCTTATGTAAGAGGTGCCGAATCCTAAGTAGTATGTGTCGAATCTTTTGCGGAGCCCCCTGAAAAGCGACGCTGCTATGCGCGCCTCGCCGCCGAACCTGTTGAGCCTGCTTGGCATGTCCACAATCACTATGCTCTCCATGAGAAGCGCCTCACACTCTCCCTTTCGAACTTTGAGATGAGCCTTCTGTTCACGCCCTTGACCATGCTGATGTTGGCAGGTATGCCGAAGCTCTCTGAGATTACCTCTTTGCTTGTAAGGAGCGACGCCGCTCCTTTTTGCCCCCTTGCGACTGCGGTGACGAATTTTCTGACATTGGCCAAAGACTGGTATCCTTCTGCAGCATAGACTTCCTCCGGCATGCGCAGCGCCAGCGGCACCTTTATGGCCTCGTCGTACAGCACTGTGCCATGGCCATAGAAGCCATGCTCGCCTAGCAGCTGCCCGTGGTCGCTGGTGAAAAGCACTACAGCATTGTCGTCTGCAACGCTCTCGGCTATCCTTGCAGAATACCTGTAAGCTCTTTCTGATGCTATATGGTAAAGACGGCGCCATCTTGATACTAGCTTGCTTGAGGGCTTTGATCTCATGAAAGGCGTTGACCAGTCGAAATCCATTGACTTCTTGCCAACATAAGGGTCGTGGGCCTCCATGAGGTTTACGAAAAGAAAGAAAGGGGTCTTCATTTTCATTCCTTCGATCTTTTCTGCTATCCTACGCCCGCCCTTTTCTATAGGCCAGCCGTCTATGAGCTTTGCCTTGGCCTTTATCAACGCCGATTTTGGAGTAAGCATAGCGGCGCTGGCCAGAGCCTCCATGAACATGCTAGGGTCTTCTATCATGGCGTGTAATGCAATCTTTGCAATGCTATTTCCATAAACATTCCTGTACTTTGCTATAATGGGCTTGAGGCGCCTCGAAACCTCTACTGTGCTGCCGAAGACGTCGGTGAAGTAAGACTCCTCCATGAAGCTCCTGAATTCCGAAAAGCCATAGACAGGGCTTACATATGGATTTGCGGATATCGCGTATGTAGAGTAGCCCATTCTGTTGAGGTCACTTACAAAAGTAGGCATCCTGAGCTTTATGCGGTCTATGTCAAGAGATTTCACGCTGCGGCTTTCATGCGCGCCGTGCTCGCTTGGATACATGCCAGTGAAGAGCGATGCGTGGCTCGGTAGCGTCCATGACGACGGCGCTATGCAGTTGCCGTAGAATGAGAAGCCCATCTTGCCGAACGAATGAAACTTCGCCTCTATGCTGTTGAAAGCATCTAGCCTGAGCGTGTCTGCCACTATTATGGCTATGTTTGGCTTCATCTCTTCATCTTCTTCTCCACAAAGAAGCTTCCAATGGCAAGATACTCGGCACCTGTGTTTTCAAGGGTCCAGAGCGCGTCCTCGGGGCTCATCACTATAGGCACGCCGTGCTTGTTGAAGCTCGTGTTGAGAAGCGCACCTATGCCTATTTTCTTCTTCAAGGAAAGGATAAGCTCCCTGTAGAGCGGGTTTTCGCTGCCGAGGATCTGGGGCCTTGTTGTGCCGTCTATGTGCGATGCCGCAACTAGATCTCCGAAGCGCTCTTCAAACACCTTGTAGCCTACAGTCATGAATCTGTTTGGCCTTGGATAGCGCTCTAGAAGCTTTGGCGCATCTTCTTCTATTATTGTGCTGGCGAAAGGCTGGTAGTATGGCCTTTTCTTTATTATCAGGTTTATCCTGTCCCGGTTCTTGGGGTCCCCTGCATATGCCAAAACGCTCCTGTTGCCAAGCGCCCTTGGGCCGTATTCCATTCTTCCTTGGAACCACAGCACTATCTTGTTGTCGTTGGCGATGGCATCTGCGGTGTACTTGGCTATATTTTTTACCTCTTCGTATTCTATCTTGCCCTCGCTTTTCTTCTGCTTCAGGATTCTCTCTATTTGAGAATCGTCGTATGCGGGGCCATAGTAGAGATTGTCTATCTGTTTGTTGTTGAATTTACCGTGCTCCTTGTAGTCTAAATAATATGCGGCGCCCAAGGCAAGCCCTCCGTCGCCCATGTGCGGGAAGACGAAAAAGTCTTTTACTTCAGGCAGCTCGTTTATAAGCATGTTTGTTATGACGTTTGAGAAGAATCCCCCTGCAACTGCAACGTTCCTTATCTTTGTCTCGCTTATGTATTGCTTCACTATCTTCAGCACCTGATCCTCAACATGCTTCTGTACGGCGTATGCAAAGGCCTCCCTGTTGTATTTCCAAAGCAGCTTGTCCTTCATGTATTCCGCCAATAGGTACTCGAATTTCTTGCCGTTATTGCTCACTAGCTTCCTTTCCTTTTCATCGTATCTGACAATCTCGTTAAGCTCTTTTATTTCGGCAGGGTATGAGTACGCAGCGAGGCTCATTAGCTTGCCCTCGTCCTCGCTGTAACGCATGTCGCAGGCAACGGTGGCCGCGCCGTAAAGTATGCCTATGCTTGCGCTCGCGTCAAACTGGTTTATCCTTTTCAGCTCTCCGTTGTCACCTATAGACACAGTGCCGCTGAGGCCGTCGCCGGCACCGTCTAGGGTTATGACTAGCACCTCCTTGAAGCCAGAAGCATAATATGCGCTTGCGGCATGGGCGAGGTGATGCTCCACGAAAACTATTTTCTTGTCAAGGCCAGCGCTTCTGAGCCTTGCTGATAGCAGCGATCCGCCTATTGAAGTGCCAAATGCCTTCCATGCGCCGCGCGGCTTCTGGTTCTGAACAAGCCTGAATATTGCGTTTCTCATGTGCATGCTGAGCTTCGATGGCTTTGGCAGCTCCTTTCGCCAGAGCTTCCTTCTCTTTTTCTCAAGGCTCGGAAGCATCCTTGCAAAAAGCGCGCTGCCTCCTATCCATGCCACTGCGACCTTTTCTATTTCGTCAGAGCTGGCGAGGTTGAGCAGGTACTTTATAGAGTTGCTCGGGAAGCCCACATCGTTCTTGAGCTTTGTGAATCGCTCCTCGTTTACCGCTCCTATGACGCTGCCGCCAGAAACGACTGCTGCCCCTGCATCATGCGCGTCATGAATACCCAATATTGCCATAATACCACAGAATTTGACTACACCAATTGATTTTTAAATTTTAAATACTTATCCTTATTTGCCTGCAGAGCAGCGCGTGCTTTGAAGGAAAGGTAATTTAGTGGAGGGGTTTCTGGACAGGCTTTTCTCTTCTCTTAGCAGCAACTACGACAGGGTGAGCAAAGCGCTGAGCTTCGGCTTCGACAGCGTGTGGAGAGCGCAGATAGAGAAGGAGATAGCCGACATGAAAAATGCGAGGGTGCTAGACGTTGCGACTGGCACTGGCAGCGTTGCAATAGACATAGCTAGGAAGCACAAGGACTTCAAGGTGACCGGCATAGACTTCAACAAGGAGATGCTTGGCGTTGCTAGGGAAAAGAGCGTAGGGCTCAAGAACGTAAGGTATGTCGAGGCAGACGCTGAGTCGCTCTCCTTGGCAGACGGCAGCTTTGATGCTGTGGTTTCGGCGTTCTCGCTTGGCAACTTCAACGATGCGGGCAAGGCGATAGAGGAGATGCACAGGGTGCTAAGCAAGGGCGGAAGGCTTGTCCTTCTTGACATGTCAAAAAGGAGGAGTGCTATAGCCAAAAAGCTGGCAGGCATGTACTATTATGCTAGGTTGGCGCCTGCGCTCAACAACATGATGAGGAAGGAAGTAGAGGAATACATCCACAGCAGCTATTTTGAAGTAGACGCTAACAACATAATATCATTCCTCAAGGCAAAGGGATTCTCGATGATAAGGATCAGAAAGCTTGGTTTCGGGGCAGCTTTCATAATTACTGCTGTCAAATAGCGTTATGGGGCAAACGCTATTGCTGCATATGCCACTACGGAACTGTAGTCTTTATTATAGTCGCCAGAATTTGCATACTTGAGCAAGTAGCCCTTATTTGCGCCCCTTGCCCTTGCGGTCATAGCTGCCACTGTTATAGGACCATAACCGCAGGCGGTGTCGTTTGAATTCCTCAACAGCTTGTTGAAGCCCGCGTAATCAATTTTTTCTAACGCTTCTATTGCAGGAAGGTCTTTCTTCCTTGCAACATCGGCAGATTCGTAGTGGTTGAAATCAGAGCTTGCTATCAATGCAAAGTTTCTTCCAAGAGCTCTCGCAGCGTCTAAGATCGCTTTGCTCAGAAGCGCTGCGGAATCCATAGACTGGTCGCCCATGCAAATAAAAACGCATCTTGGCCTTTTTACAACATGCTGAAGGAATGGCAACTGCACCTCTACAGAATGTTCATACGCATGCGCAGACTCGTCTATCGCTATCTGCCTCTTGGAGGCAATTGCCCGCGACAGTTCTATGTCGTTTTCTACGACTCCAAAAGGGGTTTCCCAGTCTTCAGCCGACAGAGAAATAGGATTACCATAGCCAGTGTGGTTGGGCCCTATTATGACGAAACTGTCGAAACGCCGAGCCTTGTCAGCGGCTTCCAGCGCCTTGTAAGCGTATGCCGCAACTTTGCCTGAATAGATATACCCAGCATGCGGCGCGACAAAAGAGGAAGCGCCGGAAATTGCTGCATTGTCAACTTTTGCTTCTTCCAATGCGGCCTTTATGAAAGCCCTGAGCTCCGGGGCAGAGTCCGGATAGAATGCACCCGCAACTGCCGGTTTTCTAACCATGCTACCACG
>JBMFUT010000025.1:0-6778 GCA_049966395.1 Candidatus Micrarchaeia archaeon
TTCGCTTTCATCCCACCTCTAAAGAGTGTGGGATTTCTCGCTCACATTGTTAAACCTAACTAAAAATAATAGAATTTAAATTTTTGCCTTGCAATAAGTAATTACCAATTTACTTCGGCGAATTTTAATGCAGAGGCCAAATATAATTTTTGTAATGCTTGATACTGTAAGGGCGGACGTCCTTGACATTTACGGGGGAAAAACAAAAACAAGGACAATGAGCAAGATAGCAAAGAAGGCAGCAGTATATGAAAATGCCATTGCACCCGGCACATATACAGTACCTTCTCATGTCTCGTTATTCACAGGCAAAAGAGTAAAGGAAATACCTAGTTTGACAAAGGACCCGATGAAATACAGCGATCAAAACACAGATCCATTCCTTGTCAAATCCAAATATGTCAATGAGTCTGAAATGACGCTTGCCAAGCGCATGCGGTATCTTGGGTATGACACCGCGATGTTTTCAAACAACCCATTTGTGTCAAAGGCGACTGGCATAGCAAACGGCTTCGGCTACGTGGAAAACCTTTGGCTTGAAGACATGGTAGAGAACAACAGGCCTTTTGTAAAAAATGTACTCAGGATCATAGAAAGAGATAGGGTAAGGAAGTCTCTGATAAGGATTGCATACGAGATTTCGCGCCTCATGCCGAGCGAAACTTTGAACAGTATATACATGAAACTACGAACAACGCTTAATGTGAAATTCGCCAAGGAGTATGGCTTTTACAGGCTCGACAAGGGCGCGGCAAAGACGAACGCAGCCATATCTAGATATCTTTCGAACTCCGGCAAAAATCCTGTTTTCATGTTCGTAAATTACATGGAAGCGCATGAAGGGTATCCCACTTCGCTCATAACTAAGAGGTATGTGGAGCAGGACAAATGGCTTCATCTCAGCGGATTAAAGGGCAAGGATGATCTGCCTGTGATAAAAGAAGCATATTCGAAAAGGATTGAGTACTTGGACACTCAGGTAGGAAGGCTTATCGGCATACTAAGGGAAAAAGGAATTCTTGACAATGCCGTCTTGGTGCTCGCAAGCGACCACGGGCAGGCTTTCATGGAACACGACATAATGTACCACAACATGTTCCCTTACAACGAGGTGTCCCGTGTGCCGCTGATAAGCGCAAAATTTGAGGATGGCAAGCAGGTAGACATACGCGAGCGCGTTAGCAATTTCGTGGGGCTTTCGGCGCTATACGACTCTATTCTTGGCATAGGCATAGGAAGGCAGGACGAAGTCAATGGAAACCTACGCAGGGACAACTTCGTGTTTTCAGACCACGTTGGAATAACAGAGGTGTGGGACTTGCAACTGCTAAAACTCATAAAGGGCAGGTCAAGATATGCAAATGCCATATATAATACCAAAAAGTACCACAACACCTTCGCGACCGCGGTCTACTACAAGAATTTCAAGCTCGTTCACTTCTTCAACGGAAATATCAAAGACAAAATGTACAACCTGTCAGAAGACCCTGAGGAAAAAGAGGATATAATAGATAATAACAGGAGTCTAGCTCACATGATGGCCAGGACTGCTTAAAATGTACGGATTTGCCGCGAAATTGTCAATTCCTTTGCGCTTCACGTGGATTTTAGCTCATTTATAATGTTCTTCATGTAGCCCTGCTGACATAAAGGCGGAGTAGAATTTGTAATTATACATATTTCGGCGCTCACCAGGTTTGCGGATCCTACCACATACTGCGATATAGTTGAATTCGTGTTGTTAAGCATTGCAATTATGCTGCTCCAGCTACTGTTCTGGAGGAGGGTAGGGTTGAAATTAGAACCCACTTGCATAGAATGGCCTGCAAAATCTACGAAAGGTATAGCGCCGCGGTAGCTCGGAGGCAGCGCGCTGTTATTAAGGTCATAAGTATCAAAGATCTGCTGCTCCTGGGTCGTAAGGTTTTGCAGCGGCGCGTATCCGTTGGCTGAAAGCTTGTTTGTCGTAAGCTCTGCCGTAAGAAGCGAAATGTATCTGCTGTTGTAAGAAGAGTTGTAGAATGTGAAGGTTGGGGTATTTGGGGAATAATCGCTGGAACTAGAAGTCATGTAGTGCAGAGAGGTGAAGTTGCCGAATCTTGAAAGCGCCAGAACCAGCCCCCACCTTTCTGCGGCGCAGTAAGGGCAGTAATCCGCGCCTATGTAAACTATTGCAGGCTTTCCGTATATTGAGATTGCGGGCGCATTTATGACTGTTGGAAAATTGGAGGCGCTGCCTATGCCTACTTTGGCGAATACCGAATTTGGCAGGTGCAGCGCGGCGAGCATGCTGGAATTTAGCGCTACATTGTCCATGCTTACCAAATACTTAGAATTTGATTGTGAAGAACTGCTTTTAATTGCAATATTCGCTGCCATCAAAGAAGCCGCTATTACTATTGCGATTATAGTATATACTGCAATCCTGTTCATAGATATAGTTTTTACTGGAAAGGATATAAGCTTTGCTAAGCCAGCGCTTTAAACAGGTCATATACAGTTATTATGCCTATTATTTTTTCATTTTCTGTTACGAGCACCGCATCCCACTGCTCAAGCATAGGTTTGAGTTTTATTATTGGTGTGTTCTTATCGAACTGCGGAAGAGATTCCTCGGCGACGTCGCCAACCTTCAGCCTCTTGAATGCCGAAGGGTTGTCCATGTATATCTTGAGTAGTTTTTTCTGGTATACCGTGCCAACCGGGGCGCCCTTGTGCGTAATCACTGGCAGCTGCGAAAAGTCATTGGAATGCATAATGGTGAATGCCATGTAGGCGCTCTCTTCTGGCCTTACGAATGAAATATGCCTGTGCATTATGTCAGATGCTTTTTTCGATTTCAGCCTATCGCTGTCGCTGCCTGCATAGTTGTCTATGGCTTCTGCTATCTCGAAAAGTGTCACATAGCTTGGATTGAGCCTATTTGGCTCCTTCTCCAGTCTTGCTATCTCGCTTTGGCTCACTCCCGCAAGTTTTGCAAGCTGCTTCTGGCTAAGACCGAGTGCCTTCCTTGCATTTTTGATTCTCACTACAAAGAGCTCAAGAGGCTCCATTGCAATAATTACCATTAGTAATTATTAGTGTAAAAACAATTATATATAACTTGCGGCCATTCATAAGCATAGGGATTGCATGAAGAATATCGCAGTGCACGCACTAGACTCTATTCCAATAGAAAAACGTGACATAGAGTTCGTAGAAAGGAAGGGAGTAGGTCATCCAGACAGCCTGATTGACGGCATCGTAGAGTCTGTAAGCCGCGAACTTGGAAAGGAGTATCTTTCAAATGCAGGCGCAGTCTTGCATCACAACGTCGATAAAGGATTGATAATAGGAGGCGCTTCGGAAGCGCGCTTTGGCTACGGCAGGATAACTAAACCAATTGAAGTCATAATCACAGGTAGGGCGACTGAATATTTCGAAGGCAAAAATTTCGATGTAAACGGTATTGCAAGGCGCACTGCTGAGAAATACCTCAAGGAGCACACCAGGTTCCTCGATATCGAAAGCGAAGTGAAAATAGAATCTAAAATAGCAAAGGGAAGCGCTGACCTGCAGCACATTTTCATGCGTGGCAACGGCATTGCACTAGCAAACGACACATCGTTTGGAGCTGGTTTCGCGCCGCTGAGCGACACGGAAAGGCTTGTACTTGAGGCAGAGAATTATCTTAACAGCCGCGAATACAAGTCAAGGATGCCTATGGCTGGCGAAGACATAAAAGTAATGGGCGCAAGGGAAAAGGACAGCATCAACTTGACCATTGCAATAGCATTTGTGGCGCCTCTTGTTAAAGACTTGGACGATTACGTTTCGGCAAAGGAAAGAATAAGAAAGGACGTGCTCTCTTTCTCAAAGAAGATAACCGAAAAGAAAGTTGACGTTGAGATAAACACTGGGGATTCAATAGAAAAGCAGGTTGTTTATCTTACAAAATCTGGGCTGAGCTGCGAAGCTGGAGACGACGGATCAGTTGGTAGAGGAAATAGGGTAAATGGTCTAATAACTCCTTTCAGGAGCATGAGCCTAGAGGCCGCAGCCGGGAAGAACCCGATAAGCCATGTGGGCAAGATATACAACATATTTGCAATGCTGCTTTCCGAAGCAATAGTGAAAGAATATCCAGACATAGACGAATGCGACGTTGCGCTGCTTTCTCAGATAGGAAGAAGGATAGACGACCCGAAGAGCCTGTCCATAGGTATAGTGGCTGACGACAACATATACAAAAGCGTAAATAGCAAGGTTGCATACATGGCAGAGCAGTGGCTGGAGGGGATAGGCAAAATCACAGAAAAAATATACGAAGGCAAGTACCCTACATTCTGAGGTTCAGCTTATAGACATCTCTATCTGCACGGTGTCAGGGACTGGTATTCTCATTACCTGCCTGAGCGCCTGCTCCGTGCCTTCTATTTCAACAAGCCACTTGTATATTCTCATTTCCCAGTGCTCGAAAGTATGGCTCCCGTCGCCGCACGGCGTCTTCCTCACTGGAACCACAAGCTTCCTTGTGGGAAGAGGTATGGGCCCCTTGTATTTTATGCCTGCGGCCTTTGCTATGTCTATTATCTGCCTGGCTATGCTGCTTGCATCCTTTGAATCCTTGCTTATGAGCTTTATTCTTGCCACAGGCATCCTATCACGCGCTTACGCCGTCTTCTTCACCACGTCAAGCACTATTCCCGCAGCTACTGTCTGGCCCATGTCCCTTATTGCGAACCTCCCAAGTGGAGGGAAATCGCCGTACTTCTCCACTACCACAGGCTTTGTAGGCTTTATCTTCACTATTGCCGCGTCTCCGTTCTTTATGAAGTCGGGGTTCTTCTGAAGAGTCTGGCCTGTCTTAGGATCCTTCTTTTCTACTATCTCTGTTATGGTGGCCGCTATTTGAGCAGTGTGGATGTGGAATACTGGGGTATACCCTGCCGCTATGGCAGTAGGGTGGTTTATAACTACTATCTGCGCAGTAAACTCGTCTACCACTGTCGGAGGGTTGCTTGCCGGACCGACTACGTCTCCGCGCTTTATGTCTTTCTTGTCGACTCCTTTTATGTTGAAGCCCACGTTGTCTCCTGGTTCAGCCTGCTGAAGCTGCTGGTGATGCATTTCTATGCTCTTGACATCGGTCTTTATTCCGCTCGGCATTATTACTATCTGGTCTCCCGGCTTCATTACTCCTGTTTCTACTCTTCCCACAGGCACCGTGCCGAAGCCTGATATGCTGTACACATCCTGTATTGGCAGCCTGAGAGGCTTGTCCAATGGCTTAGGAGGCACCTTGAGCGTATCAAGCGCTTCCAAAAGCGTAGGCCCATTGTACCATGGCATCTTGTCGCTCTTTGCGTTGACGTTAATGCCTTCAAGCGCCGAATAAGGAACAAAAAGTATGTTGCTCGTGTCGTATCCAACTGTCTTTAGAAGGTTGCTTATCTGGGCCTTTACCTCGTCGTACTTTGCCCTGTCGTAGTTGGCCTTGTCCATCTTGTTTATGCCGACTATTAGCTGGTTTATGCCGAGCACTTTTGCAAGGAAAGCGTGCTCCCTTGTCTGCGACTGCACGCCGTCAGGGCACGAAATCACAAGCACCGCGGCATCTGCCTGGCTTGCGCCAGTGATCATGTTCTTTACAAAGTCCCTGTGGCCAGGGGCGTCTATTATTGTGAAGTAGTACTTTGGAGTCTGGAACTCCTTGTGCGCTATGTCTATTGTAATACCTCTTTCTCGCTCCTCCTTGAGCTGGTCCATGACGAAGGCGAACTCGAAAGTAGGCCTGTTGTATTTTGCCACCTCGTCCTTCATTTTCTTCATGTCCTGCTCTGATATCGCCTTTGTCTCGTAAAGAAGCCTTCCTACTGTCGTTGACTTTCCGTGGTCTATGTGCCCTATAAAGATTAAATTCATGTGTGGTTTTTCTGCCATTAGATTCACCTTACAAGCATAACGCAATATGACTAAAGCCCCCTAGCCAGCAAAGCTGACTAACAAGCCGATAATGCTTTAATTTATTTAGAGTAAATAAATATAAACCTTTTGCTGAAAATCCTCGAAAAATAGAGGGATGCAAGAAACCTTGTGGGGCAGGCGCCTGCCCTTGCTTGCCGCCATTACTTCCTTCTCGAGTTGCTAAGTTCCTTCTCCAGTTCTTTGTTCTTTAATATTGCGGTAACACCATAAATAGTCCCTATGGCAGCATAAACAATGCCGAATATTTTAGAATATTTAGATATATCTTCTGAAAAAAGAAATGCTGCACCACTAAACCACAATAATGAAAGAAAAGTATCTCCGCGCACAGTTACTAAATTTTTCAAAATATTTAGTTTTTGCTCTTCTAGTTCTTCTTCAATTTTTCTAGAATAATAATAATCCTCCATGATACCACAAATATATTGCGCCGTTTGTGATATTTAAATGTTTTTTAAAATTAAAATTTGTACAACTTTTTTGCTATTTTGCAAACCGCACAACGCGCATGCCGACGAAAAACAGAAAGGTAGTCTCGAGACTTTATACTGGCCCACATGCACACGTTTATGCAAAACCATAAAGGTTTTGAGGTGATCTATCCGCAGGTTCCCCTACGGATACCTTGTTATAACTTAGCCCTCCTCATAGAACTCTAGTTCGAAAATGCTCAACGCATTGCCTCACTAGAACCCCACTTGGGTGACTTGATAGGCGGTGTGTGCAAGGAGCGGGGACATATTCACCGCTCGATGGTGACAAGCGATTACTAGGGATTCCAGCTTCATGAGGGTGAGTTTCAACCCTCAAT
>JBMFUT010000026.1:0-6398 GCA_049966395.1 Candidatus Micrarchaeia archaeon
GAAAATGGGCCCGCGGAGAATCGAACTCCGGATCTTCGCCTTGTGAAGGCGACGTCTTACCACTCGACTACGAGCCCGGATGGTTGCTAGGTAATAATTGCTAGGCAAAGTTTAAAAAACTCTAATCTAAATAGGTATTGATTAGATGCCCAAATTTTACACAGGGAATGGCGATAGCGGCTCAACGGGGCTTCTTGGAGTAGCGAATGTTCAAAAGAGCAATCCAATTGTCTCGGCAATAGGGGACATAGACGAACTCAACAGCAGCATAGGAATGGCAAGGTTCTACGTGCACAACGAGTTCGTAAGGAAGGAGCTTACAGCAATACAAAATGACTTGTTTTCTATAGGCGCGATGATGGCGTCTGCGCTTGCTGTGAACATACCTAACAAAGTTGTGTTCGGCGAAGAGGCCACCAAGAGGCTCGAAGATGCGATAGCCGAGATGTCAAGCAAACTTCCCGAGCTGAAGGAGTTCGTCCTGCCGGGCGGATGCGAGGGCAGCGTGCACCTTCATGTATCCAGGGCGATCGCCAGGAGGGCAGAGCGTAGTCTTGTAGCCGCAGCGGAGATTTACAAAGGCAAAATAGACGCCAACCTGATAAAATATGTCAACAGGCTTTCTTCTTTTCTGTTTGCAGCCGCACTATACCTGAATAATGTGGAGGGTATAGACGAAATGCACCCGGTATACAGGAACAAGTAGCCTTTGGGCAGTCACACATTGAAATACTCCTTAAACTTCAATGTCGTGGAGAGTTTTTTGCTTCTCCCGAATCTCTTTGCAGATATGAAATCTTTTTCTTCTAGTTCCTTTGCATAGGCATATGTTGACTCGCCGAAAATTTTGACGAGTTCGCTCTGCAGGGCGTTGTTGTTTTTGCTTATGTAAGCCAGCAGTCTCATTGCACCCTTGCTTATTTCGGGACCTTGCGCAAGGCTGCTGACCCTTGATGCATATGGTTCCTTGAGGCTGAACATGTACTTGCCTCCTATTTCTACTATTTCCAAAGAGGTGTCCCTCGATTTGTAATCATCGACAAGCTGCTTCAGCAGCGAATCTACGTGGCCTGGGGAGACTATGCCTGTTGCATTTGCCAGCTCCTCGACGCTCAGCGCGTTTTGAGACATGAAAAGCGCGGCTTCTATGAGCTTTTTAAGGTCTGCCTGACCTTGAATTTCAGCCATTCAGCATCACTATTATCTCTCCGAAGAAGGTTTCCTGAAGCATTATTATCCTGCTCTTGCTTGCAAGGAACAGGAGAGGCACGAAAATGCCTAGGAGCACGTCGCTTATGTTGGCTGTTCTGGAGAGCTCGGTGAATGTTATCATTTTGTCCTTGCCGACTTTGTTTTTGACAATTTCATAAACAGACTCCATTTCTTCTTCTATATCGACACCTGTTATCATTACCGGAAGCTGTATGTTGGCATCGCGCTCCGCCCTGAGCTCGTGCTGCTCCTTGAGCTTCATTGCCTCTTCAAGCGCCGTAATGAGTTCGGCAAGCTGCATTTTGCGCTTTGGGGCTACTCTGAACCGCGGGACCAGGGAATCCACGCTTACAATCGGCCTTTCTGCAGCAGGCATTTCCTCCTGCTCCTCGATCCTATCGCCAAAGTCTATCATTTCGCTCTTCATTCTTAGCAGCATAGAAGCCGCGAGGATTATGTTTGCAGGCACGTGAAGGTCTAGTATCTTCATAACCTTTATGGCATTGATGTATTTGTCGACTATTTCTATGAGGTCTATGTTCCAAGGGTCAAGCTTGTTCCTCTTAACAAGGTCTATAAGCAAATCCTTCCAGGTCGCCTCTCTTACGAACTTTTCAAGATTAAGGCCGCCGTCGTTGATACTCTCCTGTAGTGTAATTGAGGTCGCCATGATTTCTTTATGCCGATTAAGTAATAAATATTTTGCTATTCGTAAAGCGGCTGCGCCTATTACGCACATAAAACCAAAAATCTGCAAAGGTTTTAATAGATTTTATATTTATTATTATGGGGTAATCTGATGGCGGCTTTTGAAAATGAATTCACCTACAGGAAATTTTTAGAATCTGGAAAAGAAGAGGAATTTGACAGGCTTTTCGACGAGGCTGTAAAGAGGGCAAAAGAAGGGTTGCTCGGAAAGAAGTTCCCAATATACATTGGAGGCAAGGAGGTCTACTCAATAGAGGAGCTCGTAGAATATTCGCCAATAGATAAAAGCTTAATCGGGCGCTTCCAGAAAGGCACCAGGGAGCTTGCAAGGCAGGCAATAGACGCCGCTGCAGAGGCTTTCAAAGACTGGTCGCACACCGATTACAGGGAAAGGGTTAAAATATTCAGGAAGGCGGCGGACATATTCGCAAGGGAAAAGTTCAACGTGGCGGCAGTGCTAAGCATAGAGAACGGCAAGACTAGATACGAATCGATCGGCGAAGTTGACGAGGCAATAGACTTTCTCAGGTACTACGCACTTGACATGGAGAAGAACAAGGGATATGTGAAGAAGATGAAGCTTCCAGGAACAAGCACGAAAGTGAGCGCTGGTTTTCAAGGAGCGCCCGGAGGCGAAGAGAAAGTTAGCATTGTCATGAAGCCCTACGGTGTCTTTGGCGTGATAGCACCGTTCAATTTTCCAATATCAATATCTGTAGGCATGAGCTCTGGCGCTCTGATAACCGGCAACACTGTCGTGTTCAAGCCTTCTTCAACTGATAATATGTCAATGCTCACCGGGTTCATGATATACCAGATATTCAGCGAAGCGGGAGTTCCGCCAGGCGTGTTCAACTACATAACTGGCTCTGGCTCCGAAGTAGGGGATGAAATAGTGATGAGCAAAAAGGTTAGCGGCATAGTGTTCACAGGTTCGCATGAAACCGGCATTGGCATGATATCAAGAAACTATGCGGCAGGAATGCAGAAGGTTTTCGTGGTAGAAATGGGGGGCAAGAATCCTGCAATAGTTTCCAAATATGCGAATCTTGACGACGCGGCATCTGGCATAGCCAGCGCAGCCTTCGGCTACGACGGGCAGAAATGCAGCGCGTGCTCTAGGGTGTACGTGCAAGAGTCTGTCAAAGAGGAATTCATAAGCAAGCTAGTTGAAAAGATGAGATCCTTCAAGATAGGCAATCCTTTGCTAAAGGGAATTTACATGGGTCCGCTGATAAGCGGGAAGGCATTTGAGAAATACAGGAAGGCGGTAGAAGAAGCCGCGAGGGACGGCAGGGTCATATACGGGGGCAACAGCGTTAGCACCGGGCTTAATGGAATCTACGTGGAGCCAGCGCTTGCCGAACTGGACCACAGCCATCGCCTTTTCCACGAGGAGCTATTTACTCCTTTCCTTGTAGTTGATACATACAAAAAATTCGAAGAGGCAATTGCAAAGGCTAACGACGTTGGTTATGGTCTTACCGCAGGACTTTACAGCAAGAACAAGAAGGAAATAAAGCAGTTCATAGACGGAATAGAAGCCGGGGTTATCTACGTAAACAGGGCGATCAGCGCCACTACCGGAGCAATCGTGGGATTCCACACCTTCGTCGGATGGAAAGGAAGCGGTCTTACTGGAAAAGGTACCGGCAGCAGATTCTACCTGCAGCAGTTCATGAGGGAGCAGAGCGAGGCAATAGTTAAGTAATGCCCGTCTAATTTAGCATGCCTGTCTAGACTTCGGACTATCTCTTTGTGGACTCTAGCATGAGCTCCTTAGGATCTATGCCGTTCATCATTTCGTCTATGTTGGCATTTAGTCTTGCTATCTTTGCATTTATCTCCCTTGCGCGCATTATGTTTGTTATGCGCGATATACTGCTCATGCTCATTGCAGCCAGTTCGTTGTTGAGCTGCGCTATCTGCTTCCTGTCTTCGTTTATCATGTCCCTTATGTATTTCTTGACGGTCTTAGGAGAATCTGAGAATTCAAGTATCTTCACTGCGGTCATCACGGCAAGATAGTTGTCCTTCAGCTTTCTGCTGAGGCCTATGACTAGGTTTGTAGTGGAGTTTGAAAAATCGGCAAGTATTTCTGAGGTGTACGCCCTGTCTATGAACATAGGTATCACGTGAAGCTCGTAGTCCCACGAGTTGCCGAGTTTCTCCCTTATTGTAAGTATGTTGTCCATCAGTATTACAAGGTCGTGCAGGTTTTCCACCTTGCCTATCCATGACTGCAACACAAGGGTATTGTATGCGTCTGCCCTTCTATTGCCAAACTTCTTCCTATAGTCGTTCACCAGCGTGTTCGCTATTTTTGACCTTGCCTGCTCTGTGCTCTGCTCCTTGCTATTGGATTCGTCCTTAAGAAGGGTGTTGTAGTGCTGCATCAGTTGGTTTACGTCAGCAGCATCGTTGACTAGCGAGTATACTATTTCCATAGCGTTGTCCATGCTTCCCATTCTTTTGTAGTATGCAAGGGTGAGCATGCTGGCCAGCTCGCTGTACTTCCTGTATTCCGCCTTGCTCTTAGATTTCCTTATTATGAGCTCTGCCAGATTCGCGCTCGTGGCGTTTTTAGACTGAGCCTGCGTTTGCTGCTCAGTTTCTTCCCCCACCGGTACTCCCAAATCGTACTCGGTACTATCTAGTTCATCCATTACACTAACCCCCTAATTTTATCTTATATTTGCTATTTGTTCTGATATATATACTTTTCTGCTTTATAAAGTATGATTCCGTGTGCCTTAGCATCGTCAGTAAATTCCTTAAATACGGAAGTGTTAAAGTGCGCTACAAAGTGCATGACTTTGACGCTCTTTTGGCAGATTCGCCGTTGAAGCAGGCTATAGGCCTTATGTACAGAAATAAAATTGGAAACAACGAAGGCATGCTTTTCATTTTCGGCAGACCTTCTTATTATGGCATATGGATGCACAACATGCGTTTCTCGATAGATATAATATGGATTGACGAAAAAAAGAGAGTTGTGCACATTGTGGAAGGGGCTGAGCCATGCAAAAGCATATTGAATTGCAAGGTATACAAGCCGGCAAAGCCTGCTTCCGCCGTGCTAGAGGTCAATGCAGGAACAGCAAAAAGGCTTGGTATCAAACTGGGCGGCACGTTAGAATTTTAAGCATAGCGCGCTTGGCAGGCGCGTCTAAGGCGCCTGCCCACAAGAATTCACTCGCCTCCTATCTTGAACATTTTTGTCCCGCAGACAGGGCAAACGCCAGTGAATGCCTTCTTCCCGTTCTTCATTGTCACTTCCTTTACGTCTTTCATCTCGCGCTTTTGCTTGCATTTCATACAATATGCTTCCATTATCTCACCGAGCATCATTATATTGAATGGTAAATTTTTAAAAAGGATAGCCCCCGGCGAGGATTGAACTCGCGACCTTCTGCTTACCATGCAGACGCTCTTTAGTGTCAACAGATACCACTGAGCTACAGGGGCTTGCAAGTATAAATGCTCTACATTATTTTATATACCTTGGCGCCTTCCTTGACTGGATTTGAAACCTTGAGGCCGACAGAGTCGCCGGAATTAGCCTCCGCTATGTTTATGCGCTCTATCTGCATGCTTTCAACATGCTGCTGGAAACTGCTGCCGTCGTGGCTCTCTATCAATATAGAATCGCCAACCTTGAGCTTTCCGGAAAGCTCTACAACTGCCACCCCTATCTTGTTGTAATAGTGGGTAACTTTGCCAACAAGCTCCTTGGATGCCATGATAGACTATTTGCAGATAAAAATAATAAACTTGCTTAACGCACGACAATTGTGTTCAATTTATATAATTTTTACGGCAAAATTACACAATATGGACGGCAAAAGGAAATTGCACATACTGGCATTCGCAGGAAGTCTGAGAAAGGAATCTTACAACGCAGCGCTCATAAATGCTGCAAAAGAGCTCGCGCCTGAAGATGTTGAAATAGAAATATTTCCGCTGGCGGGCATACCGCTGTTTGACCAGGATCTTGAGGGGAATATGCCAAAGGAAGTGATAGAATTCAAGAAGAAGATTAAAAATTCTGACGCAATACTCATAGCTACGCCTGAATACAACAGGTCAGTGCCAGGAGTCTTGAAAAATGCTATAGACTGGGCTTCCAGGCCCTACGGAGACAATTCGTTTGAAGACAAGCCTGTCGCTACAATGGGCGCCACTGGGGGATCCGTGGTGGGCACTTCTGCGGCGCAGCTTCACCTCAGGGAAATATTCTCTTTCCTCAACATGCACCCTCTGGAAAAGCCGGTTGTATACGTTGCTGACGCGAAGGGCAAAATAAAAAATGGCGTGTTGACCGACGAGAGCACAAGGCTAAGGATACGCGAGCTTGTGGAGAAGCTTGCAGAATGGGCAAGAAGGATAGGATAGCAAGCAATTCCCGCTGACGACGAACATTATTGCAGGGGGAGAGATTTGAACTCTCGAAGGCGCTAAGCCACAGGATCTTAAGT
>JBMFUT010000027.1:0-6354 GCA_049966395.1 Candidatus Micrarchaeia archaeon
CCGCCTATGCCCTCCTTATACAGTATAAGAAGTTCGTTTTCCGATAGCGATTTGTTATATAGTTGCACATTTGACATGTATCCCCTAAGTGGTACCGATATCAGGAAATTCGAATCCGGAGGTATGTACGCGCCGACGGTGGTCAGGTTGCTTGTATAAATCTGCCTGTCTATTATTGCGTATCCTATCATTGCGCTGCCGTTGTATTCCATCGCTACGAATATCCATTTGTCCGGAGGCACAGGGTTATTGTATACGCATAAGTTTGAGTAGTAATATGCTATAAAAATGCCGTCATTGCAGAAGCCGGGTTCTGCAACATCTAAGTAAGTGCCATTGTATGGCGGCTGCGGTGGAGTGAAATTGCCGTATGCAAATGGGGTTATTGTATTTGCAGTGGGCGATATGTATACCCAGCCCGTGGCTGTCAGCTGGCCTGGATTGCCATTGCCAATTGGAGGCAATGGAACTGAGGGTATGGTTACATTTGAATTGCCTACAGGTACAAAGCTGCCGGTATAGTTAAATCCTTCCACATACTCTGGCAATTCGCCATTGCACATGCCTTCGAGGTTAATGTTTGACACAGTTTGGAATCCGGATGGCCTGATTACTTCGCAAGCACCGGGAGGTGCCTTCACTACAATTGAGCCCGTATTGAACACGCCAATTTGGAAAAGAGCGCCAATTGCGAGCGAAATAACAAGGATTGCCCATCCATACGTCATGAGGTATTCCATTGCTGATTGCAATTTTTGCGATGCCATCTCCAAACCTATCAAAGGTTTTACAGTTTTGTAAGATCTCTTTATTTTTATCAACATATAAGATTTTAATTATTCTTGAATTTAAGATCTGCCGATTTGATATTACACCATCGGCAGAATTCTGCTTTTCAGCAAAAATTTTTTAAGAGCAGACTCTTTACATCGTTGTTACCATGCGACATAAGCACTTTGACAATTTGCCCATTAACTGCAGTATATACTGCTGCTTGAAATCTTTTTAAAGATTCTTTGGCAATTAAATATTGAGTAAATGTACTCGGAAACGAGGTCCCTGATAGTCAACGAGGTAATGACATTTCCAGTAGTTACAGGAAGCGAAAAGGAGAGTATAAAGAGCATTGCCCAGAAAATGAAAAAGCACGACATAAGCTCTGTTGTGATAGTAGACAAGAGCAACACGCCGGTAGGCATGGTGACGCAGGGCGATATAATAAAAAGGCTGCTTTCTAAGAAGAGGAACCTACTTTTTGCAAAGGCGAAAGATGTGATGACTTCTCCAGCCATAAAAATAACGAAAGAGATGAAACTAGAGGATGCTGCAAAATACATGGTGCAGAAGAGGGTGAAAAGGCTCTGTGTCGTTGACGATACCAATAAGCTCATAGGCATACTGACCCAGGAAGACGTGGTGAAGAACGCCAGCTACCTTATAGACGTGCTCAAGGAGGCGCTCGTGTCTGGTTATACTGAAGAAAGCATTGGAAGGTAGCTTATCTTTTTTTCTCTTTCCAGTATTTCATTGTGTGAAGCAGCGCAAGGAAGCCGAAAAGTTCCACAAACCAGACGTTAGCAATCCTGGAGAATATCGTTATCACTGACGCAACGCCAAAGTCTATGCCTGCGCCGCCGAAGAATGCTACGAGCAGCGCAAGCAGCGCGGCATCTGTCACGCCGAGGTTTGCAGGTATGCCGGTTATCATGCCAAGCAGCAATGCGGATGTAAAGATGAAAATTATTTCTGGTATATAGACTATAGGCAGGTTAATGCCAAAGCTCAGTATTATGAAGTAAAGACTTATGGCATTCATGAGCATCGATGGTACAGTGTAAAGCAGTGAATACCAGTATACGTCGCGGCCGAGCCTCTTGTTGTTCTTGAAATACAGGTCTCCAACCTCAAAGAAGCTTCGCATCCTTCTAAACCTGCTGAGCTTCCTTTTTATGAACTTAAAAGGACCCTTGTGGTAAAGAAATACAAACGGCAGAAGAAGTATCAGGCTTATTATCACTGACTCCAAGATATACCTGTGCACAAGAAAGGAGAAGAAAATACATATTATTACGAACCCTAGGAAGTCTGTGAAAATGTCAGCCACTATTGCTGGAAAAGTTCTCCCGAACTTCACGCCAGTTAGCCTGTTTATTGTGTATGATACTATTGCGCGGCCCCAGCGTCCTGGGGTTATGTCCATTGAATACATTGAGAGATATACCCAGAGATTTTTCTTCCTTTGTATGTTGACCCCAAGATGCTTCATGTACATTTCCCATTTGGGGTAGCGCAGCAAGTATGCTGAAAATACCAGAATCAGCGCAAGCGAGTAGTAGAAGCCGTTTATCTTTAGCACTGTCGCGACGAACTTGGCGATGCCTTCGTTAAGTATTGCAAGCGCGCTTATTACAACGAATATTGCAGCGCTTGCGGCAAGTATAGTTAGAAGGACATAGCTTGCCTTCCTGAGGCGCCTCTCGTAGTCTATGCTTTTCTTTATGTTTGATATTGTCGCTATGCCTGTGCTCATCAAATCATTTCGAAGTTTATGATTCTGGAGTCTGCTGCATTCTTGTCCCTGCAGAGAAGCGCGACTTTGCTGGGCTTGTTGTAGTCTGTTAGCGTGTAGCCTGAAGCGCTGGAGAGCTCCTGCGCGAAGCCAAGTATGTCGTCCTTTGTTGGCATCATATCGTAGGCGAGACCGCGCTTGCTGCCCCTCGATCCGCCGACGAATACAAAGCCTTTTACTTCCACGTAATCAGGATTGCCTTTTTTGATGAGTTCCGCGTAGCCTTTTGGGTCCTCCATGTTGAGGCCCTTGACAAGCGTTAGCCTGAAAACCCGGCGGGTCTTAAGCGTGGAAAATATTTCTAGGAACCTCTGAAACCTCTCCCACGCATTAGGTATCTTCGGTCTTGTTACCTTTTCATATATTTCCCTGTTTGGCGCCTGTATAGAGACATAGAGCTGAGTCGGAAGCGTGGTAAGCTTTGACAAAGCTTCTGGCATCGTGCCGTTCGTAACCAAGAAAGTGCTCATCTTTCTCTTGTGAAATTCAGAAAGCAGCTCGCTCATTCTAGGGTAGAAAAGGGGTTCGCCAGTTAGGCTTAGGGTTGCGTGGGCCGGAGCATTAGCTTCTTCCCACCTTTTCTTGTCTACTTTGGGATTGCCTTTGTAACCGCTCACCAGCCTTTTCTGTTCTTCTATCATGCCCTCTATTATGCTTTTTGGATCTTCCCATCCGACCGCATTTAGCTCGTTCCAGTTGATGCCTTCTTCTTCTGGTATTATGCGCCAGCAGAAGCGGCATGCCAAGTCGCAGCCTATCGCAGTTGTAGTTTGAAGGCACCTCCAACTCCTTATCCCATAGAATTGGTTCTTGTAGCATAGCGTGCCGCCTTCCTTCATGCTGCTTGTAGTATAGTTACACAGCTTCACTGCCGAATGTGCGCCTACGAAGTGATAGCCTTGCCTTTTCATTATGCCTGCCAGCTTGTCCGGCATTTCTGGCTTCTCTGCAAGCTTTTTGTAGACTTCTTTGCCTATCATGCCAATACCCATCGCATAAACGGTTTTATACAAGAAGTTTTATAATGAACACTTATAAATAGATAATCGGGAGTTGCATGCTTCAGCTTAAGTTCAATGGGAAGTGGGTTTATGCAGAAGACCAATCTACAATAGACACTCTGCGGCATGGCAACATAGGCTCTCTAGAGGATGGAATTTACAAGATAGAAAATGAGGAAGCACTTTACCTAATGGACGTGCGCAACGCTTCATGCGACTTCAACGGAAAGGAAATTACGCTGAGCGATATGGCGAGAATTTTCAGCGGTGGAAAGAAATTCGTCGCAAGGTACTTTACTTACAAGGACTGGAGGGACAGAGGGCTCATAGCCAAAAGTCCTAACTTCGATTACAAGACGCCAAACAAGACGCCGCTCAAAAGGTATCCTTCAAGCTCTATAGAACTGCCTAAATACAAGCTGAATGGAATATTCTTTGCGAGCGACCTTCTCGTGATTCTGGAGGACAAGGAGAAGGGGAAGGAGCTATATGAAAACCAGTGGTTTGGTCAGTATGGCTCGTACAAGGCAGCCGACAGGGGGCAGCTTAACAAGCTTGACGTTTTCGAGGCGCTTTACCTCATAGAAAGCAAGATCCTGCAGTTAAAAAACGCCACGAAAAGGGAGCTAATAGAAAAGGCAAAAGCAAGGCACACAGATTTCATGAAACTTTACGAAGTATACAAGGATTGGCGCACGAATGGCTACGTAGTCAAAACTGGATTCAAGTTTGGAACGCATTTCAGAATATATTTCCCAGGAGCAAGACCCATAAAGGACGACAACTGGGTGCACTCCAAGCACGTCATACACGTATTCCCAAAAAACTCAAAGCTGCTTATATCAGAATGGGCAAGAGCAGTGAGAGTCGCGCACTCGGTAAGGAAGACTTTCATACTTGCCATCCCTGGGAAGCTTAAGGCTTCTGGATCGCCAATAGATTTCATACTTTACCACAGGCACGGCGGTGAGGCGGACATGCCAGCAAACAACCCGCCAAGATACGCGATGCTAAGCCTCAGCGAAGAAGAGTACATAGGCGGCAGGGAGCTTGCTGGAGCAATAAAGAGCGCCAAGGACAAAAGGCTTGAGCTGATGCTTGCTATAATGGACCGCGAAACTGCAGTCACCTACTACAGAATCAGGCAGATAGAACTGCTCGGAAGCAACCACGAGTACTACGAAATCGATTGGATACAGCCCTGAAGGTAGAGATTCCGCTATTGGCAAAAACAAAAAGAATTTATAAATATATTTGTGATAAGATTAATTGAGATAGGTGCTTGTTATGAAGATGAGTGACTTGTATCATATGGATATATACAGCGACAACGGCCAGTATCTTGGAGACGTACAGGCAGTAATACTGAACCTCGAAAGCGGAGAAGTGAGCAGGCTACTCACTGTTCCGTGGAAGAACATAAAGGGCGATGCAAAGAGCGTGCTCACGCAAAAGAGTATACTCTACAAAAACGTGAAGAACGTTGGCGACGTGGTGCTTGTTTCATCACCATCACCGGCATCGCAAGCGGCTTCTGCTGCGTCTAAGGAAGAGATAAACGACCTTAGCAGGTAAATATTTTTCTTTTGTTTTTGCTTTTTTTACTTCTTTATTACCTTAGGCATGAATATTCCGCTTTGATTGAAGTATACGCCAGAATAGGCGTTGTCCACCTTGCTCAGAGTGCTCGCGAATATCACGTGCGCGAATCTCATCTTCGGCTTTAGCATTATGCTGTAAGGGGCGTTGTTCACTACTTCCAGCGTGACAGTGCCTCCGAAACCCGCGTCTATTATTGTCGGTGGCATGGAAAGTCCATGGCGAGCCCATGTGCTCCTGAGCTCGACGAAGCCGACAAGGTTGTCAGGCAGCTTTATGTACTCCAAGGTAGACAGAAGCACCTGCGAATGGGGCTCTATGACAAGCTCCTTCTGCCTTTTTTTTATTATGTAAGCGTCTTTTATGTGCTTCTCGTTTCTAGGGTCCATGACGAAATTCTTAAGCTTGGAATTGTGATAGGCAATCTCGTCAGCAAGCCTAAGATCAAGCCCATTTTCCCTTATTATCTCCTTTGCAAAAGGCTTTACAATTAGCCTCTTTGACTTTATCACGTTTTCCAAATCGAAATCTGAAAGTATCATAAGAAAAGGTTTGCATAAGAAAATATAAAAAGATTGTTTGGCTCGGCGAATATTCCGATAGACTAGCCGCACAAGAGTGTTTTTATATGTGAGTTTAGATTTTCATAAGGTGTTAGCATGTTCATCGTTTTCGAGGGCATAGATGGTGCCGGCAAGACAATTCAGGCAAAGATTTTGTATGAAAGGCTGAATGGCATGGGCGTAAAGGCATCTCTCACAAAGGAGCCTACCGATGGGCCCGTGGGGAAATTAATAAGGAAGAATGCATCCGGAGTTGCGGGAAGCTTCATCAAAGTCGAGAAGAAAATAGCAAAGAAGGATATAGACGGAACACTCGTGAATCAATTTGCAATGCAAGCGCTATTCGTGAGCGACAGGCTTTACCACATAGAGCAATTCATAGAGCCGGAATTAGCCGCAGGGCATGTTGTAATATCAGACAGATACATGCTCTCAACGATAGCATATGGCATGGCGGCAGGCATAAGCAGAAAGTGGCTCGTGACACTAAACAGGGGCCTCATAGAGCCGGATATAACCCTTCTACTAGACCTGGACGTAAAGACCGCGCTGGAAAGGATAGGCGCGAGGCGCAGCACAAAGGAGCTTTTCGAGAAGGCCGAGTTTCTAAGCAGGGTGAGAA
>JBMFUT010000028.1:0-6117 GCA_049966395.1 Candidatus Micrarchaeia archaeon
GGCTACACGCCGCCGTGAATTTTGTATTTCTTTGCATAGCGTTGCATAGCATTAGTGAATTGATTAGTTTATAGGAGTGATCTACCCTGGCGCATATCTTCAAGTTAAATTTATCAGCAAAGTCACCATAAACGGCGTGGAATTTGCCGCCCACGTTGTTAGAATCTGCCATTGATTTACAATCTGTGAAGAGTTATATCTTGCATGCTTATTTTCTTTCCTCCTTTGTCGATTATTGTAACGTAACCTAAAGATTCTGGTCGTTCGTAAACTATTTTTTTCCTCATGAAGGTCCCGCAGAACACGCCGCCGTCTGAGAAGCCAAGATAGTGGAGATGCCCAAGCATAGGAATGTCAGTTTTCTTGAGCTTGAAAATAATTCTTACAAGCTTGATGAGCACATATGGCATAATGCGTTTTTCTATCGGGTAAGCAAGGCCAAGAATAATGCGGCCTATTTTTTCATGAGAAAAAGATTTTTCGATATTTCCGTGGAAGAAGAAGAGGTTCTTGTACCTGTAATAAATAAGTCCGCCGTTCAGTTTTTTAATACCTTCAAGGAAGTGCACGACGCTTTGGTTTATTGAATAGTCTTCTAGCCTGCCTTCGTTGTCTCCTAGGAGTATGACAGTCTTTTCTGTAGGAAATGTTTTTTGGTATCCCTGCATAAATTTGCTGTAGAGTGGCAAAGCATCTTTGGGTGTTTTAGGCGCAACGACGTCGCCAAGTAGGACAACGATATTTGGTTTCTCCTTTTTTATTATTTTCTTGTAATACCTGCTGTATGGCATCGGGTAGTGCAAATCGCTTAGTACCAGTATCTTCACGAAATCACAATAGAATTTTCAATAAAGTTCTAAATAAGCATATGTAACTAGTTTCTATTGCATTAAATTCGCCTTTCCTCAACTTGTATATGCCCTTTTTGTAATTACATAGCTTCATGGACAAATTGTTAAGCCTTTCTTGAGTATTCTACACTGAACATTTGCAAGCCTTGCGGTGGTGATTTGAAAAAGGCTTTGATCGTGGCAATAATTGCAGGGGCGATAGCCTTCGCGGCAGCGCTCGTCTATTCTGCCCCAAACGGCAATTTAACAATTCCGAAATCTCTGAACATGACAATTGGAGTATGCACGCACGGAAACCAGAGCTCAGAGGTTTATGCACTTGAACACGGCATCAGTTATTTCCGCACCGACATAACGCAGGGCGCAGGCCAAGAAGCTCTGCTCTCGATGGAGCACTCAAAATACGGGGCCAGCTATCTAGGCATACTCGATTACGCTACGCTTCCTGGGGGCATAAGCAACAAGAGCTGGAGCCTTGCAGAATGGAATGAAAGCGTTGCCAATGCGCTGCAGAGGTATCCTTGGATAGACACATGGGAGATATGGAACGAGCCTCTGGTGAGGCAATTCCAGACAGGATACATGAATGGCAGCCCGTATAATTATTACATGGTAATAAAAGGCGCCGCCACTGCAATAAGGGCAAGGGAGCCAAATGCGACTATAGTATGCTTCGGTGGGGCGCCGATAGGCAACTACTTGGCATACGAATGGTACGCGAAGGTTTGGAGCTATGGCGCGTGGAGGTACTGCAACGCGATATCGCTGCATGTATACCCAAATGGGCCTGCGCTGCCTGACAATTATACAATTGCAGAGTGGCGCAGCGACATCTACAGCTACGAGAACCTTACTCATGCGCCGGTTTGGATAACAGAATTCGGGATGCCTTCTTCTTCGGAAATGCTCTACGGATACACGCCTAAACTCCAGGAGGAATTCCTTGTGCAACAGCTCAGTTTCTTCAATCGCCTTCCATTCGTTAAAAGGGTGTATTGGTATGACCTTTGGGGTCTGTCTGATGGCAACATGGGCAACAACTTCGGATTGCTGAATCTTACAGATCCTACCTCGCAACATTCAAGTGCGGCATGGCAACTTCTTGAAACCGCGGCAAGTAGGAGCGCAAATAAATAGTCGCATAATAAAAAGTTTACTACAGTTCAATGAAATTGATAGCACTACAAAGTACCCCGCGAAAGAATTTATAATATAAAACGCGAATTATGTTTGTGCAAGGAATGGAAGAGGAGTATGAAGTAGTCTCGTCAAAGAAGCTTGATGAAGGCCAGGGCAACGGTGCAACCAACGGCAATGCCGGCGGCAGGTTCAGCATAGTTGCGCTAAATTTTGTATTGCCGAGCTATATCAAGGCTGAATCTAGCATTGACATAAACTTTGGAAGCAAAGTGGCTGTTGATGGCGACAGGCTGAAATTCAACGGCGCGGAAGTAGGCGTCGTGAAGCTGAGGAAATCGGTAAACGATGTAAAGATAGACACTTCCTATGACATAAAATATACCGGAGGCTACTCCAATGAAGGTAGCACAATATATCTTGATGCGCACTTCCCGAAAAAATTGCAGGTCGAAGGAAAGGAAGTCGACACTGTGGAAAGCATTGCAAAGCACCACGAGCTGCCTGAAAAGTGGATGCACGATGAGGGCTATTCTTACCAGTATTCTCACATAATTGCAACCGGCATTGAAAGAAAATATGTGGAGTCGCTCGGGGTAAGTTGGGATGCCTATTCTAAAGAGGTTGAAAAATACCTGCATGAAACTTACAGCAGGAAAACTGAGAAAAGCCCTCCGGATCTTGACATGTCTCCTTATGTCGAGTCGAACGACACTTATGCCATCAATGAAATCAAGGCGAACACTGAGGAGCCCAAGTCACAGAGTTGAAAACCTCCAATAGCTTTCTCCGGGTTCGTACGGATTTCCTGTGAAGACCATAAATCCTCTTATGATTTCTGGAGGTATGATTGCCGCCAAGTATTCGTCCTCGCCGTATTCGTTGGCGCTGTTCTTTATTATGTAATTGCCAAGCTCATCAAATTTCATTGAAGATGCTGCTGAAAGTTCTAGTATCAACGCTTTTGGCGCATCTATGATGTATACCAGCGGCGAATAGCCTTCTGAGAGGCGTGACTTTATTTTCTGTAAGAACAGGCTGTTGTATGAGCCGTCTTCTTCTGTGTACATGCCTATTTCGACGCCAGTTTTCATCTCGACAAGGTTGACGGCTGACCTGAGCGCGGTATCGATGCTTGAGCTAAGGGAAACGAATGGGGTGATGGTAATGCAGTGTGCTTTGCCGCCTTTCCAGATCGTTTTGGTCGCTCCGATTTGGTGATATCTCGCAATTTCCTCCATTTTTGCAGAGTCTAGATCTATGCCATGATCTCTAATGAGCGTTTTAAGATCGCTGCCTAAAAGCTCGATTGCATGTGATGTTATCCCATTTGCCTTCAAGGCTGATACAAATCTCTCAGCGTCGAACTTTACAAACTCTCCCCTGTAGAGCCTCGCATTGCCAGCCAACACTTG
Source organism: Candidatus Micrarchaeia archaeon (assembly GCA_049966395.1). Classification (GTDB taxonomy): domain Archaea; phylum Micrarchaeota; class Micrarchaeia; order Micrarchaeales; family CABMGC01; genus JBMFUT01. Next base: position 3,404 of record JBMFUT010000028.1, read on the forward strand.
GAATTCCTCGTCAACAATTGAAGAGGCTATCCTGCCTAGCGCGTAAGTAGCTTCTAGTTTGGCGGAGCCGCGCATTGCCGCCTTGAGCGCTGATATCTCATTAGCAAGGAGCTCGCTTTCCATCGCTTCAATAGCTCGTCTCACATTTATATTGGTTTTCAGGCGTTTGACATGCGCCATATGGCTTGGGCTGCTACTTTACGACGTCGGTCACTATGGCAGGGTATACTTTCATTACACCTGTGATTCCCGTAAGCGCCTGTATTTCTTCGCTTATCTTCTCTCTTGGGGATACTATTATTGCTATCGCCGAATGGTCCCCAGAGGTTGTATAGAGCTCTTTAATGCTGTTGTTGCTTTTCAGCGCTTCCACTGCCTGGATATAGCCTTCCGGCGCTATCTCAAACCCAACTATTGCTTCAGACATGCCAATCAAGTTGTACCTGATCCTTGCCTTGTAGCCAATAAGGATGCCGTTCTTTGACATGAAATTTATCCTGTTTCTTACCGTACCCTTGCTGACGCCACTTTCGCTTGCAATGGATGAGACGGAAAGCTTCTTCATATTTGACAGGATGCTTATGACGGCAAGATCGTTTTTATTCATATAATCAACTATTTTATTTTTTTAAATAAATATATTATAAAATTAGAAAAATATTTATACTTTTTGATTAAATTAATATTGTTAAAGGGTGAAAATATGCAAAGCATAGAAATAGGAGAAAATGTACCAGACATAAATGCGAGGGCGTGGTTCCCTGAGAAGAAGGAGATAGCCGAATTCAATATGTCGAAGCAGAAAGGAAGATGGACTATATTGACTTTTTACCCTGGAGACTTCACTTTTGTTTGCGCCACAGATTTGGAAGCACTTACAGAGCGCTACGATGATTTCAAGAAAAACGGCGCCGACGTGTTTGCGATAAGCACTGATACAGTATATTCCCACAAAATGTGGTCGGAAACATCGCCGAGGGTAAAAAACAGCCCGATACCTCTCGTAGAGGATCATAAGAAGGAGATAAGCTCAGCATTCGGCTTCCTTAATAGCAAGACCGGAAGTGCGAGGCGAGGCCTCGTGATAATAGACCCGCAGGGCAGGCTGCAGTATTACGCGCAGTTCAACGACGCACTTGGAAAGGACATAAATCATGTATATTATGCGCTGATGGGCTTGAAGTACATAAGCGAAGCTAAGGAAGCTGACGGACACATATGTGTTATACCGGCCAACTGGAAGATAGGAGAAAAGGCGCTCGACATAGACGTCGTAAACGACATAGGCAAGCTCTGAAAAGAGCTTGTCCGAAGACGGTCGGCGCTTGAATCAAGCTAAAGTCATTGATAGGGCCATCCTAATCCTTGCATAGGCACTGTATGAGGCAGCATCGCAGCAAAAGCCATAACTACGATTAGCGCAACTGCGAACCCTGTAAGCAGAACGGCACCAAGCGCCCTTAGCCTTGTTATCTTCTGCTGCTCTGAGAGCGCTATGACGAGCACGCCAAAGCCCCATAGAACCGCTATGAAGAATATGACATTGGCAATGGGTATTGGCATTAGCCATATGAGCGACACCACAGGTATCTCGCCAAACATCACTGCTGCGAAAGTCTTCTCATAGCTGCCGTTCCACAGCCTTAGGAAATAGTAGCCTATGAGCTGATAAAGGAAAGCGTTAACGAAAATGCTGATTGGTATGGCAACCCATACGAGCAGTATCGCCCAGAGTACTGCCAAGAAGGGCACGTTTATTATGCCCATCATCGGTATCCCGTAAGAGTACACAGGCCTGTAATAGAAGAAAATGTAGCTAAATGCCATGAAAAGCAGAAGAGGGAGTATGCTCGCCTTGTAGTAGAACGCAAGCGACTCGCCTATGCTCTGCTTCTTGCCTGTTATTGAGCTAGGCTTGAAGAAAATATCGCATACCTTATCGAAGATCCCATTGCTTTTCTTGCTCTGCATGCTAATCTACCGTAAAGCATGCAAAATAAAAATATAAAAATAGCAATAATAAAAACAAAAAAAATATGCTTGGACTTTATGCTTCTTCGCTTTCCGAGTCAGAGCTTTCATCTGAGCTTTCTTGGCTTTCTTCGCCTTCTGGCGCTGACGCAGATGCGCCGCTAACCAGTTCGCCTATGCCAAACCTTGCCTTGACGTCGGTTATCTTTATGGTAACCTTGTCGCCCTGCTTTGCTCCTTTCACAAAGATCACAAAGCCGTCCTTCTTTGCTATTCCGTCCCCTTTGGACGCAGTTGCCTCTATGGTGACTTCTATCACGTCGCCAACCTTTATGGGTTTGGGCATAAAGTAATTTGGCTTCATTCTGTCTCCTCTGTCAAACCTTCCTCTGCCTCTGTCTCTTCTTCCAAATTCGTCTCCTTCCATATACTTTCCTCTGTAGAATTAGCGCTTTAGACGCCTTACTACTTGATACTTTTATGAAGGCAATCATTTATAAAGCTATGCATATATGTGACGCTGTTGAAAAACCTGGCTAAAACGGCAAAGCTCATAGATGAAGATTTGCTGATTTTGTATGCTCCACTGGAGATTGGAGCAATTTACAAAAACAAAATACGATTTTCTATTATATTGCAAACCTAGCAGCGCGCAATTATGGCGTTGGATATGAATTTGACCACATTTCATCGTATATTGTATTTGACGTCATTCCGTCATCGTAATTTCCGCTGTAGTCGTT
>JBMFUT010000029.1:0-5455 GCA_049966395.1 Candidatus Micrarchaeia archaeon
CCATATTTCTCCTTAGTTTGTTTACTTAGACAAAATATATTGCTTTTGATTTTATTCAGGAAGAGAATTATGAAAAAGCAAGCTTGCAGAAACAAATGCTGCAAAGTAAAAGCAGATTTATTTAATTTTTCATACCAAATTTATACACGATTGCTTGCTGATAAAAAAGAGGAGCTTTAGTGAGAGCTTGGAAAGCTTGGGCATAGACAAGGAAATGGCAAAAACGTTCCTTATTCAGGGGCTTCTCAATTACTCCTTTCAGCAACAGGCAGAAATGCATCCAAATCTTGCTGTTAAGTACAAGGAGCTTGGCGTAAATGCTGAAAGCTTCGAAATAAATACGCTAAAAAGCGCACTTGAAAAATTAGATGTTGAAGAAGTTGCAAAAATATTCAGATTTATTATAAATAAACAAGACCTAGGCGCGGTGCTTGAGATCTATAGCAAAGAGCTTAAGGAAATGATAAAGCTTAAGGACATTCTCCACATAGACGAGGATCTCGTAAGGGCTATAGACTCATTGCCAGAAAAACCGAACTCTCGCCCAGACCAGGTCTTAACCTATTGCCTCCTCAATTTTTACTTGGCGAAAATGGCGACGGGAGCCTCTAAAAGAAGCTAGTCAAAAATTTGCTATCTCTATCTTCATTCCGGGCCGTATCCTTCTTATGCCCTTCTCTATTTTCTCCGCTTCGTAAGCTCCTGCAACTATAAGTAGCCTGCTGCTTTTCGGAAGCTTGGCAAGCTGAGGCTTTAGCTCCTTGTTGCTGCTTATTCCCTCCACACGCTTGACATCCAGATAGTCGCTCAGCAGTCTTGCCTCTATTGCAGAGCCTAAAGAATAGATTATTGCATCGGGCTTGAATGATTTTGCTTCAAGAGCAGAAGCAACCTGCTTGCACTTTTCCTTTGTTTGGGCATATGCCTTTTTCTCCGCTCCAAAAGCCATCGGTGTTACTTTGCCGTTAAGGCTGTCCATAACCTCCTTTTCTTCGTAATCGAAGATTATCCAAGTGTTGTTGTCTACTTTCATTCCATAAATGTCTGGCGCAACTACCGATCTTGGCTTATACGCAATAGTAGCTGTTATCAGCTTGTACTTTTTTGAAAGCAGGCTTGAAACCTTCCTCAGTGTCTCGCCTGTATCTGCGATGTCATCAGCAAGAAGCACATACCCTTTTGGTACTATGTCCACACGCCTCTGCAACAAAACTGTCTTCCCTCTTTCGCCGAGTCTTTTGTAGCTAATCGCCTGCAAGCCGGCAATATTGCTAACATGCAGGTATTTTGCTAAAAGGGTCCCAAAGACCATTCCGCCACGCTCTATGTAGACTATCGCCCCTGGCCTTCCATACTTACTCAGGACCTTATCAGCTATTGCCTTTGCCATCTTGTCCATTTCGCTAAAGCTTACCCACCTGTATGAAAGCTCTTCGGGCTGTGGCGCAGCTATACCAACTTCTTCAGGAAGCGCATACCATCTTACTCGCTCTCCTATTTTTGCCCTAATCTTCCAGCTGGCGCTTTTAGGCTTTTCCATTATAGCTCCGAGCAGGTATCCGAGCTCGCCGATTATTTTGCTCTTTATTTCCTGGCTTATGTTTAAGCCTTGTACATGCGCCTCTATCTTGCGGATGTTATCAGTGGCGGTCTTGTAGAACCCCCAGTCTTTTGAAAGAAGGTTTGCTATATAGCCTGCGTCTATGGTTGTGGAAGAATCGGCATTTCCGAATTTGAATTTTGCAAGCAGGGAAGCAACGTCAAGCATATCCTTCTCTGTTAGCTCATGTATCTGAAGTTTTGTAAGAAGCAGGTCTGAAACTGGAATTGTAACGTGTGACAAGCCAAGCCTTGCTTTTAAGTCAAGATAATGGGACATCTTAAACTCATCAAGGAAAACATCTACCTTTGTTTGGCCATAGAAGAACTGCAATCGATCATAGCCGTGCAAAGCGTTGAAAACTTTGTTTGGTACTAGACCGAGTTCAGTAAGCAACGCATTCAATTGTGACGCTTGGCGCCTAGTGCTTGCTAAATCAATGTCATTGTAGTGTCTTTTGAACACTTTCAACTCGTCTGATGCGCCAGATAAATAGGCAAAAGCAAGACCGCCAAGAAGCCTTACCTCTATTCCCCTTTTCTCCGCTTCGCTTATTATTTGCAACGCCTTCTGAAGAAGCTCCTCATTCGCCATGTTATCCTTTTGTGAAAACATACTTGCTAAGACTCATTCCTTCAAGCTCAACGATCACCCCTCTTAGAAGCCCTGAGCTATACTCACTCCCTGGATTTATAACTGGCACTTTGGCCTTGTTCTTAGCTTCTACAAAATCTATGCCGCCTGATTCGTGCACATGGCCGTGCAGGCTGAGCGACGGCGGCACTTCTTCAATTATCCTCCTAACGCTCACGCTACCCACATGCTGAAACTCATACGCAGATTGCCTCATGTCGCTTCCAAGTTTAGGTGCCTTGTCTATTTCTGTTTTGTAGGGCGGGGCGTGTATAACATATATGGCTTTTTCGCCATCAACCTTCTCAACCAGCTTCTTTAAATCTGAATAAATTTCCTTTTCTTCCTTTTCTCTGGGGGTTCTCCAGGGAGTGGGGTTGGAGTAGCCATAACCTAGCAGAGAATAGCCCTGCACTTCAACTACTTTATTGTCAAAAGGTACAACACACTCGCCTGCCTTCTTGGCAACATACTCTGCCACCTCGTTATAGTCATCATTGCCAGGTATTACGTACATTTTAGCGCCAAGCTCGCCAAGTCTTTCTTCTGCCTTCTGGAAGAAATCATCGATGCTAGACTTCATAGCTTCCACAAACTTGGCATCCATCAGCCTAGGATTTTTTAGCACTTCATTATACTCATTCTCATCCATTATTGAATAGTATGCGCCTGTTGCCCTTATCTCCTTCTCCAAAGCCTCAAGCTTTTGCCTTTCATTCTTTCTTATTCTTATAAGCTCTCCTTGAAACTCCAAAACATAGCCAGAAGCTGATTCTACTATCGGCACAAGGACCTTGCCGGTCAGGTCCCCACCAACCACTATTGTGCCTATTCTATAAAACTCAGCGGCGTTTATGACCTTGTTGAAAACTGTTGATGAGCCGTGCAGATCGCTCACAAAAAAGAACCTTGCAACTTTTGATCCTAGCATGCTAATACCTCACAAGCGAAAAGACTTCTATGCCCGTAAGCTTGTCCCTTCCGTGCAAAGCCTCAAGCTCTATCACAAATGCGGCCCCGACAACATGCCCGCCAAGCTTTTCCAGGAGTTCAGCGGCAGCATGGGCGGTGCCGCCAGTCGCAATCAGCTCGTCAACTATGACAATTCTGCTACTCTTCTCCACAGACTCGGTAAACACCTCAAGCACATCTGTGCCGTATTCAAGCTCATACTGCTTGCTTATCTTCTCCACCGGGATATCATTTTTCTTATACACAGGAACAAAGCCGATGTCTAGTTTGCGCGCGAGGGCAGCACCGAGAATAAAGCCTTTTGCTTCTATGCCTGCTACGTAATCAGCACTTCTAAATCTTTCCGCAAAGGCATCTATGCAGGCATTGAAAAGCTCATAGTCCTGAAAAACTGGAGTGATGTCTCTTAGTATTATTCCCTTCTTTGGAAAGTCTGGAATGCTTCTTATCTTGCTTTTCAACCTTGCCTCCAATTCATTGGGCTGCATTCTTTCCCTCTATTCAGGCGGTATCTCTTTGAAAGCAAGACCTATGTCTATTCCTCTTTTAGCATACCTTTTCTTTGACACTGCATAAATCACTATGCCTACCAGGAATGAAACTACGACATAGCCATAGGCGAGTGCGTTGCCTCCCCATATGCTTGGATACGCAAGGAATTGATAGGTTATGTATGCAAATACCAGAGTTGTGAGTATGCCAAAAACAACCAATGCGCCTTTAGTAAGAGCCTGGCTTTCGTTTCTTATTCCATAAACCGCTGCGGCTATGCCTACAAAAGCGAAATAGATCATTGCCGCAACAACGGCACCGTAAAGCGATGAGAAGGGGCCGTATATGAATGTTGCCAAGGCTATCAAAACCACGGTAATCGCCAGGTCTAGCAGATGGGCATTTATAGGGGAGCCGTATCTTGGGCTTATGTGTGCAAGCCTCTCAGGTAGAAATCTGTCAAAGGCCATTGCAAAGACATACCTAGAGAATACAATAATCCCATATGCAAGTATGGCGATATCCCATGCGATCCAGCCTAGGCCAATAAGCACCTTAAGCAGATAAGAGCCTGAGACGCCCATTGCGAGCGTCCAGAAGTTGAAAGAGTAATCGAATACAAGCGTAGGATTGCTTAGTGCGCCGTTTATGAACCTAGTCCCGCCGGCGTAGTACATTGCAGCAAAACTGCCTGTGACGAGCAGCATGACGATCAGCGATGCGACAGGTATGGCCCACTTTATCCCCTTCTTGCCTCTTATCTCAGAAGAGATCGCAGGCGAAGCATCAATCCAAGGGTATACGAATATTGCGAAGAAAGGCAGCAGAAATAGGACCGCACTTAGCGTTGTGCCGCCATTGCCGCCCGAAGCTGCTACCTGCGAGTACGTTTCGTTGAACCCAGTAGATTGCAAACTGCTAATATATGACTCTACTCCCGGCCTACCTGCAAGCAGAAGTACGGCAATTGAAACAAGAAGCATAATTATTCCGAAAGAAACAAAAACAGTAACCAGCTTGTAGCCGACCTTTGGCCTTACTATGTTAATATAGATAAGTATTGCAAACAGCACTGCTGCTATTATAAACTGAAGCAAAGGTAGAGAGCCAGAGGTATTAGCTGGAAGTGCAAGGCCAAGAAAGCTGCTTTTTCCTAGAGCCACACCAACAGAGCCTATTGCAAAGACTGTTGAAAGGGCGATTAGCGCGAAATACGCCATCGTCTCGAAAACATAGCCCATGAGCGCTAGAGAACCGCCAAGTGCACCGCCAAAGATTCTGGAAGTCCAAACGTAGTCCCCGCCTGTCCTTGGAACTCGCCTATTCATTATTGTGTAGATGATGAGCTGCGGCAGCGTAAGAATGAAAGCAAGGATAGAGGCTATGACAAGGTTGACGCCTGCCATCGAGCTTAAAAGTACAGTAGTGAAACCTATAGTTGCTAGTGCGGCGCCTGCAGACATGTTGCTTATGTTAATGCTTACGGCATCGAGAAAGCTTGCGTTTTTAACCAGCCCTGTAGATTGCCTTACAAAAACCCTCGGGCTGGATTCTTTTCCAAAATTCCGCCCGCCCGTTTTCATATAAGCGTTAAAACATATATTTTTAAAAAGTTTGTGCTTGGATTAGAGGAAAATGAATAAAGAATTTTGCAGAAAAATACAAAGGCATACATAAAAGTAAAAGCAGCAAGCAGATAATGGTTGAGAGAAAGATGGATAACGTTTTATCTTTTACTTTTTAATGGTAAAATTATGA
>JBMFUT010000030.1:0-5446 GCA_049966395.1 Candidatus Micrarchaeia archaeon
CTTAGCTCAATTATTTATATAGTTCTGCAGCAAAAATGGAATAGTGAGCCAATGGAAGCCGATAGAATAGGCAATGCCATAGACGCCTACAAAGAAGATATGATAAAACTTATGAAAGACATGATAGCAATACCGGCGATATCGCCGGAAAGCGGAGGTAATGGCGAAGGCAGAAGGGCGGACATGCTCCAATCATTCCTGATCAAAAGCGGCTTCAATGTAAAGAGGTATGACTACCTAGACAAATCAAAGGCAAAAAGATCAAACCTCATAGCCACAATTCCTAGCAAGGCCAAGCGGAAGATATGGATATTAAGCCATATTGACACAGTTTCAGAGGGCGACAGGAGCCTTTGGAGCCACGACCCTTTCGACGCATACGTCAAGAATGGCAGGATCTATGGAAGAGGGACATCAGACAACGGCCAGGGAGTAGTATCAAGCATTTTTGCTTTGAAGGCGCTTAAGGATCTTGGCATAGAGACAGCATACGCTCCAGCAATAGCGCTTGTTGCCGACGAGGAGGTAGGAAGCGAATACGGCGCAAGAGCGCTACTAAAGGAAGGGATATTTGGCAATAATGACATGTTCGTTGTGCCAGACTGGGGAAACGAGAAGGGGGACAGCATAGAGGTCGCTGAAAAGAGCATATTGTGGCTCAAGTTCACTGTCACTGGAAAACAAGTACATGCCAGCACTCCAGACAAGGGCATTAACGCCGGCAGGATTGCGGCGGAGCTTGCTATCAGGCTGGGCGGCCTTTACAAAATGTTCAAGAGGAGAGACGCACTCTTCGAGCCGAGCTACTCCACATTCGAGCCCACGAAGCATGAGAAGAACGTGGACAGCGTAAACATAATACCAGGCAAGGAGGTTTTCTACATGGACTGCAGGGTATTGCCAAGCTACAAGCTTGACGACGTGGTGCAAAGAGTAAGGAAAGAGGCCGCGAAGATTGCAAAAAAGGAAGGAGCCAGGATAGATGTAGGAATATACAACATTGAGGAGCCGGCAAAGCCCACAAGCAAAGACTCCGAAATAGTCAAGCTTCTTTCAAAGTCAATAGCTAGAGTAAAGGGCATAACGCCTAAGGCGGTTGGCATAGGCGGAGGCACTGTTGCTAAGTATTTCAGGGAAAGAGGCATGGATTCTGCGGTTTGGGCAACTCTGCCTGACAATGCGCACCAGCCTAACGAGTACCTTGTAATAGACAACATGATGAATGATGCCAAAGTGTTTGCAGGGATGTACGTTTGAATTGCGCTTCGGATCATCACAGGTCCTTGCTTATTTTTTGCTCCATTTGAGCTGCCAAAGAGCATGCCATTGCTCTTCACGCTCATGCTCACTTCCTACCTTAACGCAGCAGCTCTCCTGTTGCGCCGTATGGCATCAAGCTCTTCCCTGATATTACTGACCTCTGAAGCTTTCATCTGCTGCATTCTGGTTTCAGGTTTCATTTCGGAGCGCATCATGCACGTCACCCGTTAGGTTTTCTGCCATGATCGGCAGGCCTGCCAGTCTATCCCCCTCTTGACAACTGGATTTTCTACTCCTTATTAATGCTTCTATGCAATTATATAATTTCCTGTTATTTTGTTTTCCGCCTAGATGCAGGGCGCTATAGCTGTAACTTTCGCGTATGAAACTGTATGGCACAACAGCGAGAGGTTTGAACACGTCGCCACCAGACGCCTGGCATGAACGTTGGTTATAAAACCAAGTATTTTTATACTTATCTTAACCAAAGTTATAATATAGTATGAACTTTGGTGAATAAATGAACATACCGCTGGCAAATCGCCTCAGGAAGAGGGGGCAGAGGGATGTAGCACTCTTTCAGGATGTGCTTGTACGCATACTTTACGAGGCTGACGCGACCACTGAAATACACGGCGGCACTGCGATTTGGCGTTGCTATGGCGGAAAGAGGTTTTCGAAAGACATAGATGTATACTTGTCATCGAAAGAAAGATGGGACAATGTAAAAAGGCTCATAGAGTCTGCTGCATCGAGATACAACGCCAAGGTCATAAAGCTCAAGGAGACCGGAAATCTTGTTTTCATTGAGCTGCTGTTGGATGGAATCTACTCGGAGATAGAGATCAATTACAACAGATACTACAAAGGGCCTGTCATAAGGCAGTATGAAAACCTTGACGGCACATTCTACGATGTGCTCACGCTGCCTGCAGAGGCACTGATAGAAGAGAAAATAAGCGCGTATACGGATCGAAGGCTGATAACGGATCTGTATGACATTCGCATTCTGATTGATCATGCAGACACAAAAAAGATAGGAGGCAAAGTAAAGAAATTCATATCTTCTATCAGCAGGCCGGAGGATCTCAAGCGGGAGGAGGCAAGGCTTGCGGATCTTATATTTGAGGGTCCGGTGCCGTCCTTCGCAAGCCTTGTTGAATATATAAGAGGCAAGGTATCATGACAAAATACATCGGCACAATTAGGAAGCGATTTGGCAGCACACAATATCCTGTCTTCACGCTGGCAGATCTGCGCGTGGCGCTCAGCCAGATGCACGTAAGCCAGATATACCTCAAGATGCTGATAAATCACCTTATAAAGAGGGGCGAGATAATAAGGATAACAAAGGGCGTTTATACATTCCACAACGATTTGGCAGTTGTCGGCTTCGCATTTAGGCCGTTTTACTACGGACTGGAAGATGCGCTATCATACAGAAACCTCTGGACCCAGATGACAAACCCAGTGGTCATGACTACTAACGTGGTAAGAGAGGGGCCTAGGAAGTTCGCCAATGCAAATTATATAGTAAAGAGGATAGATCCAAAGCACTTCTTTGGATTTGACTTTGTAAAGTACTACGACTTTTGGCTGCCGGTATCAGACGCGGAGAAGACGCTTATAGACCTTGTATACTACAGGCACGGCGTGAGGGAAGAAGCAATGGGCCCTCTGGCGAGCGCCATAGACGTGGCAAAGCTAGAAGGTTATCTGGAAAATTATAGCGGCAATTTTAGGAAGAGGGTCATGAAAGTGCTAAACGAGGGCATGAATGCTGGAATGCCGGCATGATGAAAGATGCACAATCTACGTGGCGTAACGTCTGCGGCTCTTCGGCATCAAAGCTTGCTAAAAAATCTTTCGAATGCGCCATTGTAATGCCAATTTCGTTATTGCTCCACTTGCGCACTCATACGCTTTTCATGGAATGCTTTACCTCGCCGCCGTCTATCCATGCATCTAGGAACATGCCGTTGCCTATATCGTGCCATTCGGATTCGTCTGTGGGCTCTGACGCAATGAGCATTCTGCCGTCTTCCTCCTTGTAGCACATCCTGTAGAACTCCCTGCCAGGATCTGACACCGACTTTATCCATTTACTTGTGTACTTGTTGAATGCGTATACGTGCGATCCGTCGGCAACGATGGCATTGAGGCTCGTGTACGCCGGCTTGTCGGCGTCGCTATCTTCTTTCACCTTCTCATATGATTTTGCTATGAACCTTTCAGTGGCGGCGAAGGCCTTGTAGGCGTCGCCGAGCTCTTTAAGGTATTTGATGAAGATTATAAAGTAAACTTCGCTGTCGTTGTTGCTTCTTGGCAGCCTGCCTGGCTCGCTCAGCTCCCTCATCACCTTCCTTGGCTCGTTCACGGCTCCGTTGTGCATGAATGCAATTTCGCCGTAGGTGAATGGCTGCGTTGCATCTATTGTCCATATCTCCTCCTTGGGAAGATTGAGCGGGTTGCTTGCCTTCCTGATGAAAAAGCCGGTGCATGTGGAACTTATGCCCTTCACTATAGCCTTCGCCTCCTCCGCGGTTTCGGGCAGCGGCATGGTATCGCGCGCAAGAAGCGCCAGGTGCCTTCCGGAATAGGCATATGCCCCCCAGCCGTCCTTGTGCCCCTCTTCTTCAGCCTGCCTCAGTATCGAGTACCTGGACTCGAATATCTCTTTATATGGAGATATTTCACTTGAAGACAGCGAGCAAAAAAGCCTGCACATATCACTACCCTTTCAGATGCTCACTGCCTCGCCAGGCACCCTCCTGAAAAGCTGCACATCCCCCACGTGCTTCGATTTTGTGAGGAACCTCACCAGCCTTTCTACTCCAAGGCCTCCTCCTGCTGAAGGCACGAAACCCTTCTCTGCTTCCTTGAGGTAGGCAGCATAGATTTCCTTCTTCAGCCTGTCCTTGCCCATGCGCTCCAGTATTCTGCCGTACTCGAACTCCCTCTCGCCGCCGCTCAGCGCCTCACCGAAGCCCAGCGGGTAGACAAGGTCGTAGTTTAGATAGTGACCGGGCTTGCCCTCGTCTTCCTTGTCGTAGAACTCGCGCTTGTGGCATAGCGCCCAGAAAGGCTGCTCATGAGCCCTCGATGCTTCTAGTTCCCAGTCCTTGCCGAAACTCTCTTCTAGTTCATGTGTTGTGTATACCTTGAAAGGAGGCTTGAACTGAAAAGGCGCTATGCCAAGCCTTTGGAACTCCCCACTCTCTGCTACGCCTTTTGAAACGTATTCAAGGTAGTCTTCTACTATATGCATCACGTCCTCCTTCTTCGCATGCGCGATCTCGAAGTCTATCTGGGTGAACTCGAAGAGGTGCTTCCCTGTCGCTCCTCTTTCAGGCCTTTCTAGCCTTATGTTTGGCGACATTATGAATATCTTCCCCAGGCTCCTTACCGCCACCTGCTTGTGCAGTATCATCGAGTTCATTGTATAAAGCACCTGGCCGCCGTACTCGACTTCTGGCGTCTTTATAACAGAAGAGCCAGGGTCTGGCCCTAGCGGATCCGTGCTAGCACCCAGCATCACTGGGAGCAGCTGGACGAACCCCCTGTCCTGGAAGAAGTCTGTGCTGAGCTTCAGCACCTTGCTTGCAATCCGCAGCTTTTCGGCTATTCCATCGTACATGTAAACACTGTTATCTATTGCGCTTCTGCCAGTATATAAATATTCCTCCAAAAATCCTGCCTTTTTTCCAATATTATTAGAAATATTTATAAATATATTAGTATAAAATACAATCATGGAGGAGATTGACGAGGAACTTTTGGCAATGGCCGATTCTGGCATCATAAAGTACACCGCGATAGCTAAGAAGCTGAACATGAGCCTCTCGACAGTGCACTTCAGGATGAAGAAACTCGAGAAAGAGGGCGTGATAAAGGGCTACAAGGCAGACATAGACTGGGCAAAGGCAGGATTTCCATTCACTGCCTTCGTCTTTGTCAACATAGACGTCGACCTTCTGAAGAAGCTGGGCAAGACGCAGGAGCAGCTCCTGAAGGAGCTTCTTGGCAACGCCTTCGTCAGGGAAGGTTACGTGATCACTGGAGACGAGGATATAATGCTCAGGGTCATAGCGAGGGATTCCGCGCACTTCAAGGAAATACTGCTGAAGCACATAGACTCGAAGGAAGGCATAGTCAAGACAAAGACAATCATCGCGCTTTAGAATGG
>JBMFUT010000031.1:0-3328 GCA_049966395.1 Candidatus Micrarchaeia archaeon
TGCGGGTTTTATTTATAGTCGAAGCAAGAGTATTTAAAAATTCAACTTCCTAAATATTATATCAACCGTATTTGTGGACAGCGCCGGTGCACGACGTTTGCAGTAGATTAATAAACCTTTTTGGTCAATATTATTCTTTATTGCAGAAGCAGGTGCGCCGTCGGTCGTCTGGCGCGCGCAGTTGATGGGGCAAGTTTATAATTCTTGCCAAGACATATATAATCAACGCTTTGTAATCATGTGATGCGATGGCAAAAATGCATACTGGAGGACACGGCAAGGCAAAGTCAAGGAAGCCTGATGTTGAAATAGGAAAGATCCCGGAAGATCTTCAGCTTACAAGAGAGGAGATAAAGGAGCTGGCGGTAGGCTACGCAAAGCAGAAGATGCCGCAAGCGCTCATAGGACAGAAGCTCAAGGAGGAGCACAATGTGAAGTATATCAGGCAGGTTTTTGGGAAAAGGCTTGGCAGCATACTTGAGGAGGAAGGGCTTGCAAGTCCAATACCTAGCGATCTATTTGATCTGCTCAGGAAGGCTGTTAGAATGAGGGAGCACATAGCCAAAAACCACAATGATGTTTACGGAAAGACTAGGCTTGCAAGGGTAGAGGCCAAGATATGGAGGCTTACAAAATACTACAAGAGAGAGGGTCTTCTTCCTAACGATTGGAGTTACGAGCCTGAAAAAGCTGCCCTGCTCATAAAAGGAGCGTGATGCTTTGGAAACAAAAATAGACAAATGGAAGAGCAAGAAATGGTTCAACATATACGCGCCAAAGATCCTTGGCGGAGAAGTGATAGGGGAGATGCCTGCCAACTCTGAAAAGGACGGCATCGGCCGTGTGATAAAGGTGAGCCTGTCTTGGCTTACCAAAAATCCTTCGCACTCTTTCATGACAGTGGGCTTGCGCGTCAAAAACGTCGATGGCAATTCCGCACAGACCGAATTGGACTACCTTGAGCAGACTTACAGCTACACGCACTCGCTTGTTAGAAGATACAACAGCGCAATTTACACAGTAGATATGCTGAAGGACAAAGAGGGCAAGGAAATAGCTCTCAAGCTTCTCGTAGTTACAAGGAACAAGACTGCTTCACCAAAAAAGACAGCCATAAGGAAATCGCTTTCTGAATTCTCTAAGACTTACATAGCGTCCAAGAGCAGCGACGAATTTATAAAGTCGGTAATAGACGGGAGTTTCCAGACTGATGCAATAGGCAGGGTAAAGAACATCGCACCAATAAGCAAGCTCGAGGTAAAGAAAATAGAGCTCTGATGCTACCCAGCGTAGAGATACCGGAGGGCAATGTCGCTCACTATGTCTAACGAGTCGATGCACCTGTCCGTCACCGCCTCCATGCTCTCGTATATTTCCTTGTATTTTATTATCTTCTTTGCGTTTCCTTCCTTCATTATTCTGCCGAGCGCGTCCCGAAGCAAGTCGTCCGCCTCATTCTCGTATTTAGACGCCTCCTTGTAGACATATGATATGCGGTTGTTTTTGCCTGTGCTTTCAAGCCTTCCGAGCTCCGCTATGCCCTCGCCGACGAACGACACGCATTTTATTATTGTACCTGAAAGTTCCCTCATGCTCTCATCTGGCTTTGTCATGTTGTAGATGCTTATCCTTGCGGCAACTGCTTCTATAGTATCTATTATGTCGTCAAGTCTTTTGGCAAGGTGCGAAATATCCATGTATGCAACCGCATTCACGCGTATGTTGGTTATGTAGTCCATTATCTCGTGCACATTTAGGTCAGCATCGTGCTCCTTCTGCTTTATTGCCTTGAAAACGCGGTTGGCATCAGGTATTGTGTCTGCAGCTAGCGCCTTGTCGAGCAGTTCTGAAGCCTCGCTTATGTTTTTAAACAAGGAGGAAAAGTCTGTTGCGAGTGTAGAAGTCACAAGGGCCAGCTCCGCTTCCTTGGAGGTCTCCACCAATGACTTCTTTTTTGTTTCAGGCAAAAGCAATATGGTCATGGCGCATCCAAAAAGGGCTATGACACCGAGCATCCCTATCAGGGCGTATTTGCCCATATCGGCAAGCAAAGCAGGAAAAAATAACGCGGAGAGCGCTGCGCCGAATTTGCCGGCAGTAGAAGCTATGCCATGGCCTGTGGCCCTGAACTGCGTAGGGTAAAGTTCTACTGGGTAGACGTAGGTCGTGGTATTTGGGCCATAGTTGGTGAAAAAGAAGGTCAGCCCGTAGAGCAGCATGAATGCAGCTACTGACATTTTAAGGATCAGAGAGCCGAAGAGCGCTATCGATATAAAAAGAACACCCATTGCTAGGAAACCTATCGCCTGCATAGATTTTCTTCCCTGCCTATCTATGAGTGCGACAGCAACCCAATAGCCTGGCACAGCAAAGATGAAAAGCACGAGGGATGAAACCTTTACTGAGGCGAAAACTCCTGAGAATCCTAGAGTGCTCACCAAATAGGGAGTGAAGATTCCCGTGCCATAATATGATATGTCCATCAGGAACCATGCCACTGCCGTGGCGAATATTATGTTGAATCTCTTCTTTACGAACATTGCAGCATTTATACTGCTCTGAAATGATTTGCTATAGTTCACATTCTCGGCATAACCTTTGCGCCCATATATGACTTCTTCAACTGCTTTCATAGCTTCTCCTACATTGCCTTTGGAAATGCTGTACAGCGGAGTCTCTTTTATCTTCGCCCTTGCATATAGTATCGCTATGCTCGGTATAGCGCCGAATCCTAACAGCAGCCTCCATGCAATTGCATAGGGGACGCTCATTGCAAGCAGTACGAAGGCGGCGCCTATGCCTGCGACTATTCCAAATCCTTGCATCGCAAATGTAGAGGATATTAGCTTGCCCCTGTCGTCCTTGTTGGCGTATTCTGCTACTATAGTTGAGCTCAGAGGGTAGTCACCGCCTATTCCTATGCCTAGTAGGAAGCGCCAGAGCAGCAGCACAATGTATGAATTCGAAAGCGCTGAACCTATCGCTCCTATTATCAGTATTGAGACAGTTATCCAGTATGCATAGCGCCTTCCGTATCTGTCACCTATAAATCCGAATAGCGTGGGGCCTATCACTGCACCGAACAGCGCGGCGCTGGCCAGCATGCCGAGCTGAATTGCATTGAGCGAGAATATTGGCTTTAGTATAAGCAGTACGACACCGATAACAAAAAGGTCGTAAGCGTCTGTGAAGAAGCTGGATCCTGCAATGAGCATTATTTTTATGTGAGACATGCTTAGCTTTGCTCCTTCAAGCTTATCACCAACAGAAGCATCGCTAATGCCATTTTGCATAGTATAATAAGGCAAAGTTTATTTAATACTTTTTA
>JBMFUT010000031.1:3428-5363 GCA_049966395.1 Candidatus Micrarchaeia archaeon
TCGCTAATGCCATTTTGCATAGTATAATAAGGCAAAGTTTATTTAATACTTTTTAGGGTTGGCATAGGGCATAAGAGGTTCGCCTTGTAAACTTATTGCATAGGATCCTCTCGGCAGACAATTTCTGGAGTATCAATGCACTTGGTAAGCCTTTCTGGAGCTGCTCAAGCCTTCTATGTCATTTCTCGTTCATGAATGCTTGGGTAACTTATGTTAGCTGTGTGTTCCTCGAAAGCAAGGCATTTATAGGTATGCTTTTTATCATGCCATTGAGGCTTCCTATTATTGCGTAGTTACTTGTTAGCACGAATTCATTCTCCAAGTGAGGCATGTCTATGTTAGTCTCGTTTATTATGTTACCTGTAGTCGCATTTACTACAAACATCACTCCGTTGTCGTTTGCAATTATCAGCGTGCCGTTATAGACGTTCGGATTGCTTTCGCACTGCCCAGTGTTTATCGCCCACAGCGGCTTGCCGCTGGTTGCGTTAATTGCAAACAAGTATCCAAAGAAATTTGAGTCTGAATATGCAATGCCATGCCATATTGTTATTGGTGAAATTGAGTTTTCAGTGAAGTTTATAGATGTCCCTGGAAGTAGTGGGGGCTGATTTGGCACGGACACGTTGTTTGCAACTTTTGTCTCATTTACTTCCCATAAAATCTTGCCGTTTGTGCTATTAATTCCAACAATTACAGGATTTCCATACACGCTTTCGTATAAGTAGCCTGTTACCACTATGCCGTTGTAAAATGCAGGCGAAACATCATTTATTCCGCCACCCGCATGCGTGAAGTTGATCTGCCACATTGTGGAGTCAGAAGTAAGATTTACGGCATAGAATGAAAACGTCTGCGATGATTCGTTGCCTTCAGAAAAATTTGCTACTCCGGCACCAAAATAAGCAACCCCATTTACAATCAGAGGCGAAGACAATGTCGTAGGAAGACCAGTATAAATGTCTGCTATTAAGTTACCTGTTGTGGCATTCAGCACAACTGCCTCGCCTCCACCCATCAGAGGCTCGATAATTTTGCCATTGTAATATGCCGGTGTTGCGATGTTAGTCCACGTCATATTGCGTATCCATATTGTTTTGCCGTTTGACATGTTAAGTGCAATTATGCCGTAAGCGTAGTTCCAATATTTTTTCGGCGCCTCCAGGTTGTTCCCCATAGCTACGATTATAGTGTTACCAACAGTGAGGGGTTGTGTCATTATTTGATCTGGAAAATTGTGCCTCCAAACAACCTTGCCTGAGCTCAGGTTTATATCTATAACTGAGCCATTAGTTAAGTCATACCTTTGCGAATCCAAGTATTTGAACAATCCGAATGTTGCCACGAAAAGCTGGTTGTTGTAAATGGTTGGGGTAGCAAAAATTGCCTCGCTAACGTTGATGTTAATAGGATTAATCGTAATATTCAATGCATAGGCGCGCTTCGCATTACCATCAAGCTGATACACTGGTGGTTGAGCTAAAGACACATTCGCGTTTTGCCTGTTGCCTTGCTGCGTCGTATTAACTTGGTTCTTGGGTAGCAATAAAATTAAAAATATAATTATTATTGCGCCTAATGCAATTATGGTAACTAATTTTGTGACATCCACCCACCCATAAATGGTGTGGGCTTCCTTTGCATTCATACGCTCACCGCATCCTGCAAAGGATGTGTTTTATCGGTTCTCAGTTCCTGGAGAACTGCCTCCCTTTGAGGTCTTACACTCTCTCCCTGAGCGTGACTTTCCCTCTGCCCGAGGGTAGTTTTTGATGAAACTTTTTCTAAAAGTTTCGCTCTTTTGAGTATTACCTTTGCCGCGTTTTCGTCCCTGTCCATTGTCAAGCCACATACATCGCAGTGATATGTCCTGTCCTCTAGGGTCAGCCTCTCCTCCCCTTTCTTTATGTTGTGGCAGTTACTGCATTCTTGCGT
>JBMFUT010000032.1:0-4511 GCA_049966395.1 Candidatus Micrarchaeia archaeon
GCTCGCAAGTGTTAAATATCTGCTTTTCTTAAATCTTATCATGGCAATTGCAATACCCGGAGAGGCGCTGGCGGCGGAAGAAGAGGGAATCCCTTCTGCCGGAACGTATCTTGAAGATGGCACAATCTATTCAATGCTTACAGGGCTTCCAAATATTGCCAACATGAAGGTATCGATAGCCAAGAAGCTGAGCGATGTTGCAACCTTCAACGCAGGCATGTATATCCTTGGAGAGATTGTAGACAATTTGCGCACCGTGCTTTTCGTGAAAATCAGCGATTACAGGCAGGGAAGCACAAAGTATGTTGCGCTCAAGAGCGGCAAGATAGTGGCGCCGAAAGGCAGGGCGCTAGTGCATTTCAACGTAGGAGACATAATACTGGCGTACATATACAGGAACGAGAAGGACAACTACATACTTGAGCTTAGGGATCCGGAGCTTGGCGTTGTATATTCGTCGTGCCCATTATGCAACGCCTTCATGAAGAAGGTAGACCAGTCTGCCTTGAAATGTGGCGAATGCGGCTACGTTGATACCACGAAGGTGAGCTCGCTGTACGGCGACGCAAAGGCCATAGAAGCATTTCTTGATAAATCAAATAGTGGTGGCAATGGAGGTTTCTATAATAGAAGACACAGGTAAAAAGCTGACGGTAAGCTTTTCCGAAAAGGATTTGACAATTCCAGAGTTTCTTGCATCGAAGCTGTCTTCAATGAAAGGCGTCGAGATGGCTGCGGCGGTGCAGAAGCATCCTGAAATCTCAAATCCCGAGCTTGTGCTGGTTGCGGAGAAAAAGAACGCCCACGAGCTTCTTGAGCAGGCGATCGCCGAGCTGCAGGAGGAAATAGAGGAAATGAAGAGGAAGCTTAGTAAAAGGTAGACGAGGACTTTGCCTGTATTGCCTCTTGCAAGGCAAGCATGAAGCGTGCAGAAGCTGCTTCATCTTCAAGCATTTGCTTGCCTTGCACATGAGGTATTGCTATTGGCTTCCTGCAAAAGTGCGACAACCGTGCCAGTTTTTGCACATTGCCAGGTGATGATGTGGACTGCAAGTACGGAATACGCATTGCCGCTATTACTTCAGGCCCGCTGTCCTCAAAGACTGCGTTTGTTTCATGCGTCATATACCGCTCGGGCATTATCGAAGGGCTTCTTTCAACTAATATTGAAGTAAACGGCTCCAATTCCACTTCCAAGCTGGCGCGCATGTTCAGGAAGTCTAGGTTCTCGCAGCAAATCCGGATCCTTGCCTTCAATGGCATAGCCCTTGCAGGTCTTAATGTAGTTGACGTCTACAAGCTCTCTGGCATGCTTCGCGCTGGCTTTGTAATAGCAACAAGAAAAAAGCCGAGGAAGGAGCTGCTTCTCGAGGCGCTGGATGCGTTTGCCTCGAAAAAAGGCGAGGACGTCTCTTTTAGGAAGGCAATTGTCGAAAGGGTCTCATCTGAAAGCATTGCATACCTAAACGGATTCTACTTTCAGGGCATATATGCACCTGACAGCACAATGGCCGCGCGCATAATCGAGGCGCTGCGCATTTCGCACATCATCTCCAGAGGGGTTTCCACGGGAGAGTCGAAAGGAAGGCTTTGACTGCGTAAAGAACGCACTCGACTGTATTCGACAATCTGCGTAGTGTAAGAAAAATTTTTTTTGCATGCAAATTTACAAAAAATTTTTTGTCGTCGAAATCATTGTATATGCCACTATAGAAAAAACTGCAACAACATTTTTAAGCTTTATTATCGAAAACCTATTAGCTAGGTGATTCTATGGACGACCTCGTAGATAGTGTCTTTGGAAGGGACAGCGGTTCCTCTGGTAAAGGCGGCGAGTTTGCTGCTGAAGAAATAAAGATCGTTACTGCCGGTTTCGGCGGTGCAGGCGACAATACTGTTAACAGGCTTTTAAAATCTGGCGTTAAGGGAACACAGCTTTATGCCGTAAACACGGATGCACAGCATTTCAAGGTTATTGACGATAAGATAAACAAGGTTTTGATAGGCAAAAGCCTGACAAGGGGCCTTGGAGCAGGCGGAGACCCGCTGATAGGCAGAAAGGCAGCGGAATCCGACAGGCAGGCATTGGAGAAGATATTCGAGGGTGCGCAGCTTGTCTTTCTATGCGCTGGCATGGGCGGAGGCACAGGCACAGGCTCAATTCCTGTAGCAGCGCAGATAGCAAAAGAGCAGGGCGCAATCGTCATGTCTATGGTTACCTATCCTTTCGATTTGGAAAGGAGCAGGAAGCAGAAGGCCGAGGAGGGCATACAGGAGCTCAGAAAGTACAGCGACAGTGTCATCATCATGGACAACAACCGGTTGCTCAAGCTTGTGCCAAACCTGCCGATGAACGAGGCATTTGCATTGGCAGACCAGGTTCTCGCCAAGGCAATAGGCGGGCTTGTTTGGACTATAACCCAGCCGAGCCTTATAAGCATAGACTTTGCAGACGTGAGGAGCATAATGGGCCGAAAGAGCGTGGGCTTCATATCTGTAGGCACAGGCAAGGGCAATGACAAGGTTGCCATAGCTGCCGACCAGGTGCTCAAGAACAAGCTCCTTGATGTCGATTTCGAGGGGGCAACCGGTGCGCTTATACATATATCGGGAGATTCTTCTTTGACCATAGGTGACGCGATAAAGGCAGGAGAGATAATAACAGACAAGATGGACCCGAAGGCGAATGTAAAGTGGGGCGCAAGGCTCATGCCTGGCTACGAGGACATGATAGAGATAGTGGCAATAGTCACTGGCGTAAAGGGTGCAAGCATAGTAGACAAGCTCGAAGAAGGGGAGAAGCAGAAATTCCCGTCTGACATAGAGATAATTGGGTGATATAATGGAAGAGATAAATTTTGAAGACTATTCGTCTAGGTTTGCAGTTGTGGGAACTGGAGGCATGGGTTCCAACCAGGTCAACACACTTTACAAGATGGGAATAAAGAGTGCAGATACGATTGCAATAAACACCGATGCCAAGCACCTCAACATAATAAACGCAGGCAAGAAGATACTGATAGGCAAGGACATAACAAAGGGCCTTGGAGCAGGCGGCTTCCCGGAGATAGGCGCAAAGGCGGCTGAGGCAAGCGCGGCAGAGATAAGCGCAGCTATAAGCGGCTATGATCTCATATTCCTATGCGCCGGCATGGGCGGCGGCACAGGAGGAGGTTCAGCTCCGATAATAGCAAAGCTTGCCAGGGAGCAGGGAAGCCTTGTAGTAGCTTTCGTAACATATCCTTTTGCCTTGGAAAGGAGCAGGAGGGAGAAGGCAGAATGGTCCTTGCAAGAGCTTGCTAAGAATGCAGACACAACAATTGTAATAGAGAACGACAGGCTTCTCAGCTACGCGCCCAACATACCAATGGAGAAGGCGTTCGCGCTCATAGACAGCATAACTGCAAATGCTGTAAAAGGCATAGCAGATACAATAAAGCTGCCAAGCTTGATAAATCTCGACTTTGCAGACTTGAAGACAGTGATGAGGGATTCAGGAACGGCAGTGATAAACATAGGCACGGGCAGCGGCAGCGACAGGGTTGAAAACGCTATAAAATCCACTCTTCTTCACCCGCTCATGAACTTCGACATAGAAGGAGCAAAGAGTGCGCTGGTGCATGTTACTGGAGGCAGCAACCTTTCCATACAGGAGGCAACGCGCATAGGTGAAGGAGTCACTGCAGGCCTTGACAGCAATGCAAATGTAATATTTGGCGCAAGGCTAATTCCAGAACTCAAAGACCAGATACAAGTAATGTCCATAGTCACAGGGGTGAAGCCCAGGCTAGGAGAGGTAAACCCGATGAAGGAAAGAAGCCACACGAACGACTTCACCATAGAAAGCATATGAAGCCTGTTTTTCAGGCTTCCTTTTTTTTTAGCATAATGCTTATAAATTTATCTTGAGATAATTGTTGATTGCATGAGAGGGAAAGGACAATCAGCTATGGAATTCCTTATCACCTATGACTGGGCTCTTCTTCTTATAGGGATTTTCATCGCAACCCTCTATTATTTTGTTGTTGTGCCTTATGTGCTAACGCCAAACTATTGCGTCTTCTCCAACGGCGTTACGTGTGATGCAATGTTTCTTGCTACAAACTCCATGCACGCAACAAAGATCGGCCTTCTCCTCACAAACACGCAGTCAATACCAATTTCAAATCCTTCAATAGTTGCAAATATAAACGGCGAAAATACTACTTTGGCAAGATGCATGCCCGGTTACGTGCCTTCCGGAGGCTCAATAGTGTGCATTTTGAATCTCCCCATAAGCAGCTCAATTAACACATACGTGGCAGGCAATCTTTATCTTTATGCAAATTCATGCCCGTATAAAAACGCAACAAACTGCTCTGTTTTTAATAAGTATTCGGCGCGCTTCTCCGGACATACTTCCCTTATGCCTGCTCAAAAGGTGGGAATAGAGATTTCTGCTGTGCAGTCCGCTCCTGCAGACGGCGTGCCTGTGCAGCTTTCTGCATTGGTAAAGCTCTTCGGCTATCCGC
>JBMFUT010000033.1:0-4155 GCA_049966395.1 Candidatus Micrarchaeia archaeon
AAGCCTTAGCAATATTTGGCTTTATATTTATTTCTTGCAATATATTTATAGGCTGTTTTCATATTTTTCAACATGCGGCGATGGTAGGAATGGATCTAGGAGAAGGTCTCAGGAAGGCGCTTGCAAAGCTTTCGGGAGCAACGATAATAGACGCGAAGAGCATAAAGGAGTTCAACAAGGAGCTCCAGAAGGCGCTGCTGGGAGCAGACGTAGAAGTAAGCCTAGTGCTAGAATTCACTAAAAGGATAGAAGAGCTTGCGCTGCACGAGAAGCTGCCTCCTGGAGTGAGCGCCAAGGAGTACATTACTAATGTAGTCTACGACGAGCTTGTCAAGATGATGGGCACCGCCTACGAGCCCACGATTGCGCCCAAGCGCATACTGCTGCTAGGGATATACGGCTCTGGAAAGACCACTACTGCCGCCAAGCTGGCCAAATTCTACCAGGACAGGGGGCTCAGCAGCGGCCTCATATGCTGCGACACCACTAGGCCCGCTGCTTACGAGCAGCTTGAAACCCTTGCCAAGCAGGCGAATGTGGGATTCTTCGGTATAAAGGGCGAGAAGGATGTCAGGAAGATAGTGAAGGAGGGCCTGGAGAAGCTGCGCGACAAGAAAGTTGTAATATGCGACAGCAGCGGGAGGAACGCGCTAGACAGAGAGCTGATAGAAGAGCTCAAGGCAATATCTGACAGCTTCAGGCCTGATGAGAAGCTCCTTGTCATAAACGCTGATACCGGTCAGGTTGCGGGAAGGCAGGCTGCCGAGTTCGACGCAGCAGTAAAGATAAGCGGCGTCATAATTACAAAGCTTGACGGCTCAGGAAGGGGCGGCGGAGCACTGAGCGCCGTCAACGCTGCGAAGGTAAATGCGACATTCATAGGTACTGGGGAAAAGCTCAACGCAATAGAGCTCTACGACCCAAAGAAGTACATAGGCAGGCTGCTCGGCATGCCTGACATAGAGTCCCTCATTACTAAGGTAAACGAGGCCATAAAGGAGGCCAACATAAAGCCGGAAGAGCTAAAGATGGACAAGCTGAACTTCGAGACCTTCTACGCGCAGCTCAAGGCTATGGGCAAGATGGGCTCTATGAAAAGCACATTGAGCATGATGGGCATAAGCGACGCGCCAAAGGAGCTTTTGGATCAGAGCGAGGAGAAGCTTGGCAAGTACAAGGCGATAATAGGCTCAATGACAATCGAGGAAAGGGAGGACGAGAGGCTGATGCACAGCCAGAGCAGGATAAAGAGAGTCGCCATGGGGAGCGGGACAACAGAAAAGGACGTGCGGCAGCTCCTCAGCGACTTTGGGAAGATGAAGAAGATAATGGAGATGTTCCAGAATGACAGGGGATTCAGGAAGAGGCTGTCTAAATTCATGCCAGGCGCCAGTGCCTAGGCAATTCCGCAAGAAAAAAAATAGAAGACAAAAACCGAAAAAAGACATCATCGCGCTACTAGCGCTTCTTCTTTCCCTTTCCCTTCTTTGCCATTTTATCCACCAGTATTTAAAAATATTGCGTAAAAACATATTTAGCACTTGTGCGAAATTTGTTGTTAAAATGGAAAAACATTGTATCAAGGTAAAAATAAATTCACAATTGTAATAAAGTGTGTACGATGGTTGAAGAGCCCCAAAAGACAAAGAGGAAAAGCGCTGAGGCCGCAAAGATAGACGAGCTCAGCAAGGAGTACGCCAAGACGAAGTACAACAAGGCGACAGACAAGTACCTTGGCATATTGAGGGCAAAAATCGCAAGGTTGAAGAAAGCGATGAGCGAGGGCAGGAAGCAAAAAGGCTCAGGCTACGCTGTCAAGAAGGTTGGCGATGCCACAGTTGCGATAGTTGGCCCCCCAAACGTCGGCAAATCCTCGCTGATTGCCGGCATTACTAACGCCGAGTCCAAGGTTGCGGACTACGCCTTCACAACCCTTGACGTCATACCCGGAATGCTTTTGCACAACGGCGCGCAGATACAGTTGCTTGACCTGCCGGGTCTCATAGAGGGCATGCACATAGGCAGGGGTGCCGGAAGGAAGGTGGCAAGCGTCATAAGGGTTTCAGACCTTGTGATGTTTGTCGTTGACAATGCAACATACAAAGTGCTGCCAAGGATGATAGAAGAGCTGGAGGATCTTGGGATAATGGTCAACAAAAGGATGAAAAAAATAAGCGTTGAGCAGATGCCAGGCGGCGGCGTTGTGGTCGAATACAATTCGAAGATTGCTCCGGGCAAGGCAGAGATAAAGGAGGTGCTAGGCAGCATGGGCATTTACAACGCAAAGGTGACATTCTTCGAAGACGCTACTGCGGAAGACCTTGTTGACGTCATTTCCAATAGCAACGTCTACATACGCGGAATAGCCGTGCTGAACAAAATTGACAAGATGACAAGCGATGAGATATCTTCAGCAAAGGAAGAGATCAAGAAAACGACAGGAATGGAGCCTATATGCATAAGCGTTGCTGACAGGAGCAACCTCGGCGCGCTCAAGGACGCGATATTTTCCGCCCTAAAAATAATCCGGATTTTCCTGAAGCCGAAGGATGCCCTCCCAGATACCGACAAGCCTGTTATTGTAAAGGAGGGCAGCACTGTGATTGACGTGGCAAAGAAGGTAAACGAGAGGAAGGCTCAGGAGCTCAGGTTCGCATACGTTCAGGGCAAGAGCGTAAAGTTCGAGACAAGGGTTGGCAAGGACCACGTACTTGCAGACGGCGACATTGTCACCTTCGTATACTAATCACGGCGGCGTATACCAGAATATCATTCTAAATGGTAGGGATTTGCAAGCGCATCGCTTATGTTTTGTCGTAGCCGGCTAATACGACTTGACCATAGCTTCTATAGTCCTTCGCACTCGCGCGCCACCCTTCGATGCGTATACCATGAGCTTGCGTCTGTCCGCGCTGCCTAGCAGTGCGCGCATGTCTTCGCTTCCAAGCCTGATTCTGTAATAGGCGAAGTCTATGATCGTTTTCTCTATACTCGACACCGGAACAAACAGGCCTGAATATTTTACATACTCAAAGCCGAACATCATTCTCTTTGCTATCCTTCTTACTATGACCCTGTGACCCATTATCTCTTTCATGCCTGGCTTTGCTTTCGATGCAGTTATAACTATAGGATTGGCCATCTGCGTCCACAGCCTCCTTATAGTAAGCGCATACTCAAGACCATAGTAAAAGGGCGCGAACCTGAATCCTACGACTGCCTCGTTGTTGGAGAACGTATAATACCCGTTGCCAAGCGCGAAGATCCTCTGCCTCAGGGCCTGGTTGTGGATGAAAAGCTTTACATATGCGTCTGACGCGCCAAGTTTCGACAGAAAGCGCCTTGCGTCGCCGAGCGTGAATATATTTTCTCTCGAAAAATAATTTTCAAATTCCTTTTCATACTTCGTTCAACCACCTCTTTAGGTAGTCGGCAATCACTCTAAATGTATAATTGCCATATCCTTTGTATACCAGCGACCTCAGTATATGCTCATCCACAGGCGCTTTCATGCCTTTTATGAATTCAGAGAATTTCTGCCTTACATAGTAATCGTTTTTGTCTAGGAAATTGGTCAGCTGCACTAGGTCATACAGGTCTCTTATGTAGCGCCTGCCCGAATAAGCTTCCATTTTCCTCACTGCAAGCTCAAGCGGCGAAAGTGTCGATATAGTCATACGTGTACCATCAACCTTCTCATACTGCGCTATGACACTCTCAGGCATGCCTGTCTTTGCCTCAAGCAGCACGTTTGTCTGTCCATCTGAAATGCGCGCGTTAGATTCCAATTCTGGATTCTTCCAAACTATGGTAAGATTGTGTTTTCTCAGCTCATGAAGCAGCCTTTTGGAAAAGGATTTAGAGACATAAATGTCAATGTCCTCCGAAAATCTGCCTCCGCCATAGCAACGCCATACCGCGGTACCGCCATAAAGCACAGCGTCGGGCTGCACGTGATTGTATATTATCTCGATCAGCGTGTCCTGAAGCTGTGCGATCGCAAGCTTCTCGCCGCGGAGCATGCTTCCTATCGGGTAGTCCATAATATTAAAATAACCAAAAGATATATTAATATATATCTTTCATTGATTAGTAGATACGCTTGTAGAAGAGAGATCTATCTCTTGCTTCTAATTCACGGCGGCGTGTAGCCAT
>JBMFUT010000034.1:0-1793 GCA_049966395.1 Candidatus Micrarchaeia archaeon
CTTGCCATTATTTTCACGTAACCTAGATTTGCTCTGTCCAGCATTCTTCACACTTTTTTTGACAATACAAGCAAATCGCCGCTGTCTATTCTTACGCCGATTAGCTTTTTGCCAAGACTTTCAAGTTCCTTCGCAACGGCTATGGCGTTATTAGTTCCTTCAATTGTGTCATACGTGTCTACAAGGAAGATACTTTTATCTGGATATACGCTTGCATAGGCCCTAAAGGCCGCTATCTCACTTTCAAAACTCATTACAAAAGAGTGCGCCATTGTGCCTGCTACCGGTATGCCGTAGCGCACTCCAGCCATGACATTAGAAGAAGAACTACAACCTCCAACATATGCAGCGCGAGTCGCCTCGAGGTATCCCTCGCCATGCGCCCTTCTCATGCCAAATTCAATTATATCCTTGCCGTTGGCCGCCTGTACCACTCTTGCCGCTTTAGTTGCTACAAGCGTCGAGAAATTCATCTTGTTAAGAAGGTAGGTCTCAATTAACTGTGCCTCCATTATAGGCGCTGTCACTGTAATTATCGGTTCGTTCTGGAATGCTATGCTGCCCTCTGGCATTGCAAATACGTCCCCTGTAAATTTGAATTCCCTCAGGTAATCTATGAAATCAGGATAAAAACCATGCTTGGATAAAAATCGAATATCTTTCTTGTCGAATCTCAAGTTTTTTATGTATTCTACTACATTTTCAAGTCCTGCGACAACAAGATATGATCCCAATGGTATTTTCCTCACAAAATAGTCGAAAGTTGCATCTGGATTGTATCCAGATTCCCAAAAGGCCTGCATCATCGTAAGCTGATAAAAGTCTGTGGCTAGTGCATTTGACATAAAATTCACTATTATACGGGAGCATGACGCATTTCTCGCAATGCTGCAAATATAACTGTGCGCTTCGTTACCTAATGTCCTGACCATATACTGGCAATTTTGGCAGAGTCTGCGACTGTAAGCAGCTTCTGCATGTTTGCAAGCGACCTTTCGTGGGCTTCTTTGTCTCCGGATGAAACTGCATCCTTTGCAACTACAGCGTAGAAACCCCTGTTCAGCGCGTCTCTTGCACTAGATTCCACCCCTATTTCAGTGGCAATTCCAGTGAATACCAGCGCCTCTATGCTTGCATTCCTTGCCATCAGTTCAAAATTTGTGCCTACGAATATGCTTGCAGTATTCTTGTTGAGAGTTATCTCGTCATCCTTAGGCTGAACAGCCAGCTCGAACATGCTCTTGTCATTGCCGATTGAGCCCCAGTTTCTCATAGAGGCTAGCCTGGCCTTTGACTCGAATCTCTCTGGGAGCGGGGTTATCTTAGTGAAGAACACCGGTACTTCGGCCTTTCTCGCCGCGGCGATGAGCATATTTAGGTTCTGCATGAATTCTTCCCTGTTGAATATTCTTCCAACAAGCATGTTCTGCACGTCCCACACTATCAATGCAGAGTGTTCCGGAGCAATTATCTCTTCCAAAGAGGAGTATACTTTTTTGCTCTCCATTTTTACCCTGATTGACACTGCCAATTTTATTTATTTAACCGTTTTTGCTTACGGTTTGTATAATAGTATATGATAAGCGCTTTCAAACAACAGACAAAGCCCGTTTTTAGGGCTTAGCGTTTTTGAATAGGAACTTGTAGCTTACTCCGCTGAGAAGCTGGAATATCCCACCTATCAATATAGGAAAAGGCAATGCGTAGTCCATCATGTAGCCGCTTGCGCCTGAGCTAAGCTGCGCCGCCCTCGAGGCAATACCCTGAACGCTTGTAGCTGCGCCGTAATCTTC